>JAFWDU010000007.1 GCA_017516005.1 Oscillospiraceae bacterium | reverse complement strand
GACAAAGAACTCAGTCTACACCTATGACGCCAACGGGAATCTGCTGACGAAAAGCGAGTGGCGGCCTCAGGACGGAATTGCGGCAATTGCGAGCTATAGCTACAACAGCTTCAACCAGCTGACCGGCCAGACGATAAACGGACAGAGCAGCACCTACACCTATAACGCGGAGGGAATCCGCACGGCAAAGGCAGTAGGTTCCACTGTCACCTGTTACTATCTTGACGGCGGCAATGTAGTCGGAGAGAAGACCGGGACAGGCATCACCACCTACCTGCGAGGCAACGGCCTGATCTCCATGACAAGCGGCAGTACAACGCAGTACTATCTCCACAACGCTCACGGGGATGTGGTGAACCTCACCAACGCCTCGGGCAACAGCACGAAAGCATATTCCTATGACGCCTTCGGCAACGAGAAGAACCAGGTTGCCTCCGACGCCAATCCCTTCCGCTACTGTGGAGAATACCTGGACAAGGAGACCAACGAATATTACCTGAGAGCTAGGTACTACGATTCATCATTAGGCAGATTCAGTCAGGCGGATACCCACTGGAATCCGGGAAACATGATCTATGGGGATACACCCCAGCAGATTGGAGAATACAGGGATGCACTGGGCCTGAACAGATACGCCTATGCTCCACAGCACGATACCATCAGTCAGGCGGGGAATCTCTATGTGTATTGTTTTGGAAATCCGATTGTGTTTGTGGATCGCAGCGGTAAAAAGGCAATTCCGATCGCTTCATATGGGCCTATGCCTGAACTAATCAATGGGCAAGGGCTTGCGCCATTCTCCCAGATACGGTTCGGTTCAAGTAACGTTGGAGATGCAGGTTGTGGGGCAATTGCAGTGTATAATGCTATGATACTTTCAGGCCACTATGAGGTCACTTTCAATTCGGTTCTAAACTATTATTCGATGAAAAACCCGATCCGTTGGCTTGGTACCATGCCATGGGTAATTGAATATTATTTTTATGAAAAGAACGTAAGCTATTCACGTGCAGAATCCTTGGATGATGTGATTGATCATGTGAAAAATGGCGGGATTGCCATCATGACGTTTTGGAATGCTTCCATTCAACTCCCTGACTATTCTGCCTATGACCAAGCCCTTGACTCTGTGATTCTTGGGTTGTTATCAGATAAAACAGCCATAGATTTATTCAAAGGCGCACATACCGTTGCGATTAGATATTGCAACCATAAGGGAAAGTATATAATCTTCAATGCATACAATAAAATGTCTATTGAATTTGAAAAAGAAGATTTGAATGATTACTTGTCAAAGGGCGTGTTTGTCGGTGGTATCTGTATCTAAAAGAAATGTGGTGCTTTTCTGCGTTTGTTTGCTGTGTATCATTCTTCTGCTAGCTGCATGTGACGTGTATTATGGAAGAAGACCATATGATTATGCACCAAGTGTTTGGGTTTGTGAGGAGCCTTATATTCGTATGGAATTTGGAGAGTTGGATTATCAAAGGATAGATGTGAAAACAGGTGGAGAACCAATAAGTGTTCAAGTAGCGTTTGGCCCGGGTGACCGTATAGTATTTTACCCGCTTGGTTCACATATCGGAGACAATGAATTATTATTTGGACATTGTCGTTTTACATCTAAGAAGCTAATAATTAATCACATAGAAATAGATAAACTATTTGACAATCAGTATGAGACAATTGTAATTACACGGGTAGAGTAATGCCTTTCTCCTACCCACCCGTGTAAATGGCAACAAAGACAGACCACAGTGGTATTATGACCGTCTACTCCTACGACGGCTTGACACGGCCTGCATCTTTCGTGATGTTAGTATATTTTCCGACTGAATTCTTGAGATCTACTTTGCTGTATGCTATCATTATGACGTAAGGGAGGAGGCATTGCCATGTATCAGTATACGGTTCCTCTCCATGAGATCGCGGAGGAATTTCATTTGGTGCCTTTGCACAAGGCCACCGATTATAATCGTGTCTGCTTGCTGGTTGCGGACGTTACAAGGCCGGGCCTTGCGCTGACTGGATATTTTGAACATTTTGAGCCTATGCGTCTCCAGGTGATGGGTATGGTGGAGCACAGCTATATCAGCGGAATGTCAGAGGATGAGCGCTCGATTGCTTTTGACCGCCTTTTTTCCTATCGGATTCCGGCATTAATCTATGCAAGGGACCTTATGCCCCCCGATGAACTGCTCCAGATGGCAAAAAAACACAACATAACCGTCCTGACATCAGATCAGCCTACTGCGGCGCTGATCGCGAAACTGATTGTCAATCTCTCTTCAAAGCTGGCACCCAGAGTAACCCGGCATGGCGTTCTTGTGGAAGTCTATGGTGAAGGCCTGCTCCTAGTGGGAGAAAGCGGCGTCGGCAAGTCGGAAGCGGCAGTGGAGCTGCTCAAGCGCGGCCACCGGCTGATTGCGGACGATGCGGTAGAGATCAAACAGGTGTCGCCCAGCGAACTGGTCGGCACGGCACCGGATGTGATCCGCCATTATGTGGAGCTCCGCGGCATCGGTGTTACCAATGTTGCACAGCTGTTCGGCATGGGTGCCGTCAAAGACTCCACCAGCATTGATCTTCTGATTCATCTGAAGAACTGGAAGGAAGGGGACACCTACGACCGGCTCGGCCTGGAGGAGAATTATGAGGAGATACTGGGCGTAAAAATACCGACAATCTCCGTGCCCATTAAACCAGGCAGAAACCTGGCTGTCATTCTGGAGGTTGCAGCCATGAATAACCGCCAGAAGAAGATGGGGTATAACGCTGCGAAGGAATTTATGGAGCAGATCAATCTGCATTACGACAGCCTGACGCAGGAAAGCGGGTTCTGAGAACACCGCGCAGCCTGCGGATGATGATATATTTTTTTTGGAGAGCCGCTCGCTGACGAGCGGCTCTCCTTTATGCACGCAGGATTCCGAACGGGCGGTGTTCAGAACAGCGAGAGGAAGATGCTGAGAACCATCCAGGCTGCAAGGGAATAGAAGTTGCCGTGCTCATCTCTGCCGCTTCGGAAAATCCGCTGCGCACGCTCCCGATCCAGCAGTTCAAATCCGCGGAACAGCTCCGTTCCGACTGCACCGTCCTGATTCAGGTCTTCCAAATTATCCAGTGTGAGTTCGGCACATAAGAAGGCGTTGCTTTCATCCGTGATGCCAGGCGTGCAGAATGCGCAGGGGTTAAGTACGTAAACGCGATCCTGTTCCCGGACGGTCAGACCGCTTTCCTCCCGGATTTCCCGGATCGCGGCGTTTATCAGGGGATTCGCACTCTGTCTGTCCTCCGGATCCAGAAGGCCTGCGACAGGGCTCAGGAGATACTGACCGATGGGATAGCGGTATTCATAGCTCATCAGCAGACGCGTGTCATTTCCCGGGAGATGAAGCACAACCGCCACCGTGACCGCGTCCGGGAGCATCTGCTGGAATTCGGAGTCTGATTTTTTCGCAACCAGATCATTCTTTTCTCTCCTGGATGCTTCATAATAGTGCTTTCCTTCGGCATAACGAATGTCATAGCACTTGAGAAATCTGGATTCA
Organism: Oscillospiraceae bacterium; assembly: GCA_017516005.1. GTDB lineage: Bacteria > Bacillota > Clostridia > Oscillospirales > Oscillospiraceae > SIG488. The sequence continues at coordinate 82,138 of JAFWDU010000007.1, read as the reverse complement.
TACAGTGTTTCAATATGATCTTTTCTGATGTTCACGAGGAATCATCCTTCTTTCTTTCCAGCTTGACTCAAGCATACCACAAAAGGGAGGCACACTCAACGGCTGGATCGCATGCGTATGACGAGAACCTGTGCAGGAGCAGAAAATCTTCCGGAGACTGCGCCTGAAGCCGGGATCGGATTCTTCGAAAACCGCCCTCTTGGAGCTGCTCTTCCGGAGCACGAAAATCTTCGGAAAATATACAATGGGGATTCTATTTCTGGATAGAATTTGATATAATAATTTAGATTATACTCTCATTCTTCGGAGGTGACAGCCGTTGGACGGACAGTGGATCAGAGATCTTCGCGCGCAGATGCCGAAACTGCAGATGGAGGAACAGGCGCCCTTGTCGGACTATACCAGTTTCCGGATCGGCGGTCCCGCTGACTGCATGGTGTTTCCGGCGTCGGAAGAGGAAATGGCGTCCGTTCTGCGATTTGTCCGCGAGCGGGAGCTTCCATGGCTTCTGCTCGGCGCGGGGAGCAACGTACTGGCGCCGGACGAAGGCCTGGACGGCGTGGTAATCCAGACAAAAAAAGAAATGCAGGATCTTCATGCGGCGGCCGATGACCCGGACGCGATTGTCGCCCTGTGCGGAGTAACTCTTTCCCGCCTGTCTGTTTTTGCGGCGCAGCGGGGCCTGACAGGCCTTGAGTTTGCGCAGGGAATCCCCGGCACGGTGGGCGGCGGCGTTGTGATGAATGCCGGCGCATACGGCGGGGAAATGAAGGACTGCGCGATACAGACCTGGACGCTGACAGCAGAGGGATCCCAGATCTCCTATCTCGGGGAGGAACAGGGATTCCGGTACCGCGGAAGCGCGATTTCAGATGACGGAAACAGTGTCTGCGCGGTCCGTTTCCGCCTCCGCAGAGGAGATCCGGAACAGATTCAGGAGACAATGCGGGATTTGGCTGCCAGACGCAAGGAAAAACAGCCGCTGGATCTGCCGTCCGCAGGCAGTACATTCAAACGGCCGGCAGGCGGATATGCAGCGGCGCTGATTGACCAGGCAGGCCTCAAGGGACTGCAGGTCGGCGGAGCGGCGGTCTCCGAGAAGCACGCGGGATTTGTTGTCAATCTGGGCGGAGCAACGGCAGAAGATGTGAAGCGCCTGATCTGCCTGATTCAGGAACGGGTGCTTGAGTTATCCGGAATTACGCTGGAGCCGGAGGTGCGGATTCTCCGGGGAAGGGAGAATGTATGAATTTTCTGATCGTATCCGGCATGTCCGGCGCAGGCAAAAGCCGTGCGGCGGTGGTACTTGAGGATCTGGGCTACTACAGCGTGGAAAATCTTCCTGCGCAGATACTCCCGGAACAGGTGCAGTTCTGTATGGCGAACCACGGCGAATATGACAAGGTGGCGATGCTGACAGATGTGCGCAGTGGACTGACGGCGGAAAGCTACGTCCAGACGCTTAAGCGGATTGATGAGCTTGGCTGCAGCTACTCCACGCTGTTCCTCGATGCGGACACGCAGACCATCATCAAACGTTACAAGGAAACCCGCAGGGAGCATCCCCTGCAGAAGGACTATAAAACGCTGCAGGATGCGGTGGAGGCGGAGCGTCAGCAGCTTGCCCCGATTCGCGCCCTTGCCAATGAGATCATTGACACGTCGGCTATGCCCCGCACGGGGCTTCAGGATGCCCTGATCGCAACCTACGGCAGTGGCAAGACGGCCGGTGAAATGACTGTGACCATCATGTCCTTCGGCTATAAATACGGCATTCCCCTGGATGCGGACCTGGTGATAGATGTAAGAATGCTTCCGAATCCCTATTACGTGGAGGAACTGCGGCACAAGACAGGCGAGGACCGGGAAGTGGCGGAATATGTCTTTTCCTTCCCGCAGGCACAGACCCTGATGGATCGGCTGGAGGATCTTCTGAAATGCATGCTGCCTTTGTGCGCGGAGGCTGGCCGATCCGGCGTGAGTGTCTGCATCGGATGCACAGGCGGCCACCACCGCTCAGTCGCGGTCAGTGTGGAACTCGGAAAACGCCTGACGGAGAACGGCTACCATACGGTTGTGCACCACAGGGATATGAGACAGGAGTGAAGACAGGACCATGGATGAATCGGTCAAAGTATATCTGCCCGGACGGGGAGAACCACGGATCTGCGCCATCGGCGGAGGCCACGGCCTTTCCACTCTGCTGCGCGGCATCAAATATCTATCCAGCGACATCACGGCAATTGTCACCGTCGCAGACGATGGGGGCGGATCCGGAATGCTGCGGGAGGATCTGGGGATTCTGCCTCCGGGTGACATCCGAAACTGCATTCTGGCGCTTGCAAACACGGAGCCGATTATGGAACAGGTGTTTGATTACCGCTTTTCGGAAGGAAGTCTTAAGGGGCAGAGCTTCGGGAACCTGTTTCTGGCAGCGCTGAACGGCATCAGCGACTCCTTTGATCAGGCGGTAACCCGCATGGGGCAGGTTCTGTCCATTGTGGGTCGGGTTCTGCCGGTTACCAATGAAAACGTGTTTCTGGAGGCGGAATTCGAGAACGGCAGCACGATCCTCGGCGAGAGCAAGATCTTTATGGCCAAGAAGGAGAATGACTGCAGAATCAGCCAGGTTCGGCTTATCCCGGAGCATCCGAAGGCACTCTCACAGAGTGTGGAGGCGATCCTCAACGCGGATCTGGTTCTTCTCGGCCCCGGAAGCCTCTATACCAGCATTATTCCAAATCTCCTGGTTGACGGCATCTCGGATGCATTGAAGCAAACGAAGGCAAAGCGGGTCTATGTACTCAATATCATGACGCAGGACGGGGAGACGGAGGGATATTCCGCCGCCGACCATGTCAGCGCTCTGTTCCGCCACGGCGGCGGGAAGATCTTCGATTACTGCCTTTCCAATTCCAGGCATCTCCCGGAATCCGTCCGGAAAGCCTACGCGCTGGAAGGCGCGGAGGAACTGATGGCGAACGAGGGGGAACTGGATCCCTTGGGCGTCAAAACATTCTGGGCGCCCCTGACGGCAACGGGCACCTATGCGCGTCATGATCCCGCTGCGCTTGGGCGGGCGCTGATGCAGATCCTGAACTGAACTTCCGGAGGGGAAAATCATGTCATTTGCTTCCAATGTGCGCGCGGAACTGTGCAGAACCGCGATCAGCAGGCACTGCTGCGCGGTGGCGGAATGCTACGGCGTGCTTCTGTACTGCTCCGCCTGCAGCGCTTCCGGAATCCGCATTGTCACCGAGAGCAGGGATTTTGCGGCAAGACTGCCGCAGCTGTTCCGGAAGGCATTCTCGATCAGCTTTGATGATCAGCCGGAAACGCTGGATCAGCCGGGAAAGATGATTTATCAGTTCACGGATCCCGCGAAAATCTCTGCCATTTTCGAAGGCTTCGGCCTGAACGCGGGAGAAAGCCTGAGTCTGCACATTAACCTGGGTGCTCTTGAGGAGGAGCACTGCCAGGTCAGCTTCCTGAGAGGAGCCTTCCTTGCGGGAGGCAGCGTGACCAATCCGGAGAAACGTTATCATCTGGAGCTCTCCACCAGCCACATCGTGGTCAATGCGGAGTGCTATGCCCTGCTGCTGGAACTGGGATTCCAGCCGAAGGACACTGTGCGCGGCGGGGAGAGGATCCTTTATTTCAAACAGTCCAACGCCATCGAGGACTTTCTTACCCTTATTAGTGCCCCTGTCTGCGCCATGCAGATCATGGAGGCAAAGGTGGAGAAGGATCTCCGCAATGAAGTCAACCGCCGCGTGAACTGCGACACGGCGAATCTGTCCAAAGCGGTGGACGCCGCCCAAGAGCATCTGGCGGCAATTCGCGTACTGCAGGAATCCGGGAAGTTCGAGACGCTGTCCGAACGGATCCGGAAGACCGCACAGCTTCGTATGGATCATCCGGAGGCAACGCTTTCGGAACTTGCCGCCATGCATGAACCGCCGCTCACCAAATCTGCAGTCAATCACCGGCTGCGCAAGCTGCTGGAAGCAGCCAGAAGCGTATAACATTCCGCATTGAATAATCCGGAACAATTGAAGTCATCGGAAAGGAAGACACCGCCATGGCATTTTGTCATCTGCATGTACATACGGAATACAGCCTGCTGGACGGCGCATGCCGGATTCCCGGTCTGATTCAGCGCGTCAAGGAACTGGGACAGACCGCGGTCGCCATCACGGACCACGGCGTCATGTACGGTGTAATCGATTTTTACCGCGCGGCGCAGAAGGAGGGCATCAAGCCGATCATCGGCTGTGAGGTCTATGTCGCGCCCGGCAGCAGGCACAGCAAGGTCCATGGCGTGGATTCGGATCCCTGTCATCTGGTGCTTCTGTGCGAGAACGAGGAGGGCTACCGGAATCTGAGCTATATGGTCTCCTGCGGCTTCCTGGAGGGGTTCTACTCCAAGCCCCGGGTGGACATGGAGCTGCTTCGGGATCATCACGAAGGCCTTATTGCGCTGTCTGCCTGTCTGGCAGGCGCCGTGCCGAAAGCGATCGTGAATGAAAGCTACGAAAGCGCCAGAGACAAGGCACTGGAGCTGGCGGAGCTTTTCGGCCCGGACCATTTCTATCTGGAGCTGCAGGATCACGGAATTGCCGAGCAGTCTGAGGTGAATCAGGCGCTGCTCCGTATGCATCGGGAGACCGGACTGCCTCTGGTGGCGACCAACGACGCGCACTATCTTCGCAGGGAAGATGCCAGGATGCAGGACGTTCTCATGTGCATACAGATGGGGAAGACGGTGGATGACCCCAACCGGATGCGGTTTGCCTCGGATGAGTTCTACATCAAATCCGAAGAGGAGATGCGTACACTTTTCCCGGGCTGGCAGGAAGCGCTGGACAACACCCAGCGGATCGCGGACCGCTGCAGCGTGGATTTCGAGTTCGGACATTACCATCTGCCGGAATATCATGCGCCGGACGGAATGGATTCCCTGACCTATTTCCGAAAGCTCTGCAATGAGGGATTCCGGGAGCGCTATCCCGATGAGCCCAAGGCGTATCGGGAACGTCTTGATTATGAGATGGGCGTTGTGGAACGCATGGGATACGTGGACTACTATCTCATTGTGGCAGACTTTATTCTCTGGGCAAAGGCAGCCGGGATCCCTGTCGGACCGGGACGCGGTTCCGGAGCCGGATCCATCGCAGCCTACTGTATGCATATCACGGAAATCGACCCCATGAAGTATACGCTCATCTTTGAGCGGTTCCTCAATCCGGAACGTGTCAGCATGCCGGATTTTGATACGGATTTCTGTCAGACACGCCGCGGCGAAGTCATAGAGTACGTCATGCGGAAATACGGCGCGGATCACGTGGCGCAGATTGTCACCTTCGGCACGATGGCGGCGAGAGGCGCGGTGCGGGATGTGGGCAGAGCTCTGAACTTCACCTTTGCTGAGACGGATGTAGTCGCCAAACTGGTTCCCACCACGCTCCATATTACGCTGGACGAGGCGCTCAAAGTGTCTCCTCAGCTCAAACAGATGTATGATTCCGACGAGCGGGTTCACGAGCTCATTGACACTGCCCGCGCCATAGAGGGCATGCCGCGCAATACCTCCACGCATGCCGCCGGCGTGGTTATTACCAAGCTCCCGGTCTATGACTATGTGCCCCTTGCCCGCAATGACGAGACCATTGTCACCCAGTTTACCATGACGACGCTGGAGGAACTGGGCCTCCTGAAGATGGATTTTCTGGGACTCCGGAACCTGACGGTAATCCGGGATGCGGAGGAATCCATCCGAAAGAAAGAGCCGGGCTTTGAAGTCGAGAAAGTCCCGGAGGACGATGCGGAGACCTATGAGATGCTGACACAGGGCAGGACCTCAGGCGTATTCCAGCTGGAATCTGCAGGCATTACCTCGGTGTGCACCGGCCTGAAGCCCCAGTCACTGGAGGACATCACGGCCATTGTGGCACTCTACCGGCCGGGTCCCATGGACTCCATTCCCCGGTTTATTGAATCCAAGCAGCACCCGGAAAAGATCAGCTATCTGCACCCCATGCTGGAGCCGATTCTCTCGGTCACCTACGGCTGCATTGTCTATCAGGAGCAGGTGATTGAGATATTCCGGCAGATGGGCGGATACACCCTCGGACAGGCGGACAATATGCGGCGTGCAATCTCCAAGAAGAAGCAGGCGGTGATAGAAGCCGAACGGAATGCCTTCATTTTCGGAGATCCGGAGCGGAATATCGCCGGCGCCGTCAGGAATGGTGTTCCGGAGCAGGTTGCGCAGACCATTTATGACCAGATCCTCGATTTTGCCAACTACGCCTTCAACAAGGCCCATGCCGTCTGCTATGCCAAGGTATCCTACGAGACCGCGTATCTCAAACGCCATTATCCGAAGGAATACATGGCGGCGCTGATGACCAGCGTCTTCGACAGTGCCGCCAAGATCGCGGAGTACATTGCTGAATGCCGGGAGATGGGAATCGCAGTGCTGCCTCCTGCAGTCAACGAGTCCGGCGATTCCTTTACCCCTGTGGAGGGCGGAATTCGCTTTGGCATGAGCGCCATCAAGAATATCGGGAGAGGGTTTATCCAGAAACTGGTAGCGGAGCGCACCCAGCGGGGGAACTTCAAATCCCTTGAGGATTTCTGCCGCCGGATGAACGGCACGGATCTGAACAAACGGGCCATGGAAAACCTGATCAAATGCGGCGCCATGGACGGACTCGGCCTCAACCGGGCACAGATGCTGAGCATCTATGAACAGGTGATGGATGCAGTGACCAATGCCGCGCGGCGAAATGTGGCAGGCCAGATCAGCCTGTTTGATCTGCAGCCGGATCAGCCTCAGCAGACGCTGCAGGTGACGGCTCCGATAATGGAGGAACTCTCCAGACGTGAGCTTATGCTTTTTGAGAAGCAGACAACGGGACTCTATCTCTCTGGACACCCCATGGATGATTACCGTGATGCACTGAAACGTGTCAAAGCGGTCTCTATCGGCGCGGTGAATCAGGATTTCGCGGATCCGGAGGGACCGAAGCAATTTCGGGACAATCAGACGGTGAACATTGCCGGCATGGTGGAACAGGTGAAAATGAAAGCCACCAAGAATCAGACCATGATGGCGTACGTCACCCTGGAGGACGAAACAGATTCCATGGAACTGCTGGCGTTCTCCAGCGTCCTGGATCAGTACGGGGTCTATCTTCAGCCGAATCAGGCAGTTCTGGTACAGGGACGCATTTCCGTCCGGGATGAAAAATCTCCGCAGCTGATTGTAAACCAGGTGTGGAATCTGCAGGATTTTGAGAAAGAACAGGCAAAAGTGCCGCAGGTGACGGAACTGCAGGCTCAGGGGGAGCCGGTCCGACAGGAAACGCCGGCACAGAAACCGGAAAAACTGTTCCTGAAGCTTCCAAGCGAAGATTCTCTGGAATACCGCAAGGCAAAGGCATGCCTGAATATGTTCCCCGGACAGACCCAGGCGGTGCTCTATTTTGCAGACACAGGGGTGCGCAGGGGAACGGCTGCCCAGCCGGCGGAAGAACTGCTGGAGGAACTCAGAAGCATTCTCGGGCCGGAAAACGTAGTTCTGAAGTAAAAGGCCGGATAAAACTGGCAAAAAAAGGATAATCTGTTTTACCGGAATTCTGCTATCTTTTCTGCAGATTATCTGCTATAATATTCTGCGATTTAGTCGGAAGGAGCGTCAAAGATTGAAAAAACGGCTTCTGGCGCTGCTTCTTGCAGCGGCAATGATCCTCTCACTTTCGGGATGCCTGAAGTCAACGGAGGATCTCTATCAGCTCCCGCACATCAGTGAAGAATACAGAGAACTGCAGTCCGCGATAGAAGCGGTGCTTGGCTCTGATGCAGAGTATGCGGCACCTGTGTCAGGCTCTAACCGTCAGGCCATTCAGCTCTCGGATCTGGACGGAGACGGGGAGTATGAAGCGATAGCTTTTGTAAGGACCAGCGGGGAACTCCCGCTCAAGGCATATATTTTTGCACTTCGGGACGGTGCCTATCAGAACATCGCAATTATCGAGGGCAACGGCAGTTCCTTCCAGAGCGTTGAGTATATTCAGCTTGACGGCGAAGGCGGTGCGGAACTGGTGCTGGCAAGCCAGGTGAGCAACCAGATCTCAAGGGCGCTTTCCGTTTACAGCCTTCGGAAAGAGGGCCTGACAGAACTGATGAGTGCGGCGTGCAGCGAATACCGGGCAGTCGATCTGAATCAGGACGGAAAAAACGAGCTGTTTCTGGTACGGTTCAGTTCAGACGAGCCGACCGGCGCTGCGTCCCTTTTCTATTATGAGAATGACAGCATGGTCCGGCTCCCGGAGGCTTATCTCTCCCAGGGAGTGACAACCATCCGCCGGATTATCACGGGCAAACTGGCGGAGAATGTGCCGGCGGTCTTCGTGGCGGGAAATCATGAGGAGGACTCGCTTGTTACCGATGTATTCGCGCTTCGCAACGGCGTTCTGACGAATATTGCCGCCCGGGAGGATGTGGGAGTTGCTTCCACGATCCGGGAATACAATGTCTATGCGGCGGATGTGGATTCCGACGGGATTCTGGAACTGCCGGATCCGGTGCCTCTGAGCACCCAGCCGGACAGCTCCAGCTTCTGGACCATCGAATGGTATAATCTGACGCTGGAGGGGGAGCGGGTAAAAAAGCTCCGCACCTATCACCAGTTTCAGAACAACGGCGGCTGGTACCTGGTGCTTCCGGAGGAATGGGGGCAGCTAGTCATCTACCGCGGGAAAAATGTAGGCAGCGTTGCCGGACTGGTATTCTCCCGCTGGAGTCCAGAAACCGGCGAACAGGAGCTGTGTACCATCTATGCTTTTACGGGGAGCCGACGCACGGAGCTTGCCGAAGAGAATGGACGATTTATTCTGGATCAGAAGGGTGAGACAGTCTATTCCGCTTCCATCGGCCCCAACAATGGAAGTCTGACAGAGGATGCGCTGCGGAATCTGTTCCATTTTATCAAGATTGACTGGAATACCGGAGAAATGTAAGGGAGAAGATTCATGAGACGAGTACTTATTCTGGAGGATGAACCCTCCATCCGCAGCTTTGTTGTCATCAATCTGCGCCGCGCAGGCTATGATGTGGTCGAGGCGGGCACGGGACGCGAGGCGCTGGACCAGCTGAAGAACAATCCGGATATCGGCGTGGCGATTCTGGATATCATGCTGCCGGATATCGACGGCTTTGAGGTCTGCCGAAATATCCGTGTCACCAATAAAACCATCGGCATCATCATGCTGACGGCAAGGACTCAGGAGATGGACAAGGTCACCGGACTGATGACCGGCGCCGATGACTATGTGACAAAACCGTTCTCTCCCGCGGAACTGACAGCACGCATTGATGCGCTGTTCCGCCGTGTGGGAGATGAGGAGCCGTCTGACACTGGCATGCTGGTACAGGGTCCCTTTGCTCTTAACACCCATACCCGGACACTGGAGAAAAACGGCGTGCGGATCAAACTCACACAGGTGGAGTATTCCATCATGAAGCTGTTTATGCAGAATCCCGGCAGAGCACTCTCGCGGGAGGAGATCCTTTCTTCCGTTTGGGGCGGAGATTACGACGGAGAAGAAAAGATCGTGGATGTGAATATCCGCCGCCTGCGGATCAAGATCGAGGATGACACTGCCAATCCATCCTTCCTGACAACGGTCTGGGGATTCGGCTATAAATGGAGTCTGTAAAACGGGCAGAGGACAGGTAATCCTGCATGATTCTGCCTGCTGTCCGGTTATACGGACAGGAAATGCAGTATGATGCGGGAGAAGGGAGAGCGTATGAGAAAGATCTCGGGCATTCAGAGACGCTGGCTTCTGAACAATGTCAGTGTCCTGATGGCTATTGTCTTTGTGATCGTCATCGCATACTCGGTCTCCATCTATGCGTATTACTATAACAACATGGAGGACAACCTGGTCAGCCGCGCCAGGACAACCACGGATTTCTTCAGCTCTTACATGAATCAGAGCTATAATGAGTACTATCAGTCCTGCGTGAACTTCGCGAAGACCTTTGAGGATGCAGGACGGATGGAACTGCAGTTTATCAAGACTTCCGGCAAAATCGTTGCTTCCTCATACGGGCAGTGGTCCGGACAGTCACCCGGTACGCCGGAGATCGCGAAAGCAATTTCCACTCAGGAAATTCAGACCTATGTGGGGGCAGATCCGGATACCGGGGAGCGGATCCTCGCCGTATCAAGCCCCATGATCTATATCAACGGGGAAGTCATCGGCATTCTCCGTTACGTAACCAGCCTCCGCCTGGTGGATCGGGAGATCACCAAGAATGCACTGCTTGCCATCGCGGCAGGGATTCTTCTCATTGCGCTGGTTGTACTGTTTGGCCGTTATTTTATCTCGTCTATTGTCCGGCCGGTGTCAGAGATTACGGCGACTGCGAAACGGATTGCGGCTGGAAGCTACGGCGTGCAGATTCCCAAGGAGTTTGACGATGAGATCGGCGAACTTGTGGACACGATCAATGACATGTCCGTAAAAATCGCCCAGACGGAGAAAATGCAGTCCGAGTTTATTTCATCGGTCTCCCATGAGCTGCGCACGCCTCTGACGGCCATATCCGGCTGGGGTGAGACCCTGCTATCCGACAACTCGGACCCGGAGGAGAACCGGAAGGGAATTCAGATTATTCTGCGGGAAACCCAGCGCCTGATCAGCATGGTGGAGGAACTGCTGGAATTCACCCGGATGCAGGACGGCAGATTTATTCTGAATGTTAGGCCCTGTGATATCCGTTCGGAATTTGAAGATACCGTGTTTATGTACGGCTCCCGGCTTCGTCAGGAAGGAATTGAACTGGAATATCTGGAGAATGACTCCGATATTCCGGATGAGGTACCCTGCGATCCGGAACGCCTGCGCCAGGTGTTTTTGAACCTGCTGGACAACGCGGTGAAGCATGGAGGTTCGGGCAAAAAAATCACGGCGGAAATTCTGCGGGACGGTACGGATATTCTGATCCGTATCCGGGACTTCGGCCCCGGCATCCCGGAGGATGAGCTGCCGCATGTGAAACAGAAATTCTATAAGGGATCCTCAAAGGCACGCGGCAGCGGCATCGGCCTTGCGGTATGCGATGAGATTGTATCACTGCACAACGGCTCGCTGGAGATCACCAATGCGGAGGGCGGAGGTGCCTGCGTGTCCATCCGGATTCCGATTGAGGAAACCCTGGCAAAGGAGTGACGGCAGAATGCCGCAGGAAAAATTCAAAACCCTGATTGGAGGGCAGGCCCTCATTGAGGGAATCTATATGCGCGGACCGGACAAGCAGTCGCTGGTGGTTCGCAAACCGGACGGCGAACTGGAAAGCAGGGTGGAGCCGCTCCGCCTGATCAAGGACCGTTTCCCGATTCTGGGCTTCCCGTTCATCCGCGGCGTAGTCAATTTCGGCTCGTCCATGGTCAACGGCATCAAGTCGCTGATGACTTCCGCATCCTACCTTCCGGAGGATGAGCAGGAAGAGCCCGGTCCGTTCGGTAGGTGGATTGAGAAGCATTTCGGTTCGGAGAAGCTGGAACAGTGGCTCATTTACTCTGCGGCGGTTCTGGGTGTTATATTTGCAGTCGCCCTCTTTGCGCTGCTTCCCACGTTTCTGGTCAGCCTGATCCGGCCGATTCACGACAGAATCGTCCTCCGCAACCTTCTGGAAGGCGTAATGAAAGTCGTCGTGTTCGTTGTTTATCTGGCGCTGATTTCGAGACTGCCTGACATACAGCGTGTTTTTCAGTATCATGGGGCGGAGCATAAAACCATCCGCTGCTATGAAGCAAAGCTTCCCCTGACGGTGGAGAATGTGAAGCCCATGACCAGGCTGCATCCCCGCTGCGGAACCAGCTTCCTGTTTGTGGTGATTATTCTGAGCATCCTGATCGGATCCGTGATTCAGACGCCTAACACGCTGCTGCGCATTCTCTGCAAGCTTGCGCTGCTTCCTGTGGTGGTCAGCGTAGCCTACGAGTGCAACCGGCTGGTAGGACGCTATGACAATCTGCTGACGAGAACTCTTTCCGCGCCGGGAATGTGGTTCCAGCATCTGACAACCAGAGAACCGGACGAGAGCATGATTGAAGTGGGAATTGAGGCGCTGCGTCTTGTGATTCCCGATCAGGAAGGTGCGGACCGGTGGTAAAAAAGTATTCGGAACTGTACATGGATGCCAGGCGCGCGCTGCTGCCTTCAGAAGGGGAGCGGGCGGGCGCCCTTGCCAGAGAACTGCTTGCGCTTGCCTCCGGGCAGAGCGTAGAGCGGGTGACAGCCCACAAAGAGATGTATGCCTCTGAAGAAGTGGAGCGCCGCCTGAATTCACTGGTGGCACGTACGCTGGACGGAGAACCTCTTGCCTATCTGCTGGGGTTCTGGCCTTTCCACGGCCTAAAGCTTACCATTACGCCTGATGTGCTGATTCCTAGAGATGACACGGAAGTTGTCACGGAACTGGCAGTTCATGTATTGAAGCTATCACCGGCGGAAAACCCCAGGGTGCTGGATCTTTGTACCGGTTCTGGATGCATCGGGCTGGCGATTGCCTCCGAGGTTCCGGACGCACGCGTGACTTTGGGAGATGTGTCGGATGCAGCCTTGAAAGTGGCAAGGCAGAACATCCAATCGCTCCACTTTACGGGCCGCGTAAAAGCCCTGAAGCTGGATGCAATGGAACCGGCATCCGCATTTCTCGGAAAATATGACATGATCGTCGCCAATCCTCCCTATGTGACTGAGACGGAGATGGAGCAGCTTGACCGTTCCGTAAAGGACTATGAGCCGCATCTTGCACTCAACGGGGGAGCGGATGGCCTGGATTTTTACCGTGCCATTCTGGAGAATTATCTTGGCGCCCTGCAGAAGGGCGGCTTCCTTGCCTTTGAATTCGGGCAGGGGCAGAAAGAAGCGGTCTGCGCACTGCTGCAGGAGCGGGACCTGAAGATTATCGTAGTAAAAGAGGATACCGGCGGAATCCCGAGAGCGGTTCTGGCCATGGATCCCAGAGAGGATGTAGTATAATGGCAACGAAAAAGAGCAACTATGAAGCACCGGCACCTGCAGAAAACAAGCAGAAAGCACTGGAAACCGCACTTGCACAGATCGAGAAGAATTTCGGAAAGGGCGCTGTCATGCGTCTGGGCGACAAGCCTGAAATGATGGTGGACGCGATCCCGACCGGTTCCCTTGCCCTGGATGCCGCGCTGGGGATCGGCGGTGTTCCCAAAGGAAGAATTATTGAGATCTACGGACCGGAATCTTCCGGCAAAACAACCCTGGCTCTTCATATCCTTGCGCAAGCGCAGAAACAGGGCGGTGAAGTGGCATTTGTCGATGCGGAGCATGCGCTGGATCCGGATTATGCTGCCGCACTCGGCGTGGATACAGATGCAATGCTGGTTTCCCAGCCGGATACCGGTGAGCAGGCGCTTGAGATCACAGACGCCCTTGTGCGTTCCGGCGCCGTGGACGTGGTTGTCGTAGACTCCGTTGCAGCACTCACACCCCGTGCCGAGATTGAAGGGGATATGGGTGACAGCTTTGTCGGCCTTCATGCCCGCCTGATGAGCCAGGCGCTTCGGAAGCTTGCCGGCTCCATCGCAAAGACCAACTGCATCGTAATCTTTATCAACCAGATCCGGATGAAAATCGGCGTGATGTACGGAAACCCCGAGACGACCACCGGCGGCAACGCCCTGAAGTTCTATGCCTCCGTCCGTATCGACATCCGTCGGATTGAATCCATTAAGGAAGGCGGCGTGGTGACCGGCAACCGCACCAGGGCAAAGGTGATCAAAAACAAGGTGGCGCCTCCCTTCCGCGAGGCTGTATTTGATATCATGTACGGCGAGGGCATTTCCCGCCTGGGTGAGCTGATTGATATCGGCGCCCAGCTGGATGTAGTGGAAAAATCCGGCAGCTGGTACTCCTACAACGGAGAACACATCGGACAGGGCCGCGATGCCGCAAAGGCTTTCCTGAAGGAGCATCCTGAAGTAGCGGATGAGATCGAGAGCGTGATCCGCGAAAACTTGTGGAAGCTGCAGGGAAGCCACAACAAGAACGCTGCACAGGCTGCCGGCAAGGGAGTAGATGTCTCTGCCGACGACTTTGACGATGAAGCTTGAGTCTCTTACACCGATTCCCGGCCCGACCGGGAGAATCCGCCTGAAGTTTGACAACGGAGCAACCATGAAGGTCTATCCGGAAGTGGTTGCCGACTGCGTGCTCTATGTCGGCAAGGAGTTCTCTGAAGAGGATTTCAAGACACTGGAAGAAACAGCCAGAAAGGCTTCTGCAAGACAGAGAGCAGTTCGGATCGTCTCGGCAAGCGCCGTGTCGGAAAAGGAATTGCAGCGGCGGCTTTTGCAGCGCGGTGAACGGGAAGAGGATGTCCAGCAGTCCGTTGCGTGGCTGAAGGATCTGAATGTCCTTGACGACCGGCAGGTGGCGGCCGAGGTGGTTCGAAAATGCATTGCCAAGGGCTTTGGACCAGCCCGGACAAGACAGGAACTGTACGGAAAGGGTGTGCCAAAGGAACTTTGGGATGAGGCACTGGCGGAATATCCGGAGATGGATGATGAGATCAGGCAGTTCCTGGAGTCCCATCTCCGCGGCGAGAAACCGGACCGGAAGCAGATTCAGCAGCTGACAGGCGCCCTTGCGCGTCGGGGACACAGCTATGAGGCCATCCGCGCCGCACTGCGGAAATATACAGATGAGCTGGACGAATTTGAACCATAAAAGGAGAAAATGAGAATGGCAAAGATCGGCTTTGTCAGCCTTGGCTGCGCAAAGAACCAGGTCAATACCGAACAGATGATATACCTGCTTCAGCAGGCGGGACATGAAGTCCTCCCTGACGTGGACGGCGCAGATGTGGCAATTGTCAACACCTGCGGATTCATTGATTCGGCAAAAAGTGAAGCAATCGACAACATCCTGGCTCTGGGTCAGCTTAAGGCGGAGGGCAGAATCCGGAAAATTCTGGTTGCAGGCTGTCTGTCCCAGCGCTATCAGGAACAGATCCTGGAGGAAATGCCGGAAGTGGACGGCATCCTTGGCTGCGGCAGTTATTTTTCCGTGGTACCTGCCGTTGAGCAGGTGCTGAAAGAGCAGAAGACGGTATATCTGGAGGATATTGATGCTTCCATCCCGGAAGTTCCAAGGACACTGACCACACCGGAGTACTATGCGTTTCTGAAGATCGCCGAAGGCTGTGACAATCACTGCAGCTACTGCGTGATCCCATCCCTGCGTGGCCATTACCGTTCCCGCACCATGGAGGATCTTCTGGAAGAAGCGGAAGGCCTTGCCGCTGCCGGAGTCAGGGAACTGATCGTGGTTGCACAGGACATCAGCCGATACGGCCTGGATCTCTATGGCAGGCGGCGGCTGCCGGATCTTCTCCGTGCCTTGTGCCGGATCAATGGCTTCCGCTGGATCCGGCTGCACTACCTCTATCCGGATGAAATCACTGACGAGCTGATCGACCTGATTGCCGACGAGCCGAAGATCCTGAAGTATCTGGATATTCCCATTCAGCATGTCAATGATGAAATTCTAAAACGAATGAACCGCAGAGGAACCAAGGCGGAACTGGAAGCGCTGATCGTCAAACTCCGCAGCCGGATTCCCGGCCTGGTGATCCGTACCAGCCTGATTGCCGGCCTGCCCGGTGAGGGAGAAGCGGAGTTTGAAGAACTGTGCGAATTCCTTCGGAAATACCGGCTTGAGCGAGTGGGCTGCTTCGCATTCTCCCCAGAGGAGGGAACCCCGGCTGCTGCGATGGAGTATCCGGATTCGGAGATCGCGCAGGAGCGGGCGGAAATTGTGACAGAGCTTCAGAGCCGGATTATGGATGCGTTCAACGAGACGAGATTTGGAACCCGCGAGATCGTGCTCTGCGAGGGTTATGATCCGGAGCGGGACGCCTGGTTTGGACGGAGTTATTCGGAATCTCCGGATATTGACGGAAACATCTGGTTTACCAGCCAGAATGAGCTCCGTGTCGGGCAGTTTGCGGAAGTGTTGATTACAGGCGCCCAGGACGGCGAATTGATTGGAGTGTGCGTAGATGACAACAGCAAGTAAAATCACCCTTGCCCGGGTGGTCATGATTCCGGTGTTTATGGTATTTCTCCTGCTGAACTGGAACTGGGCGGCTCTGGCGGTGTTTGTCATTGCCAGCCTGACGGACTTTGTGGACGGATATATTGCACGTCATTACAACCAGGTCAGCGACTTCGGAAAATTCCTGGATCCCCTGGCTGACAAGCTCCTCGTTATTTCCGCCATGGTCATCTTTGTGCAGTGGGGCAGAATGCCCGCCTGGATGCTGATGGTGGTTCTGACCCGGGAGTTCGCCGTGACCGGTCTCCGGTTGGTGGCAGTGCAGAACGGACGTGTGGTTGCGGCCGGATGGAGCGGCAAAATCAAGACTGCCAGCACCATGGTTGGCCTTTGCGTCATGATGGCAATTTCCCATCCTGTACTGGACCTGGTGATCTGCTGGATTATTGTAGTTACGACACTGGCCTCCGGCGTGGAATACTTTATCGAAAACTGGGATGTTTTAGGCCTCAGGAAATCTTGACAGGCTGTCTGCGCCTGTGTTAGAATTCCCCTGAAAATATGCAAATCGCTGAGAACGAAAAGAGTAACAGAGAACTGCCGCCTCAGAGAGCGTTCGTCACTGGCTGAAAGCGGACGCGGCTGGCTGCTTTGTGAAGTGCATTCGGGAGCGAGGGAGAGATCCCCGTCTGTGCCGCGTTAAGGCAATGAGTGAGAAATCAGAGTGGAACCGCGAGCATTGTCTGCCCGCCTCTTGAAACAGAGGCGGGCAGTATCTTTTTTATGGGAGGCAGGCCCATGCGACTGACCGAAACAATCCGAGCATATCAGAAAAACGATCCGGCTGCGAGATCCGGACTGGAGATTCTGTTCCTCTACAATGGACTCCATGCGATGATTTATTACCGGATTTCCCACTGGTTTTATGAACGCGGGTGTGTCTTTCTTGCAAGATGGATTTCCCAGTTTGCAAAGCGGCGCACCGGCGTGGAAATCCACCCCGCGGCGAAGATCGGACGCAGACTCGTCATTGACCACGGCACGGGAATTGTAATCGGTGCAACAACGGAAATCGGAGATGACTGCCTGTTGTATCAGGGCGTAACCCTGGGCGGAACCGGAAAGGACACCGGGAAGCGCCATCCGACACTGGGAAACAACATCATGGTGGGATCCGGCGCAAAGGTGCTCGGACCGTTCAAAGTCGGCGACAACGCGCGGATTGCGGCAAATGCGGTCGTACTGCGGGAAGTCCCCGCGAACTGTACGGTGGTCGGCGTGCCGGGACGGATTGTCCGTTACCAGGGTGAAAAACTGGATCAGATCCATACGCCGGACCCGATGATGGACCGCATCAATGCGCTTGAGGCGCGAATCTTAGAATTAGAAAAACAACTGGAGGTAAAGAATCATGAAGCTGTACAACTCCCTGACCAGAACGAAGGATGAATTCGTGACCCATGAGCCCGGAAAGGTCGGCATGTATACCTGCGGCCCCACGGTTTATCACTTTGCACATATCGGCAATCTGCGTACCTACATGATGGAGGATGTGCTTGACAAGTATCTGCGCTATTCCGGCTATGAGGTCAAGCGTGTGATGAATATCACCGACGTGGGACACCTGACCTCGGACGGAGACGAGGGTGAGGACAAGATGCTCAAGGGAGCCAAGCGGGAGCACAAGACCGTGATGGAGATCGCGAAGTTCTATACGGACGCGTTCTTTGAGGATTGCCGAAAGCTCAATATCCGGATTCCGGATGTTGTGGAGCCTGCAACCGGCTGCATTCCCGAGTTCATTACGCTGGTGCAGGGCCTTTTGGATAAAGGCTATGCCTATGAGGCGGGCGGAAACATCTATTTCGACACCTCGAAACTGAAGCGCTACTATGTGTTCAACAATTTCGATGAGGAGGATCTGGCGGTCGGCGTCCGCGAGGGCGTTGAGGCAGACGAAAACAAGCGCAACAAGACGGATTTCGTGCTCTGGTTCACCAAGAGCAAATTTGAGGACCAGGAGCTGAAGTGGGAATCGCCCTGGGGCCTCGGCTACCCCGGCTGGCACATTGAATGCTCCGGCATCAGCATCAAGCATCTGGGCGAGTATCTGGACCTGCACTGCGGCGGAGTTGACAATATGTTCCCCCATCACACCAATGAGATTGCCCAGTCGGAAGCCTATCTCGGCCATCCCTGGTGCCCGCAGTGGTTCCATGTGCTTCACCTGAACACCGATTCCGGCAAGATGTCAAAATCCAAGGGACAGATCCTCACGGTGTCCGTACTGGAGGAGGAAGGCTACGATCCGCTGGCTTACCGGTTCTTCTGCCTGCAGAGCCACTACCGCAAATCCCTTGTCTTCTCCTATGAAAATCTGGACAACGCCCAGAGCGCGTACCAGAAGCTGATTGCCCGTGTGGCTGCTTTGTCCAATGAGCAGCAGCCCGTGGATGAAGAGGTGTTTGCACAGCTGCAGGCTAAGTTCCGTGAGGCACTGGACAACGATCTGAACACGTCCCTCGCAGTGACGGCACTCTACGATGTGCTTAAGGCGGATACCAACGACGCCACCAAGCGCGCACTGATTGCCGATTTCGATCAGGTGCTCGGACTGGATCTGATTGCAAAGGCGGAGGCACTTTCCGCGCCATCCGAGGATGAGGATGCAGAGCAGATTGAACAGATGCTTGCACTGCGCACGCAGGCAAAGAAGGAAAAGAACTGGGCTGAAGCGGACCGGATCCGGGATGAGCTGAAAGCCAAAGGCATTATCATCGAGGATACACCGCAGGGACCGAAGTGGCATAGAGCATGATTTTGAATCGAAGGAGTTTCCAATCATGAGACTGATGATTCTGGATGGAAACAGCGTAATCAACCGTGCGTTCTACGGTGTGCGGCTGCTTTCCACCAAGGACGGACTCTTCACCAACGCAGTCTACGGTTTTCTGAATATTCTCTCCTCCCTTCAGACAGAGGTGAAACCGGACGCGGTGTGTGTCGCTTTCGACCGGAAGGCGAAGACATTCCGTCATCTGCGCTATGAGGCATACAAAGGAACCCGGAAACCCATGCCGGAGGAGCTTGCACAGCAGCTGCCCCTGATGCGGGAAGTGCTGGATGCCATGCGGATCCCATATTATGAAATGGACGGCTGGGAAGCAGATGATATTCTGGGTACGGCCGCGCGTATCTGCGCGCAGTCCGGCTGGGAATGCCTGATTGTGACGGGAGACCGGGACAGCCTTCAGCTGGTAGAGCCGGGTGTAACGGTAAAACTGGTTACCACCAGAAGCGGTCAGACCACCTCTGTGGATTATACCCCGGAACGGTTTGAGGAAGAGTACGGATTTGCACCGAAGCGCCTGGTGGATCTGAAGGCGCTCATGGGAGATTCCTCGGATAATATTCCCGGCGTTCCGGGCGTGGGCGAAAAGACCGGAAAAGAACTGATCCGATCCTTCGGTTCTCTGGATGGCGTATATGCGAATCTGGAGCAGGAAAGTCTGCGCCCCGCAGTCCGGAAGAAGCTGGAGGAAGGGAAGGAGTCAGCCTATCTCAGCTACGAGCTGGCGACCATCCGGACAGATGCCCCGGTTGCATTTACGCCTCAGGACAATCTTGTGCAGGATCCGGACCGGCAGAGGCTGTATGAACTGTTCCTGAAACTGGAGTTTGTCCGCCTGATCGACCGGTATCAGCTTCGGAAGCCTGCACCCGCTGCGGCGGTGAAGACGGAAGTGACACTGTCGGATCGTCTCCCGGATCCCGGTGTGCCATGCGCACTGATCTTCTCAGAGGACGGTACGCGCGTGGCTGTTGCATGGGACGGCGGAACGGCAGAGCTGGATATACAGGAACATCTGCCGGAATTGAAAGCGTTTTTATCCAACGGCACGCAGAAGTGCTGCTGGGATGCCAAGGAACTGCATCATCTGGCACAGAAGTGGAATACAGAAGCAAGCGGATTCGATTTTGATGCCCTGGTTGCAGCCTATGTACTGGATCCATCTGCTGCGGAATATTCTCTTCGGAAGCTTTCCGCTGCGTATCTGCAGCAGCAGCCGGATGACACACCTGCTGCACAGGCTTCGGCGTTGTTCGCACTCAGGGAACCCATGATGAAGCGGATGGAAGAGCAGAATCTCATGAGAGTCTATACGGAGATTGACCTTCCGCTCTGCCCTGTTCTTGCCCGTATGGAACGAGCTGGTGTCCTGGTTGACAGACCCGCACTGATCGCCTTTGGTGAGATGCTTCAGGAACGGATCGAGCAAACACAGGAAATGATCTACACACTCGCAGGAGGAGAATTCAACATTCTGTCTCCCAAACAGCTGGGAGAGGTCCTTTTTGAGCGTCTGCAGCTGCCTGCGCAGAAAAAGACCAAAACGGGATATTCCACCTCAGCGGATGTTCTTGAAAAGCTTCGCAGGAAGCATCCGATCGTGCAGTGCGTGCTGGACTACCGCATGCTGACAAAGCTGAAGAGTACTTATGCTGACGGCCTGCTCGGCTATATTGCGGAGGATGGACGGATCCACACCACCTTCCAGAACACGGTGACCGCAACCGGAAGACTGTCCTCCACGGATCCCAACCTTCAGAACATCCCTGTCCGGACGGAACTGGGAAGCGAGCTTCGGCGTATGTTTATCGCGCCGGCAGGCTGGGTTCTGGTGGATGCCGATTACAGCCAGATTGAACTTCGCGTACTCTCTCATATGGCGGATGACCCGAATCTCCAGCAGGCCTTCCTCGCCGGAGAAGACGTGCATGCGGTAACGGCGTCTCAGGTGTTCGGCGTGCCGCTGTCGGAAGTGACGCCGCTCATGCGCCGCAATGCCAAGGCGGTGAATTTCGGGATTGTCTACGGAATCTCCGAATTCTCTCTTGCGGAGGACATCGGTGTGAGCCGCAATGAGGCGAAAGCTTACATGGATGCCTACCTCCAGAAATACAGCAAAGTCCGGGATTTTATGAAAAATGTGGTGGAACAGGCGAAAAAGGACGGTTATGTCAGCACAATCTATGGCAGACGACGCTGGATACCGGACCTTCACAGTTCCAATTTCAACGTCCGCTCCGGAGCGGAACGGATTGCCCTGAACGCGCCCGTTCAGGGATCTGCCGCGGACATCATCAAACTGGCCATGATCGCCGTGGACCGCGCATTGGAGGAGGCAGGCCTTCGTGCCCGCCTGATTCTGCAGGTTCATGACGAGCTGATTGTGGAAGCACCCAGAGAGGAAGCGGATCAGGTCTGCCGGATTGTGACAGAGCAGATGCAGAAAGTTGCTTCTCTGAAGGTTCCCCTGACCGCACAGGCGAAAGCGGCGGAAAGCTGGTATGATGCCAAATGATCAGACTGAAGATCCGGCCCATGTGCCGGGAGGATATTCCAGAAGTGGCAGAACTGGATGAGATGTGTTTTTCCGTACCCTGGAGCGCGGCCTCCCTTGAGGGAGAATTGGACAATGAACTTGCTGACTGGCTGGTAGCGGACCTGGATGGAACCATTGCAGGCTATGTCGGCGCACAGACGGTCCTGGATGAAGCGGATCTGATGAATCTGGCGGTTCATCCGGAGCTGCGCAGACATGGGGTTGCGAAAGCGCTTCTTACATCCCTGATGCTTCGCCTGTATGACCGGGGAGCAAGAAGCCTGACTCTGGATGCGAGAGTCGGGAATGTGCCGGCGGTTGCCTTGTACCGGTCTCTTGGATTTGAAGTAGCCGGCCGAAGGAAAAACTACTATGAAAAGCCAAAAGAAGACGCTTATATTTTTCGCAGAGAGCTGAAGGGAGAATTGGAATGATTCTGATGGCTGTGGAATCCTCCTGTGATGAGACTGCAGTTGCACTGGTGGAGGACGGAAGAACGGTCCTTGCAGACTGCATTGCATCTCAGGTGGCGCTGCACCGGATTTACGGCGGCGTTGTTCCGGAAATTGCCTCAAGGAAACATGTGGAAGCTGTCTGCGGTCTGGCAGACCAGGCACTCAAGGAGGCTGGCTTGCGGCGCGCCCAGATAGACGCAGTGGCAGTCACCTATGCACCTGGCCTGATCGGCGCGGTGCTGGTAGGCGTGAATTTCGCAAAGGGAGCGGCGCTTGCACTGGGAAAGCCGCTCGTGCCTGTGCACCACATCCGGGGTCATATCGCGGCAAATTATCTTGCAGACCCGGAACTGAAACCCCCGTTCCTCGCTCTGGTAGTGTCCGGAGGGCATACCCTGATTGCGGATGTGAAAGACTATACGGATCTGGAAATCCTTGGCTCTACCAGAGATGACGCAGCCGGTGAATGCTTTGACAAAGTAGCCAGAGTGCTGGATATGCCTTATCCGGGCGGTGCAGCTCTCGACCGCACGGCACAGGGCGGAGACCCTGAAAAGTATCCGATGCCGGATTCCGTGGTTGCAGGTTCGGAACTGGATATGTCTTTTTCGGGTTTGAAAACCGCTGCGATCAATCGGATTCATAATGCGCAGCAGAAGGGGGAGGAACTGGATGTTCCCTCCCTGTGTGCAGGCTTCTCCAAGGCTGTGTGCCGGACACTGGTTCCCAGAACACTCAGAGCCTTGGAACTGACCGGAAGGAAAACACTCGCTGTCGCAGGAGGCGTGGCAGCAAACAGCGTGATCCGGGCTGCGTTTACCGAGGAAACGGCAAAGCGGGGCGTGAAGCTGTGCATGCCGCCCCTGTCTCTGTGCGGCGATAATGCCGCGATGATCGGTGCGCAGGGATACTATGAATATCTGGCGGGCAATATCGCAGATCAGAGCCTGAACGGATATGCAACGATGGATGTCTGCGACAGACGATTCTGAACACGTTTCGTTGGGAAACCGGAAAAGGAAGCAATTTGCAACCAGAAACAGGCTTCCGGCAGAAGAATAGGAAGAAATGATCAGATCCAACTCTGTCCCCCGAGGGAGCAGCGGATTTTCACACTGGATCTCTTGTGCGGGACGAGATGAAGCAGGCAGAAAAGTGAAACGGAAAAAGATGCAGGATATGCTCAGATACCTGCATCTTTTTTAATCGAAAAAGTTGGGGAGGAGACATAAATGAAAAATAGTTATGGAAACCAAAAACGGCTCTTTCATTCATGAAAGCAATGCATTTTCGGCCCTTCCAAACAGGAGCGGTAAGACGGCAGAAATCACGCAGTATCAATTGTTTCCGCTTGTGGACAAACTTGTGGACAGTGTGAATAACTGAAGAGAAAGGGTTCGGATTCATTCTTTTACGGTTAACAACAGGCTCCAATTTTTTTGGGAATAATCATGAATATGGTGGAATTCATGCAGCAGATACCACAAGATATAGTGATTTTGCAAGATTGGATCAATTCGGGATAAAACATCGGCGTTATGTGGCAAAATGCGCGTTTTTTCGTATTTTTTTCAGAAAGTACAGTTTTTATAAGGCAGGATAATGTTCTTGACGAATGAGTCAAGCTGTGATAAAATCAGCAGGCTTGGATGTGCTGGTGTGGCTCAGTCGGTAGAGCAGCTGATTCGTAATCAGCAGGTCGCCGGTTCAAGTCCGGCCACCAGCTCCAGTCCCCCGCCTAGGCGGGGGTTCTTTTTTTGAAAGGGGGAACCCTGTGAAACAGCGGAAATTCCTTCCATTTGCCATGTTTTTCCTGATTCTGGTATTTATTTGGGGACAGTCCATCCTTCCTCCCAGGGCGTCTGACAGCCAGAGTCAATGGATTGCCAGTTATCTGGTAAAATGGTTTGGCAATGACGTAGATTATGTTAACCGTATTGTGCGGAAGTGTGCCCACTTCACGGAGTTTGCCGCGCTTGGCTCGGTTAGTTTTTGGCTCTATGGCAAACGGAAATGGGGCTGTATTTTTGCTGGACTGATCGGGTTCGGTTGCGCCTTCCTGGATGAGACGATCCAGATCTTCTCGAGCAGGGGACCGGCAATCTCAGACGTATGGCTTGATCTCAGCGGGGTGCTGGCCGGTATCCTTTTCGGGATCGTTCTGAAGGCAATTATGAGAAAGAAGAATGATTAGCTTCACGGCGCATGCGGAATCCTGCGTGCTGAATGATGATACAATTCATTGCCCAAGAAAGAATTCTCTGCTTCAATCGGAGCGGAGGATTCTTTTTTTGGACAGCAATCCAATCACGAATCGATTACGCGAGAACCAGGGAGCCTCTTGACAATTAGTTCCAATTCGTGTAATCTAATATGCGATATTAGATCATCTAGATTTGACATTGCTTTAGACGACAATGTGGGATTAAGGAGGGAAATCCATGAAAAGAATCAAGCTTGCCGATCGTATTCTTCCGTCGTATACAGTCGGTGAAGAGCGGTTTAATATGGTTTCGCATATTGTAGGAGGAGCACTTGGCGTTCTGGCACTCATCCTCTGCGTGGTCAGATCTGCCATCCATCATGATTTATGGGGAATTGCCGGCAGTTCCATATACGGTGCCAGCCTGATCGTTCTGTATACGGTATCCTCCGTTTACCATGGTCTCCGGATCAGCATCGGGAAAAAAGTCATGCAGGTGATTGATCACTGCACGATCTATTTCCTGATTGGAGGTACGTATACACCGATTCTGCTGACTGCAATTCGAAGGGAAAGTCCGGTTTGGGCATGGGTGATTTTTGGAATTGTCTGGGGCCTTGCTGTTATTGCAGCTGCATTGACCGCTGTGGATCTGAGAAAGTATTCCGTCTTTTCCATGATCTGCTATATCTGTATGGGCTGGTGCATCGTCCTCGCTCTGCCGACAACGATCCGTGCAATTGGAAAAGCGGGATTTGCCTGGCTACTGAGCGGGGGAATTGCCTATACTGTCGGTGCTGTTCTTTACGGCCTCGGGAAGAAACATCGGTATATGCACTCCGTATTCCATCTGTTTGTCCTTCTGGGAAGCATTCTTCAGTTCATATGCATATTCGGCTATGTCCTTTGAAAGACTGTTATTCAGCGGTACTGATAAAGCTCCGAAACAGCATCCGAAGACCAAAACGGGATTTGGAAGGAGAACGCAGGGTTGGAAAGATGGAAGGGGGACGGCTCCGTTCTTCTACATAAAACATGCTGAATCGTAAGAAAACGGATGCCGGTAAGTTATGCAGCAGCTTACCGGCATCCGCGTATTTACAATATGCTATACCTCATTCTGCCACAATTTTCGTATCGAATTCGGAGACAATTGCAATGTTGGCAGCATGAAATTCTACCGATGCTTGAAAACAGTTGTATGTCCTGATATGATGTTTGTAAAGGAGAATCATCCTGCAATTCCTTTAAAAAATTTAATCAGAAAACAGGAAGGAGAATGATCATGTCGAAATTTCTTTGCAACTTGACGGAACCTGTCGTTCAGACCCAGTGGGGGAAAATCCGCGGATTCCTTTACGATGGAATCTACACCTTTCACGGCATTCGTTATGCAAAAGCGAAGCGGTTCCTGCCGCCGCAGCCGCTGAAGCCCTGGGAGGGCGTGAAGGATGCGCTCAGCTACGGCTTCGTATGCCCGACGCTTTCCCAGCCACGTCCGACTGGCGAGGTGCTGACGCCGCACCGGTTCTGGCCGTCCAGCGAAAACTGCCAGTATTTGAATGTCTGGTCCAGCAGCCTGGATCCAAAGGCAAAGAAGCCGGTTATGGTCTGGTTCCACGGCGGCGGATTCTCCGACGGATCCTCTATTGAACAGTGCAGCTATGACGGAGCAAATCTTGCAAGACTCGGAGATGTGGTATCGGTTACCGTGAATCACCGCCTGAACGTCTTTGGTTTCCTGGATCTGTCCTCCTTTGGAGAGAAGTATGTGAATTCCGGCAATGCAGGTATTGCGGATCTGGTTGCAGCGCTTCAGTGGGTGCATGAGAACATCGATCAGTTCGGCGGCGACCCGGACAATGTGACTATCTTTGGCCAGTCCGGCGGCGGTGGGAAGGTGACATCTGTTGGACAGAGCCCAAGCGCTGACGGTTTGTATCACAGAGCGATTATCATGTCCGGCGTAATGTCCGGCGGAATGCTTTCCTCTCAGATATCAGGACATGATCTTGGCCTTGCCATCCTGGAGGAACTGGTCCCCGGTTCGGACGACATTTCTCTTCTGGAACAGGCTCCAACATCCAAATTCATCGAAGCGGTCAATAAAGCGACAGAAAAACTGGCGAAAGAGGGCAAGCGTGTCGGCTGGGCGCCGGTTGCCAATGACTGGTATCTGGGTGATCCCCTGGAAGTTGGATTCACGCCGTATCACCGGACTGTTCCAACAATGGTGGGCACCGTTCTCGGTGAGTTCTTCATGGTGGCGCAGGGCGAAGACAAGGAGAGCCTCTCTCCGGAACAGCGCAGGGCGGTTCTGGAAAAAACCTATGGAGAAAACACGGATCGCCTGATTGCGGAATTCGAGAAGGCATATCCCGGAAAGAACATTGTCTACGCGAATTACGTGGATACCATGTTCCGCCCTGGAACACTCAACTATCTGCGCCGGAAAGCGGCTGAGTCCACCGCTCCGACCTATTCCTACCTCTTTGCGCCGTGCTTCCCGTACGCAGGTGGTACGGCTGCGACACACTGCTCCGATATTGGCTATGCATTCCACAATGCGGATCTTGTTCCTGCCACGCAGATTGAGGGCGTAACGCCGCGGCTGGAAGAGCAGTACTTTACCGCATATGTACAGTTTGCAAAGACTGGCAATCCCAACAATCCGACCATTCCGGAATGGCATCCGTCCACGGAGCAGGATCTGTATACCATGGTGTTTGATGAGAAGACAGAGGAGCGCGTCAATCATGACGACGCCCTGCAGGCGCTTCTGAAGGAGATCAAGCCGCCGTTCCGTTTTGATTTTTCCGCGTTCGGAGATGACGAGGATGAGGAGCCCGGAAAGGCCTGGGTTTATTAATCTCAGTCACCGCAGATATTGAGAGAAACGTGAATTCATTGGAGCCGGCCCGAAATATGGGCCGGCTCTCTGCACCTCTGGCCGATTTTGAATCATTCAAGTTTTTCTGGAAATTCAGCGTGTCCTGCGTTATGATACGCAAAGCAGAACAAAACAGGAGAGATCAATACGATGGAAACGCAATCCGTACTGAAGAGGCATTTTGACCGGCGGCTTCTGCCCGATATTTTCTCACTGGCGTGGCCGACGATGTTCGACCAGCTTCTTGGGACTGCCGTGCAGTATATTGATATGATGATGGTTGGCACCCTGGGTACCATGGCAACGGCGGCAGTTGGATCCACTACTACGGTGAGCTGGCTGGTGGGCGGCGTTGTGAATGCGATTGGCGTTGGTTTTCTTGCCTATATCAGCCAGGCGATCGGAGCGGAAGAGAAGGACAGAGCAGCCCGCGCATCCTCACAGGCTGTCACTATGACCCTGATTGTGGGGCTTCTTGCTACGGCAGTTACTCTTCTGGTCAGCGGAAATGTGCCGAAATGGATGCATGTCGCGGAGGAAGTCCGTGAAACTGCAGCCTGGTATTTCCGGATTCTCTACGCTCCCATGCTGTTCCGGGCGATGAGCATGATTTTCGGCACGGTGCTCAGGGCAGCGGGCGATGCGAAGACACCTATGCGTGCAGGAGTAGCCATGAATATCTGCAACGTTATCCTCAATGCCCTTCTGATCTATCCGACTCGTGTCTGGCATGGCATTCTGCTTCCCGGCGCGGGCTGGGGCGTGCTCGGCGCTGCGGCGGCCAGCGCAGTCTCCTTTGTGCTCGGCGGTACGATCATGGCAGTTGTACTATGGCGGCATCCATCCATTTCCCCGCGGGGTGGACGATTCCGCCCAGACAGTACCATTTTGAAGCCCTGCCTGAAAGTTGCGATGCCCAATATGCTCCAGCGTTTCTGCACATCCCTGGGATATGTGGTGTTCGCTTCCATGATCAATGCCCTCGGCAGTATTTCAACAGCAGCGCATACCATCGCGAACACGGTGGAAAGCTTTTTCTATGTTCCGGGATTCGGAATGATGACGGCGGCTGCAACTCTGGTGGGAAATGCAATCGGAGCAAAAGATAAAGACCGCGTCAGGCGCCTGTCGGGCACCATCACGGTGGTTGAGATCGGGCTGATGATTGTTTCAGGAGGCCTGCTGTTTGCATTTGCGCCGGCGCTGGTCGGACTGTTTTCAAAAGATCCCGAGGTTATACGGCTGGGAAGCCGGGTGCTTCGGATGGTTGCCCTTTCGGAGCCCTTCTATGGCGCGACAATCGTGACGGAGGGCATGCTCATGGGTGCCGGTCAGACAACCGCTCCGTTCATTTTCAATACCTCCTGCATGTGGCTGATCCGGATTGTCGGAACCCTGATCTGCACGCGCTTCCTCGGGTATGGACTGGTCAGCGCGTGGGCCTGCATGATTGCCCATAATATGGCACTGCTGATCATCTACCGACTGTACTATCATTTCGGCAGATGGAACCCAATGGAAAAAAACAAAGCAGCTGCGGGCTAGTTTTCAACCTGCATAATATGGAAAAATGCCCTGCCTGTCGGTGGGGCATTTTTCCATCCTTGGCGGTTTTGGTTCCACAGCTTGAAATAGTAGACGATAAATATATTATGATTACTATAATGAAATGTAATGCAAGATATGATTCAGCAAAATTGCAAAATTGATGAAAGAATTGGGATAATAATGGGGATTTTCGTGGTTTTTTCAAATTGATTTGCAAGTTGAGATGTGTTATATTCATTTCACACTCGGTTTCCGGGCGAATCGGTTATCTTTTAAAGGAAGAGAATCTGGCATGGAAAAGACCTATCAACAGTATTCCAAAGAGGAACTGCTTGCGCTGCAGCAGGAGCTGAAGGCTCGCTATGCGGAAGTCCAGGCACTGGGCCTGAAATTGAATATGGCGCGGGGAAAGCCCTGCGGGGAGCAGCTGGATCTGTCCATGCAGATGATGGATGTGCTTTCCAGCCAGATGGATCTGGACTGCGAAGATGGCACAGACTGCCGCAATTACGGTGTTCTTGACGGCATTCAGGAGGCTAAGGCTCTGCTGGGTGATATGATTGAAGTTCCACCGGAAAATATCATCATTTATGGGAACTCCAGCCTGAATGTCATGTATGATACCATTGCCCGCTCCATGACTCACGGCGTGATGGGTTCCACACCCTGGTGCAAACTGCCGGAAGTCAAGTTTTTGTGTCCGGTTCCTGGGTACGACCGTCATTTTGCCATCACGGAGTATTTCGGCATAGAAATGATTCCGGTTCCCATGAATGAGAACGGACCGGATATGGATATGGTGGAACGCCTTGTATCGGAGGATCCTGCTATCAAGGGAATCTGGTGCGTGCCGAAGTATTCCAATCCCAACGGCATCACATATTCCGATGAGACAGTTCACCGCTTTGCCCGCCTGAAACCGGCTGCGGAAGATTTCCGCATCTATTGGGATAATGCCTACTCTGTACATCATCTGTATGAGGATGATCAGGATATTCTTCTGGAAATCCTGGACGAATGTGCAAAAGCAGGAAATCCGGATATGGTATACAAGTTCACTTCAACCTCAAAGATCAGTTTCCCCGGATCCGGCATCGCAGCAATTGCCGCGTCCGAGAATAACCTGAAGGATATCCGCAAGCAGCTGTCAATTCAGACCATCGGCCATGATAAAGTCAATCAGCTGCGTCATGTTCGTTTCTTCAAGAATCTGGAAGGCATTACGAATCATATGAAGAAGCATGCGGAGATTCTCCGGCCGAAATTTGAAATGGTAGAGCAGTCTCTGGAAAAAGAACTCGGCGGATTGGGGATCGGCACTTGGACGCATCCGAAGGGCGGCTACTTTATCTCCTTTGATTCCATGCCGGGCTGCGCCAAGCGGATTGTGGATGCCTGCAGACAGGCGGGCGTCATTCTGACTGCTGCGGGAGCGACCTATCCCTACGGAAAGGATCCGAATGACGCAAATATCCGGATTGCGCCTTCATTCCCCAAAATGGAAGAATTGAAGAAGGCCTGCGAGGTCTTCGTCCTCTGCGTAAAGCTTGCTTCCGTTGAGAAGCTTCTGGAAACCTGAACTGCAGTCAGCCCGGATCATCCCGAATGAGGAGATCCGGGCTGCTTCACACCCAAATAGTTCACATAAATAAATTATGAAAACCGAAAATCGGTTTCTTGGCTTTGCCTGCGAGCTGTGATATACTGTCAGGGAAAAACGCCGCCAGAATGGCTTTGTGAGTGACCGCTGCCTTGACAGGCCGCGGAAGAAAGGATCATCACTGCTATGTATATCAATCCAATGCGCTTTACGGGACGTCCGGAAGATCGGAGATCAGAACCGGAAGAAGCCATCTATGATGTTCTTGCGGAGATGGGGATCCCGTATGACAGAGTGGATCATGATTATGCGGATACAATGGAGGACTGCCTTCAGATTGAGAAACTGCTGGAGGGGAAAATCTGCAAGAATCTGTTCCTTTGCAATCGGCAGCAGACGGAGTTTTATCTTCTGCTGATGCCGTCCGGAAAGCCCTTTAAAACGAAATACCTTTCTGGCCAGCTTGGCTGTTCCCGTCTGAGTTTTGCAGGAGAGAACCACATGGAAGAACTGCTGCACACAATCCCGGGATCGGTATCCGCCCTGGAACTGATTTTTGATCGGGAGGGAAAAGTCCGGCTGCTTATAGACAGAGATTTGCTTACGGATGATGTTATCTGCGCGCATCCGGGCAGATCTACTTCGACGCTTAAAATCTCACAGCAGGATTTTATGCGGTATGTCATTGCGTCCGGACACAATCCGACATTTATTGATCTGCCGGAACAGCCGGAATAACGGAGGAAATCATGGATCAGATTACGACAATTATCGCACAGGAACTGGGGAAACCCGCCGCACATGTGCAGGCGGTGATAGAGCTGATTGATCAGGGAAACACCATTCCCTTTATTGCCAGATACCGCAAAGAGGCGCACGGAGCAATGGATGACACAACTCTTCGTACGCTGGAAGAACGCCTGAAATATCTGCGCGGCCTGAATCAGAGAAAGGAAGAAGTCAGCAGATCAATTGAAGAGCAGGGGAAAATGACGGAGGAACTGGCCGCTTCCATTGAAAAGGCAAAGACACTTGCAGAGGTGGAGGACCTCTACCGGCCCTACAAACCGAAACGCAGGACAAGAGCATCCATTGCCAAGGAGAAAGGACTGGAGCCTTTGGCGCAGGCTCTGTTTGAACAGAGAAAGGACCTTCCGGATCCCCTGGAACTGGCGAAAGACTACGTCAATCCGGAAATGGGTGTGGAAACACCGGAGGAAGCGCTCGCAGGTGCCAGCGATATCGTTGCCGAGATGGTTTCCGATTCCGCCGCGCTTCGCGCAAGACTCCGCGCCCTGATCCAGAGAAGGGGCAGCTTCGGCTGCATCGGAGCCAAGGAGGAGGACTCTGTTTATCGCCTGTACTATGATTTCAGTCAGAGTTTGAGCCGGATGCAGGACCATCAGATCCTCGCAATCAACCGGGGAGAGAAGGAAGGCTTCCTGAAACCGTCCATCCAGGTGGATCGAGAGGAGGCGGTCTCTCTTCTGGTGCGTGAGATCATCCGGCCGGGATCCAGATCCGAGGCGTTCCTCCGCGCAGCCATTGCTGACGGATATGACCGCCTTCTGGAGCCGTCCATGGAAAACGAGCTTCGCGCAGCATTGACAGACCGGGCAAATGAGGGCGCGATTCATAACTTTGCGCTGAATCTGAAGCCCCTCCTTATGCAGCCGCCGGCAAAGGGAAAAGTAACCATGGGACTGGATCCCGGCTACCGCATGGGCTGCAAGGTGGCGGTTGTGGATCCAACGGGAAAAGTGCTTGACACTGCGGTGGTTTATCCAACACAGGGAGCAGCCAGACGGGAAGAGGCAATCCAGAGTCTCCGAAAATTGATTCAAAAACACGGCGTTGTCCATATCGCCATCGGAAACGGAACAGCGTCCCGGGAGACAGAGCAGATGACAGTGGAACTGCTGAAAAGCTGTCCAGGCGTGAGCTATATGGTGGTGTCCGAGGCTGGTGCTTCCGTCTATTCCGCTTCCAAGCTTGCAGCGGAGGAATTTCCTCAGTTTGATGTCAATCTCAGAAGTGCCGTTTCTATCGCCAGACGTCTTCAGGATCCCCTTGCAGAATTGGTCAAAATCGATCCAAAGGCAATTGGAGTCGGGCAATATCAGCATGATATGCCTCAGGTGCGGTTGAGCGAGAGCCTGGATGCGGTTGTGGAGGACTGCGTGAATGCGGTCGGCGTGGATCTGAATACGGCATCAGCATCCCTGCTCCGCCGGGTATCCGGCCTGACAGCGGCGACAGCGAAGAATATTGTCGCATTCCGGGAGGAAAACGGCGCGTACAGCAGCAGAAAACAGCTTCTGAAGGTTCCGAAACTGGGACCGAAGGCGTTCGAGCAGTGCGCGGGCTTCCTCCGTGTTCCGGAAAGCGAGAACGTGCTGGATCACACAGCGGTGCATCCGGAAAGTTATGAAGCGGCGAAAACCCTTCTGATGCTCTGCGGTTATGATCTGAAAGACGTAGAAAACGGCGCAATCAGCGAGCTGGAGCAGCGTGTGAAAAGCCTTGGCCTGAGCAACCTGGCCGGACGCTGCGGCGTGGGTGAGCCGACGCTCGAAGATATTGTCAAGGAACTGCTCCGGCCGGGACGTGATCCCCGTGAGGAGCTTCCGCCCCCCATTTTCCGTACGGATCTGCTTGAAATCAAAGATCTCAAGCCGGGAATGATTCTCACGGGAACGGTGCGCAATGTTGTGGATTTCGGCGCGTTTGTGGACGTGGGTGTCCATCAGGATGGTCTGGTACATATTTCCGAGATTGCGGACCGCTATCTGAAGCATCCCAGCGAAGCACTCAGCGTTGGAGATGACGTAAAGGTGCTTGTCCTGGATGTGGATGAAAAGAAAAAACGGATCAGCCTGTCAATCCGGCAGGCAAAGGATGCGCAGAACGCGCAGTAGCACACCTGCTGCAGCCGGAAGACAACCGGGTACAGGTTGTAAATCAGCAGCTAATTGAGATATCGCAGAGATTGTATTCTGCCTGCTTCAGAAAATTCACAGCGTGGGACCAAAAAACAGGACGTCAACCGCATTGCAGTTGACGTCCTGTTTTGTGTAAGAGCGCGTAAAAGCGCACCAAACCATAGAAAGAACGCCTATAAGTACATCAAGGAATCAAAAAGCTAAGTTTTGAATAAGAGGTCCCAACAGCGTCTGATCGGCTTCAAACTCAAATGTTAACGAATATGATGAGAAGGTTGCTCCAAGTCGTCCTTCAACGTGTAATCTGCCGTTTTTCATCTTAAAACCAACATAGCCGTCGGTATCTGCACCATTATCATCCAATCTGAACGAGCCATTCAGCTCACGAAAGGTATTCTTCATTGCATCGAGAATCTCATCATAGAAATGATCAAAAAGAGTGAAGACGTCACAACCTTTGTATTTCTCGTTCTCATAAGCTACACCAAATGTGATACACGGCTTGCCGCTTATATATTTGTACTGGCTGTCGGCTGAAACAGCAAACAAACACAGCTTGTCTGTTCCGTTATCCCACAACGAAGTAATGTCGTTTTTAATCGTCAACTAAATCACTTCTCTTATTTTATTATAACATAGTCAATTATTAATTTAAGAAGAAACCTCTCTTGCCTTGGTAGACAAAAGAGGTTTCTTTGATGGTACGGCAGAAGGGACTCGAACCCCCGACCTACTGATTCGTAGTCAGTCACTCTATCCAACTGAGCTACTGCCGCATGCGCACTCGCGTGCCCCAGTATGATAGCATAGGCAGATGGAAAAAGCAAGATGTTTTTTTCGGTTTTCATTTCCAGGAGAATATGATACAATGATTCCAAAATCGGGGGGACATTTATCTGCATTAGGGGGAACACAGTTGTTTACGTTTGCGTCCTGGCTGCAGCAGCTGCGGTTTGACAAACTGATTGATTACCTGATCGGGGCTGCAGCCGCGCTGATCTGCATCGCCGTGCATGAAACCTGCCATGGATTGGCGGCACTCGCACTTGGAGATGATACCGCGAAACGGGAAGGAAGACTCTCCCTGAACCCGCTTCGCCATATTGATCCTGTCGGCCTGCTGATGATGGTGTTTTTCCATTTTGGATGGGCAAGACCCGTTCGGGTCAATATGTACCGTTTCAAAAATCCCAAAGCCGGTATGGCAATCACAGCGCTTGCAGGACCGGTATCCAATATTGTGCTGTGCCTGATTGGCCTCATGATCTGGTATCCGGTGTATTATCTTGCCGGCAACTCGAAGATCATGCTCTATGTTGTTTTCTTCCTGTCGGAAATGGTGCTCATTTCCGCAGGCCTGGCGATTTTCAACTTTTTCCCGATCCCGCCGCTGGACGGCTCGAAGGTGCTGTTTTCCCTGCTTCCAGATCGGGCATACGCAAAACTGATGCTGTATGAAAGATACGGCATGATCATACTGGTCATTCTCCTTTTCAGCAATGTGCTGGACGGACCGCTGAGTTTCCTGCTGAATGGACTTCTCGATGGCCTGATGTTTCTACTGAAACCGTATTTTCATCTGATTCAAACCATTCTCTAGAATGGTTTTGTGGGAGCAATTATGGACGAACCGCGTTATCATCTTGCGCAGGTGGTCAGATCCCGCGAGGAAACCCTCGCCGACTTTGATGGCCCGCTGGACCTGATCCTGGAACTGCTGAGCAAGAATAAAATCGCAATTGAAGATCTTTCCATTTCTGCCATATGCGAGCAGTATCTGGAGCATCTGGAACAGATGCGGCGTATGGATATGGAAATTGCAAGTGAGTTTATCCAGATGGCCAGCTATCTGATGCTGATCAAGACAAAGATGCTTCTGTCCATCGCCGAGCGGGAGGAAGCACTGAGCGAAATGGAACTCCTGATCCGCTCTCTGGAAGACAGACAGAGAAAGAGTGCATTTGAGCAGATCAGGATTGCGGTAGCATTTCTGGAACCACGCTCCGATATCGGAGCCGGTTATTTCTGCAAGCAGCCGGAGCCGGCGAGAAGGGTTACAGGATACCGGTACCAGCACAGCCCGGAGGACCTTCTTTCCGCTTATGCGGTTCTGGAGGAGCGGGCGGAACGGATGCTTCCGCCTCCGAAATCCGCTTTTCAGGCGGTGGTCGCCCAGGAACCGTATTCGGTATCCAGAAAGTCAACAGAGATCCTGCGGCGCCTGATTTCAAAAGGAATCCGCAGATTCCGGGAGTTGTTCTACGGCGCAAAATCCCGCTCCGAGCTGGTTGCCACATTCCTGGCAGTGCTGGAGCTGTGCCGGCAGAAATCCATCGAACTGGACGGACAGGATGTCCGTTTCGTTCAGATGCCGGAAGAACAGATCGAGGAATCCTGAAAGGAGGGACTGCGGAAATATGGAACAGGAAGAGATTATTCGGGCACTGGAAGCGGTGCTGTTTGCCGCGGGGGAGCCGGTATTGGCTTTACGCCTTGCAGAGACTTTCGGCTGTGAAGAGGACGAACTGCGGCGAGCTGCAAAGGCGCTTTCCGATGAACTGGCCTTTCAGCGCCGTGGAATTCGCGTGCTGGAACTGGAGAACAGCTATCAGATGTGCTCTTCGCCGGAGATGGCGGACTATGTTACGCGTGCGCTGGAGACCAGAAAGCCGCCGCGTCTTTCCGGGGCTCAGCTGGAGACACTGACCATTATTGCATACTACCAGCCTGCGACCCGTGCCTATGTGGAGCAGCTTCGTGGCGTGGACAGTGCATATTCCGTCAACGCTCTGCTGAATAAAAAACTGATTGAAGAGTGCGGAAGACTGAATGTTCCCGGCAAGCCGATCCTTTACAGAACGACCCCGGACTTCCTTCGGACTTTCGGCCTGAAATCGCTGGAAGATCTGCCTGAGATTCAGACGGTGAATCTGGCCAGAGTCAGCGAACAGGCACGAGCTGAGGCGGAAGAGCAGACAGCTTCCGGCGAAGCAGAGCAGTCTGCGGAGGTACAGGCGTGAAGGGCCTGCTTATTTTCCTGACGATAGTTGTACTGATCTGCCTGGTTCCGCTTGGGTGCAGAGTACGGATCGATCAGGGTACCATTCTCCGTGTCTTCATCGGCCCGTTTCATATGCAGATTCTTCCGAAAAAAGAAGGAGCAAAGCCGAAAAAAGAGGAGAAACCCAAGGAGAAAAAGCCAAAGAAGCCAAAGAAGCCGAAGAAACCGAAAAAAACCGGCGAGGAAAAGCCAAAGAAGAAATTCAAGCTTTCGGATCTTTCCTATTTCATGCCGATGATCCGGACTGCTCTCCGCGCGGTCGGATCTTTACGAAGATCCGTTGTGCTGCAGAGAATGATGATTCATGTCACATACGGAGCAAAGGATGCAGCATCCAAAGGTATCAATTACGGCAGGGCGTGGGCGGCGATTGGAATACTGACGCCTCCGCTTGAGTCCGTATTCCGTATTCGAAAAAGAGATCTGCAGGCGCTGTTCGACCCGGACGCGGAAGGCTTCTCCCTTGAGATGGATCTGCAGGCCAGACTGCTTCTCGGACAGATCCTCTGGATCGGTCTTTACTATGGAGTCAGCATTCTCGTGCAGTTCCTTCGCTTCCAAAGAACAAAAAAAGGTGGCAAGCCGGAAAAACAGGAAAACGAGAACCCGCAGTCTCCTGAAGGGTGACTGCAGATTGAAGACTGCGCAGAGAAAGGACGCAAAGTACAAAATGACAGGTATTGGAGAATGTACGGTAAGCGATATCTGTTATTTGCCTTTCGATAATGAAAACCTGCAGATCATGCAGAAGAGCCGGAATCCATCCCGCGGACGTCCTTTCAGGATGGCCGCGGGACACGACTTCTGGACGGTTGGTCCGCTCAATAAGATTTGTTTGACAAACGGCGCAGTCATTTCATATACTGAAGAAGAGACCGGTATTGTCCGGTACACAATCCCAGAAAAAAAGGAGCGCCAGATTATGAGTCATCCTCTTACAGATATGCTTTCCAGCAGTATAGAGAAAATCCGCACGCTGGTGGATGCCAATACCATTGTCGGGACCCCTATCACGACGCCTGACGGCGTGACGCTGATCCCGGTATCCAAGGTTAGTTTCGGTTATGCCGGCGGCGGAAGCGATTTCGCATCCAAGAACTCCTCAGAGAATCCCTTCGGCGGCGGCGGTGGCGGCGGAGTGAACATCACCCCGGTAGCATTTCTGGTTGTCAAGGAAGGAATGGTCCGCACGCTTCCCATCTATGACGGAGCGCCGGGACCGGTAGACCGCGCCCTTGAGATGCTTCCGGAGCTGGTGGACAAGATTTCGGGTATGATTTCAGATCGGAAGAAGAAGCCGGAAGAGCCGTCTGAAGAGGAAGAGAGTTTCATACCGGAATAAGAGTACAGCCTGCCCTCCATGGGAGCGGCTGACAATCTGTCGGAGGGCAGTATGAAAGAACGACTGCAGAAGATTCTTTCTGAATACGGCGTGAGTTCCCGCCGCGGTGCGGAAAAACTCATTGAGGCTGGCAGGGTTCAGGTGAATGGCGTTTGTGCCGAAGTCGGCATGAGCGCTGATCCGGAGCAGGACGTTATCACCTTCGACGGTCAGGTGCTTCGTAGGAAACCGGAGACAGTCGTGCTTATGCTGCATAAGCCCCGGGGCTTTGTGACCAGCATGCATGACGAGCAGGGCAGACACGATGTGAGCGAACTGGTTGCCGATGCGCCGGAACGGGTCGTTCCCATCGGCAGACTGGATCGGGACTCGGAAGGACTGCTCCTGTTTACCAACGACGGCCCTCTCTGCAACGGCTTGATGCATCCGAAAAACCGCGTGGACAAGATCTACGAAGTGACAGTCACCGGACTAACGGAACAGGGCTTATCTGTTCTCCGCAGTCCGCTTGTTATGCAGGACGGATACAGAATTCAGCCTGCGGAAGTGACGGTAATCTTGCGTAATAATGAGCATAGCGTCCTTCAAATCACCATCCATGAAGGACGGAACCGTCAGATCCGTCGTATGTGCGCAATGGCGCATATGAAGGTCATTCGTTTGGTTCGCGTGGAAGAAAGCGGAGTAAAACTGGGAAATCTTCCCTCAGGAAGTTGGAGACTTTTGAGCCCGGATGAGATTCAGATGCTCCGGACGGAAGCAGGAATTTGATCAAATGCCGCAAGTTATGCATTATGGACTTGCAAAAAACGGTGTGCAGCGCTACAATGTCCTTGTGCGCTCAGCGCACCGTATTTTTTTGTGATTTGAAAGGAAACTGGGAAAATGTCAACAGATGTTTTGAATCAGATCCAGAATCATATGATCGGTTTTTCAAAGGGACAGAAGCTGATCGCGAACTACATTATGGAGTACTATGACAAGGCGGCGTTTATGACGGCGAGCAAGCTGGGCAAGACTGTCAATGTCAGCGAATCAACCGTGGTCCGTTTTGCGGTGGAACTGGGATACGAAGGCTACCCTGAGATGCAGAGAGCTCTGCAGGAGATGATCCGCAACAAGCTGACATCCGTACAGCGCATTGAGGTTGCCAATGACCGGATCGGACAGGGGGATGTGCTCTCCGCCGTGCTTCATTCCGATGTGGACAAGATCCGCCAGACACTGGACAAGACAGACCGAAATGCGTTTTCCGCGGCTGTGGACGCCATCCTGAACGCAAACAATCTGTATATTCTCGGTGTCCGCTCCGCTGCCGCGCTGGCTAGTTTCTTCGGATTTTATATGAATCTGATGTTTGATCATGTGCACCTGGTCAGCACAAACACTTCCTCTGAAATGTTCGAACAGATTATCCGGGTTGCCCCCGGAGACGCCGTGCTGGGTATCAGCTTCCCGCGCTATTCCAGCCGTACAGTCAAGGCGTTGCGTTTCTGCCATGATTCCGGTGCGACCGTGATTGCACTCACGGATTCCCGTCAGTCTCCCATTGCGGAAATGGCGGATCACGTTCTGGTGGCGGAGAGCGACATGATCTCTCTGGTGGACTCCCTTGTCGCGCCAATGAGCCTGATCAATGCCCTGCTGGTTGCAATTGCCCGCAAGCGGGAGGAAGAACTCCAGCAGACCTTTGAGAAGCTGGAACGGATCTGGGACGAATACGAGGTTTACGAGAAAGTTGAGCTCTGAAGTACTGGTAATCGGCGGTGGTGCCGCCGGCATGTTTGCTGCGGTGACAGCAGCGCGCGAAGGCGCACAGGTGACCCTTCTGGAGCGGGGAAACCGTCTGGGAAGAAAGCTTTCCATTACCGGAAAAGGCCGCTGCAATGTGTGCAACGATGTATCGCCGCGCGAGGTAATCCAGAATATTCCGCGCAACGGAAAATTCCTGTCCTCTGCGCTGTATGCCTTTCCGCCGGAATCGGTTAAGTCGTTCTTTGAGCAGCAGGGCGTACCGCTGAAGACGGAACGGGGAAACCGGGTTTTTCCCGAATCGGATCAGGCGGGGGATATTGTGGGAGCTCTGAAGACCGCTCTTTACAGATCGAATGTCCGGATTGTTACGGGGAGAGCATCCAAACTGTTTGTGGAAAACGGAGCGGTTCATGGCGTGCTTCTGGAGGACGGAAGCAGGCTTCCTTTCTCAAAAGTCATTCTTGCGACAGGTGGGCTGTCCTACCCGCTGACCGGATCCACAGGCGACGGGTATGCGATGGCAATCTCGGCAGGTCATACGGTTACGCCATGCGAGGGATCCCTGGTGCCGCTGGAGGAGCGCGGCGGCTGGTGCCGCAGGATGCAGGGCCTCTCCCTCCGGAATGTGGGACTTCGGCTACTTGCTGACGGGAAGACCGTCTATGAGGACTTCGGGGAACTGCTCTTTACCCATTTCGGCCTGTCAGGACCGACCATTCTCAGCGCAAGTGCCCATATGCGGGAAAAGGCCTCCTACCAGGTTCAGATCGATCTGAAGCCGGCACTGGATGAAGCGGCGCTGGATACCCGGGTGCTGCGGGATTTTTCTTCCCAGCAGAACCGGATTCTGCTTCATGCGGTCTCAGGGCTGTATCCATCCGCCATGATTCCCGTAATCATCGAAAAAAGCGGCCTTGATCCGGAAAAGCGGATTCATGACCTGACCAGAAATGAGCGGCTTGCCCTGGAAAAAGAAACCAAGGCATTCACCATTGACATTCTGGGCAAGCGCCCGGTGGAAGAGGCAATTATCACCACTGGAGGCGTGGAGCCCAGGGAAATTGACCCCAGAAGCATGGAATCCAGACTGTGCAGCGGTCTGTATTTCGCGGGGGAAATCATTGACGCAGACGCATATACCGGCGGCTTTAATCTGCAGATTGCCTGGTCAACCGCCTATCTGGCAGGCCGGGCGGCGGCGAAAGGAGAATAATTCATGCATGCAATTGCAATCGACGGTCCCGCGGGTGCGGGAAAGAGCACCATGGCGAAAGCGGTAGCGAAGGCGCTGAACTACGTCTATGTGGACACAGGCGCAATCTATCGTACACTCGGCTGCCATTATGAGATGCTGGGCATCGGGCCGAAAGACGCAGACGGCATTACCCGCCTGATCGGGGACGCCTATATTGAGGCACGCTATACGGAGCAGGGTGAGCAGAGAATGTTCCTCAACGGAGAGGATGTAACCGGCCTGCTTCGGACGCCCGAAATCTCCGACTACGCGTCCAAAATCTCCGCGTTTCCTGTTGTGCGGGAATATCTTCTGGATATGCAGAGGCAGATTGCCAGGGAACACAATGTGGTCATGGACGGGCGGGATATCGGTACTGTGGTTCTTCCGGATGCGGAAGTAAAGATATTCCTCACCGCAACGCCGGAGGAACGTGCCCGCCGCCGTTTTGAGGAACTGCGCCTGAAGAATCCCAAGACCAGTTATGAGAAGGTCTATCAGGATCTGCTGCAGCGGGATCATCAGGATACTACCAGAAAAATCGCACCTTTGCGCAAGGCATCCGATGCAGTGGAACTGGATACAACAAATCTTACCATTGAAGAGTCCGTAGAAGCGATCCTGAAGCTTGCACAAGAGAAAATCAGATGAGAGTATTTCTTTATCGTATCATCTTTGTCATTCTCCGCTGCGTGATGTTCCTGGTGCACCCTGTCCTCAAGGTAAAAGGCCGGGAGCGGATCCCGGAGGGAGCCTGTGTGATCTGCCCGAACCACAGCGCACTGTCGGATCCCGTCTGGCTGGTGCTTGCGCTTCATCTGAAGCAGATGATCAATATCATGGCGAAGATTCAGCTCTCACATGTGCCGGTAATCGGGCCGTTCCTTGGATACATGGGTATCATCTACGTGGACAGGGACCGTGCGGATGTCGGGGCGATTAAATCCTCGCTGACTGTTCTGAAAGCAGACCGGCCACTTGTGATCTTTCCGGAGGGCACCAGAGTGAAGCCGGGCAAAGAGGTTCACGCCCATACCGGGGCGGCGCTGCTTGCCTCAAGGACGGATGCCCCTCTGATTCCCGTGTATATTACGAAAAACAAGAAGTTCCTTCATCCGATTCACGTCGTGTTCGGCGAACCGTTCCGGGTAGAGAAGGCCGGCATCAAGGCGACCGGTTCGGAACTGCAGAGCGCAACGGATGAACTGATGCAGAAAATCTACGAATTGGAGGAGCCATGAAGCGGGTTATTATAGCAGAAACGGCCGGCTTCTGCTTCGGAGTGAGCCGAGCGGTGAGATTGGCACAGGAGTGCATCGAGAAGGGCATCTCTGCTGTGACACTGGGACCCATAATTCACAACCGCCATGTGGTTCAGGCTCTTGCAGATCAGGGAATCCGGAGTGTGGATTCCGTGGAGGAAGTGCCTGAAGGCGCGAGTGTGATCATCCGCTCTCACGGCGTCAGCCGTGCGATACTGGAGCAGCTTCGAGAACGGGGAGTTGAGGTGCTGGATGCAACCTGCCCGTTTGTGAAGAGAATTCATACCATTGTCTCGGAGTCAGAGGACACAACCCAGCTGATTATCGGGACAAAGAACCACCCGGAAGTGCAGGCTATCGCAGGCTGGTGCACCAACCCGGTGATCCTGGAATCGGCCGAAGCGCTCTCGGAGTGGCTTGCGGAGGAACCGGACCGGCGGAATGAGCCTCTATGTATGGTGTTTCAGACCACAAGCACCCAGGAAACCGCAAAAAAGTGTTCAGAAACCGCAAAAAAAGT
Organism: Oscillospiraceae bacterium; assembly: GCA_017516005.1. Classification (GTDB taxonomy): domain Bacteria; phylum Bacillota; class Clostridia; order Oscillospirales; family Oscillospiraceae; genus SIG488. The sequence continues at coordinate 39,824 of JAFWDU010000007.1, read as the reverse complement.
GTGTACAAACTGCAAGATCTTTGATACAATATGTGGTGCAACGGAAAAACGTCAGAAGGAAGCGTATACGCTTTCTCAGCAATGTGATGCGATGGTCGTTGTGGGAGACTCCATGAGTTCGAACACAAAACGGCTTGCCGCCATCTGTAAGGAACACTGTCCGCAGGTATTTCTAGTAGACAACGCCGATGAATTGGTCCCTGCGCTTTTTCAGAGTACGTCTACCGTTGGCATCACGGCTGGTGCCTCTACACCGCCGTGGATAATTAAGGAGGTAGACAACATTATGAGCGACGAGATCAGAAACGAAACTGTGCAGGAGGAAAGCTTTGAGGAAATGCTCGAGCAGTCCTTCAAGACTTTAAATACAGGAGACAAGGTCGTTGGCGTTGTAACAGCCATCACCCCCACAGATGTCTGTGTGGAAATGGGCACCAAGCATGCGGGCTACATTCCCTACAGCGAACTGACTGCAGATCCCTCCGTGGATCCTCAGACCCTCTTCAAAGTGGGCGATGAGATTGAGGCTTATGTTGTTCGCGTCAATGACGTGGAAGGCACTGCTGTGCTGAGCAAGAAGCGTCTGGATGCCGAAAAGAACTGGATTGACATCGAGAAGGCCTGCGAGGAGAAGACTCCTGTGGAAGGCGTTGTGACTGAGCAGAACAAGGGCGGCGTTGTCGCCAATGTGATGGGCATCCGCGTCTTTGTCCCTGCATCCGCCACCGGCATTCCCAAGGACGGCGATCTGTCTACGCTGATTAAGCAGACGGTCAAAATGCGTATTACCGAAGTGAACCGCGCCCGCCGCAGAGTGGTCGGTTCCATCCGTGCCCTGCAGGCGGAAGCCCGCAAGGCTGCACAGGAGAAGATCTGGTCCGAGATCGAGGTCGGCAAGAAGTACCACGGCGTGGTGAAGAGTCTGACTTCCTACGGCGCCTTTGTGGATATCGGCGGCGTGGACGGCATGGTTCACATCTCAGAGCTGAGCTGGAACCGGATCAAGAATCCCGCGGAAGTCGTTTCCGTTGGTGACGAAATCGATGTCTATGTCATCGCTTTCGAGCCGGAGAAGAAGATCTCTCTGGGCTACAAGACCGAGGAGAACAATCCCTGGACCATCTTCCTGAACACCTACAAGGTGGGCGACGTGGTCAAGGTGAAGATCGTCAAGCTGATGACCTTCGGCGCATTCGCTGAGATCATCCCCGGCGTTGACGGCCTGATTCATATTTCCCAGATCGCGGACCGCCGCATCGGCAAGCCCGGTGATGTTCTGACCGAGGGTCAGGAAGTGGATGCCAAGATCATTGACATCAATACGGAAGGAAAGCGCATCAGCCTTTCCATCCGCGCCCTGCTCGAGCCCCAGAGCGATGTCGCCGAGCCGGATGTTGCAGTAGAGATCCCCGAAGCAGAAGAAGCAGAAGTTGCGGAGAATGCTTCTGAGGCAGAAGAGCCTGCTGCAGAATAATAAAGCACTGATAACGCAGCCAGAGACAGAAGTGTCTCTGGCTGCGATCTCCATTTGGCCGATTGGCGGCCATAACCGAAAAGAGAATGAGCATATAAGTCAGGAGGAAACAGATATGGTAAAGCACATGATATTCTGGAAGCTGAAAGCCGACTGCGATAAAGCAGCTGCATCGGAGGAAATCCGCGCCGCGCTGGAGGGACTTGCCGGACACGTGCCCGGCCTGCAGTCCATTCAGGTCCGCCGCACCTATCAGGGTGAATGGGATCTGGTACTGGATTCCGTATTTGATGACGCGGCTGCGGAGAAAGCATATCAGACGCATCCAATGCATGTGGCAGCGAAGGAAATCGTACACAGCTACGCGGTGGAGCGCGTCTGTGCAGACTACGAGACAGCGTGACTTTTCTGGACACCTCCGATCTGCAGGATGATGTTCTGCTTCTGAAGCGGACCGGAACGGCGCAGGCAAAGCCGGAACAGGACCTGGCACCTGCGTATTATTTTGACATCGTTCTGCGGTCCGGCGAACGGGTTGGCACCTGTGATCTCCGGATTGGAAGCAGCAGAAGAATAGCGATCGGGGGAAATATCGGCTATACGGTATTTCCCCCTTTTCGCGGGAATCATTACGCTGGCAGAGCGGTGATTCTTTTGAAATCTCTGGCGAAACGTCATGGCATGACAGAACTCCGAATCACCTGCGATCCGGAGAATCAGGCATCGGCAAAAACCTGCGAATGGGCAGGCGGCACTTTCACACACGTCCTGGAAGTTCCCGCAGACAGCGATATGTTCGAAAGGGGAAGACGCTTTGTGCGTGTGTATGTGTTTCCTTTATGATACCTGACAGTCAGACAGATCCTATGTGCAGGCTGAAACACCTTCCTGGAAAGGAGAGACAGAAACATAGTCCCGTTTATCGCGGTGTCTTTGTTTTCTGCAGTCAATGATATGAAACTATCTGTTCTTTCTAATTCCCTTGGACATCTCCCCCTTCGCCAGGCGCTGGAGTTTTTCTCCCAGCGCGGGGTTCAGGAGATTGAGATCGGATGCGGCGGCTACCCCGGAAAAGATCACTGCGATCCGGATCTGCTGCTGAAGGATGCATCTGCGCTGAAAGAGTTCAAATCTGCGTTTGCGGATTACGGACTGAAAATCAGCGCGCTGTCCTGCCACGGAAACCCGGTGCATCCGGATCCGGATACCGCTGCAGAGTTTCACAGGCAGTTTGAGCAGGCGGTATTCCTGGCAGAGCAACTGGAAGTCCGGCGTGTCGTGGGCTTTTCCGGCTGCCCCGGCGGAAGCCCAGTGGACCGGCAGCCGAACTGGGTTGTCTACCCCTGGCCGCCGGAGTTTACGCAGACCCTTGATTATCAGTGGAATGAGGTTCTGATCCCATACTGGAGCAGAACGGCGGAATTTGCCCAGTCGCACGGCGTTGATCGGATCGCGCTGGAAATGCACCCCGGCTTCTGTGTTTATAATCCCGAGACATTGCTGAAGCTTCGCGGCGCTGCCGGTCCGGTTATCGGCGCCAATCTGGATCCGAGTCATCTGTTCTGGCAGGGGATGGATCTTATGCAGGTAATCCGTTATCTTGGAGAGGCGATCCATTTCTTCCATGCCAAAGACACCGCTTTGGATGCCCTGAATACTGCCAGAAATGGCGTGCTGGACTGGAAACCCTTCGATGATCCCTCAAAGCGCGCGTGGGTATTCCGCACGGTTGGGTACGGACATGACGCAAAAGTGTGGAAGGATATCATGATATCACTGCGGATGGCAGGTTATGACGGACCGATTTCCATCGAACACGAAGACGGACTGATGACATCAAAGGAGGGACTGGAAAAGGCAATCCAGTTCCTGCAGGAAGTGATGCTGTTTGAGCCGGTATCGTGACTTCCGATACCGGTCAGGAAATAGCCCGGAATCGCCACTGAGATACGAATGTAAACGAGTCTGATTTTGCCGCGCATGCATGCCTTCGATTATGGGCTGAGAATCCAAAGAAGCGGGCGCTCCTCTGACAATCCTCCCATCCAGAAATCAGTATTTTTCGCTTTCCTGTTGCGTTTCGGCACTCCTTTTCGTCTTATAATATGAAAGGGATCAGGAAAAGAGGGGATAACAGATGCGGATAGGAAAGAAACCAGTGATGCGGTTCTGGAGAAGAGAGAATACAAAGAAGAATTGTTTGCACGTCAAAAGCGTACGATGCCTCCTGCTGATCGCACTGCTGGCGCTTCTGCCGGGCTGTGGAACGCGGTCTTCAGAACCTCTGACATCATTGGAGGGGAACTGGTACAGAGATCCGTTCTATCACGCGCTGATGCTTGGAATGCCGTTTGATCGGGTTACGGACTTGCGGCTTGACTATTCCTTTGCGGATGGGCGTGGTATCGCGCATGATGCGACATCTCAGGAACGGAAGGTTTATGAACAGACCACCGGGTATGCTGCTCCGGATATTCTGCGCTGCGTGACGAAGCAGACTCTTTCAGATCTGCTGCAGCTGCGGCTTGGCCACCCGCTGTCGGATTTTCAGGAGCCCGAATGGTTCGCCATTGAGGATACCTATTATTTTGCCGGAGGTATGGAATACTTTCGCTACAACGATGAGATTGCCGTTACAGCAGAAGCGGCATCCAGAGTAAGCGTGCAGCGCACACGCATCAAAACATCAGACTCTGAACTTCATTCCATGTCTTTTGAGCAAACAGACGGCGTTTATTATCCGGATTCCTTTCTGTTTTTGAGAAGTACATGGCCCGTTGCGCCGGAGTCGCAGGAAGAGGCATTGAATGCATACCGATCCTTTCTACCGGCGTTGAGGGCCGATCAGACCGGTCTGGAGGACCTGCTCGGTGGAGCATATCTGAATGGAGAGCAGTTGGTCATTCTTCTTTCAGACATGGAGCGCAAAGAGGATTTGTTGGCTCTGTTTGATGCCTATGAACCGGTGATTCAGCCATGCCAATACACAAAGAAAGCACTGGAACTGCTTGTGGAGGCACTGATGGAAAGCCTGCCGTGTGATGCACTCAACGGTATCGGTGTGGATGAAATAAAAAACCGGGTTTTCATCGATCTGCACGGCGCAGCAGAGTATGCACCACAGGTTTGGGATCTTGTCAAAGGACTGCCGGTTGAACTGCAATGGGGTCCTCCGTTATCGGCTTATCATGAATAGAATCAGTAAATAACGGCAGCAAAAAATGTTCCGGATGATGAAGAGCGAGAATGGAAGAGAGACATCACAGCGAACATAAGATATAATACTCAGATCGAGAAATCGTTCGTAAAAGATGCATGCAGCCTTGGCAATCGGTACGGTGACCGGGCTGTATGCATCTTGTTTTATTTTTCAAACTTCACACGCTGTTCAGAGTGAAAAGGTTCTGACATGCCATACTGAAAGCAGAATTTGTTTCTTCGCAAAATGTCTGAAAGCAATGCTGCGAAGTTCAGTGGCAGGGGAATAACTGCTGCTTTTGTTTGACTTTGCTTTTCCGGATTGGTACAATAGTGGTCGCGACCGGGTCGGACAGCCGCGCTGCGGAATCGAAAGGGAAGCAGTGAGGAAAGTCCGGGCTCCACAGGGCAAGGATAACGGGTAACGCCCGCCGAAGGCGACTTCAGGAAAAGTGCAACAGAGAGATACCGCCTTCCTTTGGAAGGTAAGGGTGGAAAGGCGAGGTAAGAGCTCACCCATCGGCGTGGAAGCGTCCGATGCTGTAAACTCTATCCGGAGCAACACCGCATAAGGGACATTAGGCCGGCCCGGCTGTCCCGGAGGTGGCTTGAGCGCAGCGGCAACGCTGCGCCTAGATAGATGGCTGTCGATTACAGAACCCGGCTTACAGACCCGGTCGCAACCTTTTGAATGTTAGGATGAAGGCTATGAATTTAAAGGAATATCTGGATTCCCTTGTTGGCAAACGCATTCTGGTCATCGGAATGGGCGTCAGCAACCGCCCTCTGCTGGATCTGCTCCTCGCGAGAGGACTGGACATAACCGCCTGTGACAAGGCGGACACACCGGAACTGCGTGAATATGAGAAGGTGGGTGTCAAGCTTCAGCTGGGAGAACACTACCTGGACAATCTGTCCGCCGATGTGGTTTTCCGGACGCCGGGAATGCACCCGGATCAGCCGGCGCTTCAGGCTCTTCGGGAAAGCGGCGCAATCATTACCTCCGAAATGGAGGCTTTTTTTGAAGTCTGCCCCTGCCGGATCATTGCGGTTACGGGCTCTGACGGCAAAACAACGACGACAACCCTGATTTCAGAACTGCTGAAGCAGGCGGGATATCGTGTCCATGTGGGAGGAAACATCGGCACACCGCTCCTGGATCAGGCGGATGAAATGAGACCGGAGGACTTCGCAGTACTGGAGCTTTCCTCCTTCCAGCTGATGACCATGCGCCGCAGTCCGGAGATCGCTGTTGTTACCAATCTTGCGCCGAACCATCTGGACATCCATAAGGATATGCAGGAATACGTGGATGCGAAGAAGAACATTTTCCGATATCAGAACCGCGAGAATGTCCTCGTTCTGAATCGGGACAATGAAATCACAAGAAGCTTTGAACCGGAGGCGAAAGGAAAGGTGCGCTGGTTCTCCCGCAGAGAGCGAGCAGATCTCTGGGACGACGGCAGCGCGATCCGGCGTGGAGAGGAAGTACTGCTTCCCCATACCGACATCCTGCTTCCCGGTGTACACAACTACGAGAATTATATGGCGGCAATTCTTGCCGTATCTGACTTTGTATCGGACGAACAGATCCGGGCTGTGGCGGCTTCTTTCGGGGGCGTGGAGCACCGGATCGAGCTGGTGCGGGAACGGAACGGAGTACGCTATTACAACGATTCCATTGCATCTTCGCCCAGCCGGACTATCGCAGGCCTGCGAAGCTTTGATCAGAAAGTAATCCTGATTGCGGGAGGCTATGACAAGCACATCCCCTATGACGTGCTCGGACCGGAAATCACGGCACATGTCAAACGCCTGATTCTCTGCGGCGCTACCGCACAGAAGATCCGGGAAGCAACGACCGCGGCGCCGGATTACGCGCCCGGGCAGCCGGAGATTGAGGAGTATTCGGCGCTGGACGCCGCAGTGCGGGCTGCCGCATCAGCCGCTCAGCCCGGAGATGTGGTGATTCTTTCGCCTGCCAGCGCATCTTTTGATCAGTTTAAAAACTTCATGGTGCGCGGCGCGGCATTTAAAGCTATTGTAAACAGCCTGTGAGGAATAGAAAATGATACTATCGGATCGAGTCCGCGCCCTGGCAAGGGAGGCGGATCAATCAATTGAACCGGTCCTTCGGAAGATCGATGAGACTGCGCAGATCAATACGGAGAAAGTACTTGCCGCTTTTCAGAAAAACCGGGTTGCCGAGGCCCTGTTCTTTGGCTCAACCGGTTACGGAAGCGGTGACCGGGGAAGAGATACCCTTGACCGGATCTTTGCGGACGTGTTTGAAACAGAAGACGCGCTGGTACGCATCCAGATGGTCAGCGGGACCCACACCCTGATCTGTGCGCTGTTCGGCGTTCTGCGGCCGGGAGATGAGATGATCTCACTCTTCGGACCGCCCTATGACACCCTTCAGACCGCAATCGGCATTACCGGAGACGCAAAGGGTACGCTTCTGGACTTTGGCATCCGGTATGCCCAGGTGGATCCGAACGCCGAAAATGAGCCGGATATACCAGAAATCCGAAGAATATGCGCGGAACGGAAGCCAAAACTGGTGCTGATTCAGAGAAGCAGGGGCTACTCAACCCGTGCGGCGCTTACCATTCAGCAGATCCAGACGCTTTGCGCCGCTGTACGGAAAGCAAGTCCGGAAACCGTTATCTTTGTGGACAACTGCTACGGAGAGTTTACAGATACGCTCGAGCCCACCCAGGTGGGGGCTGATCTGATGGCCGGCAGCCTGATCAAGAATCCAGGCGGCGGTTTGGCACCTATGGGCGGTTATATCGCCGGACGCCATGAGTTGGTGGAGGCGGCTGCCTCCAGACTGACATCACCGGGTATCGGCGGAGAACAGGGAGCCACACTGGGTCAGAACCGGCTGCTTTATCAGGGCTTCTTTACGGCGCCGCACACGGTTGCCCAGGCACTGAAAACAGCGGTGTTCTGTGCAAAAATGATGGAGCTGCTCGGCTATGAATCCCATCCCGCCTGGAACGCGGAACGTTCGGATATTGTTCAGACGGTCGCCCTCGGCTCGGGGGATGCGCTCCTTCGTTTCTGCCTGGGCATCCAGAAAGCCTCTCCGGTGGACTCCTTTGTGATACCGGAAGCCTGGGAGATGCCGGGATATACGGACAAGGTTGTCATGGCAGCCGGCGCTTTCGTCAACGGCGCGTCGATTGAGCTGTCTGCAGACGGGCCTATGCGCGAGCCGTATCTTGCCTATGTGCAGGGCGGACTGACCTATGAATCAGGAAGATTGGGAATACTGCTAGCAGCAGAGGAGCTGATCCAGTGAGCCTGTTTTCAGGAAAGAAAAAAGAGAAGAACAAAACCTGCGCCGCCGTCCTGGTTGCGGCAGGCTCCGCCAGACGCATGGAAGGCATTGACAAGGTGATGGCGGATCTGGGCGGAGAACCCATGATACTCCGGACGGCAAGAGCCTTTGAGGAGAATCCCCTCATCACGGAGATCGTCATTGTCACCCGGGAGGATCTTCTGGAGCCGGTCCGGAAGCTGACCGATCATGCTGAGCTGACAAAGCTGACGGCAATCGTCGCCGGGGGAAAGACCCGGACGGAGTCCGTCCTGAACGGGCTGAATGCCGCAGGAAAGCGGACGCAGCTTGCGGCGATTCATGATGCGGCCAGGCCGCTGGTGTCCCAGCAGGTGATTACGGACGCGGTGAACAGAGCGGCAATCACCGGCGCAGCAGCACCGGCGGTACCGGTAAAGGACACCATCAAGCAGGCGGACAAGAATGCTGTTGTCATTACAACGCCTGACCGGGAAGAACTCTTTGCGGTTCAGACACCGCAGGTATTTGATATGGATTTCATCCGCGCTGCGCTGTTCCAGGCGGTTCAGGATGGATGGAAGCTGACCGATGACTGTTCGGCAGCGGAAAGACTCGGAATGAAAGTCCATCTGACAGCCGGCAGCGAAGAGAATCTGAAGGTGACTACTCCGCTGGATCTCCGGCTTGCGGAACTGATTTGGAAGGAACGGCAATGAGAATCGGACATGGATATGATGTGCACCGGCTGGTGCAGGGCCGCAGGCTGATTCTCTGCGGCGTGGAGGTACCGTATACACTTGGCCTTGACGGCCATTCCGACGCCGATGTCGCGGTTCACGCTCTGATGGATGCAATCCTCGGCGCGGCGGCACTGGGGGATATCGGAAGGCATTTTCCGGATACAGATCCCGCTTATTCAGGGGCGGACAGTATGGAACTGCTGGGAAGAGTCATGGAGATGATTCCATCCTACCGCGTGGGAAATGCGGATGTGACGATTCTTGCACAGAGACCGAAGCTGATGCCGTTCCTGCCTCAGATGGTGCGGAATCTTGCCGCTGCCATGCGTGTTGCGCCGGAACAGGTTAATGTGAAGGCAACAACGGAGGAAGGACTTGGCTTTACTGGCAGCGGCGAGGGAATCGCTGCGCATGCGGTGGTTCTGCTTGAGGAGATCGGCTGAAAACCCTGCCGGGCTCCGGATCCAGAAATCGAAAGGAAGCAGGCAATGGATTCTCATCTGTATTATGATTCACCGCTGGGAAGGCTCTTCCTTTCCGGGAATGATGAGGCGCTGACAGAACTCCGGTTTGACGATGGAGGGGAGCGGCAGCCTCAGGAAGAGGCCGGAGCGATTCCGGCTCCGATTGCAAGTACAGTCAAATGGCTGGATCTTTACTTTTCCGGGCGATGCCCCGCATGGCGGCCGCCGATCCGTCCCGCAGGTTCTGCTTTCAGCAGAGCGGTGTGGGAAATCATGCTCACAATCCCCTGCGGAAGCACCATGACTTACGGAGAAATCGCGAACAGGCTGAGCATGCGCAGAGGCGGAGCCCCTGTTGCCGCACAGGCGGTCGGAGGTGCCTGCGGAAGAAATCCCATAGTTCTGATTGTTCCGTGCCACAGAGTGGTGGGGAAGAACGGGAGCCTCACAGGCTATTCCGGCGGCGGAATTGCACGGAAGGCGAAACTGCTTCAGCTGGAAAAGAAAATGACCGAATAAGAACAAAAACAGCAGGACACAATGCCTTGAAGGCGTTATGTCCTGCTGCTTCTGTCATAATCAGTACTTTCGGGTGATGCGCTGACGGCGGCCGGGGTAGTAGGAGAACACAACGCGGCGCCAGAAGTAGGTTCTGCGTCCCAGCTCATCCCGAAGCGCCTGCTCCAGACGTACACTCACCCAGGCAAGATGACTCAGATCCTGTCCGCTGGGAGGAATCAGGCCGTAATCCATACGCTCTATCACCTGGAAGGCTGCGGAAATGCGCTGGGCATCGGATTCAAAATGCCGGCAGAGCCGTTCCCGGAATCCCCGCAGTGTTTCGCCGGGGAGGAAGGAGATGCCGAGATACCCCAGCTGATCCAGAATCCGGTCAAAGAGGAGATTTGCCACGTCGCTCCGGCCGGAGTGACGCCGCTGAATCCGCCGGATGAGAGCCTCTTCCGTCACCTTCAGAGAACGGGAACGGATGAGAATCAGTATCAGAAGGAGAACAAGGACCGCTGCCGCTGCGGCGATTTTGCCCCAGGGAATGACGAAGATTTCCGGTTCCGGTTCGGGCAGCTCCGGCTCCGGAGTCAGCTCGCTCAACTGCTCCTCCAAAGATTTCATCACATCATCGGCAGTAAGATAATCCTCCATGCTGCCGGTGCCGCCATCGCCTTCGACCGGCTTTGGAGCAACAGGAACCGTCGCCAGCTCAAAAAGCTGGAATTCGGAAGGATCAAAGGGAACCCATCCGATGCCGGAGAGGTAAACCTCTGTCCATGCATGTGCGCAGGAATTGGTGACCAGATAATTATAGTTCACGTAGCCGCGCTTTGCGGGTTCCGGATTCTGTTTCATGCCGAAGCCGGTCACATATCTGGCCGGAAGTCCCTTGCACCGCGCCATTACCGTCAGAGCGGTGGCGTAATAGGTGCAGTAGCCTTCCCGGCTCTCCAGGAACTGCGCGACAAAGTCCTTCTTCGGATCCGGAGATCCCGGCGTGGTGGTATAGGTACAGTTGTCTGTCAGCCAGTGCTCCAGAGCGAATGCAATTTCGGCCGGCGTCTCCGCTTCCGCGGTAATCTCATCGGCCATGTCATAGACACTCTGCGGAAGATCGTCCGGCAGATCCAGATACGACTCACAGAAGATGGAATACAGAGGATCTTTCGCGTCCAGTGTCAGGGATTCCAGATCCAGAAGCCGCTCCTGAAAATCAGATGCGTAGACATCAAAGCTCAGCGACTGAACGGTATAGCTGACGCCGCTTTCCGGCGCTTCTGACATGAAAATTTCGCCCTGGGAGTTGAAATGCGGCTCCGGACAGCCAGGCCCGAATTCCCAGACAGTGGGCTGGCCGGAATAGAAATAGTTCTGATACAGAAGACCGGGAACCAGATACATGGAGGAGTGGGTCACAAGGGCGTCATATGCCCGTTTCGCCTTCCGGCCGCCCTGGGGATTGGATTCCGCAAAAGCCTCCCTCTGCTGGGAGTTCCAGAGTATGCTGTCCAGCCGGAAACTGCCGTAGGAATAGCTGTCATACCAGCGCTGTCCGTCATAGGTGTCATAGATGCTGCCGGTCAGCAGACCGGGCGTTTCTGTCTTCACACGGATGACAATATCTGTATCCGGATGAATGTCACCGCCCAGCTGGTTGCCGTCGGGGGAGAAACCGGACCAGGCGATGGAGAAACCGGAACTGCCGCCGCTGCCGTAGAGATGATAGCTGACGAAGTCGCTGATATCCTCTGTAATCTGGTGCAGAATCTTGGAGGTCCAGACACCGTCCGGCGCTTTTGCAATGTACAGAGATGGGACGGCAACCAAAATACTGAAGAGCAGGGCAGCGCCGCGCATGGCCGCCTCGGGGAGAATGGTCTTGCCGCGCAGCGCCTTCTGCACCGCCCGGTGTGTGGTGTGTGCAAGGCCCGTCAGGCAGACAACCAGCAGTACCGCAAGAAGAATATAGCGTCCCTCCAGCTCGTTGAACTGGGCGTAAACCATGAGCGCCGCGCTGAAAAGAATCAGGACGGGAAGGAAAAACAGCTTGCGGTAGTAGAGATAGATTACAGCGGCTGCAGGGACCAGCATGGCGGCGTGCACCACATGCAGGCTGAAATCATAGGAATAGGGATCTGTCCGGGGAATGCCGTCCAGAACCCAGACGGAGAAGCCGCGCAGATAGGGAACGACAGGGAAGCCAAGCGCGGCGGCAATGCCGGCGCCGATGAGAAGGAGGACAGGAATCCCGATCAGCATGGGGATCGTAAGCCGTTCGGCCGAGACAAGGACACACAGTGCAACCGCCGAGAGCGTACACAAAGCGCACTCTGTCAGACTGACTTCCTCCCCGATCAGGTGGAAGAGCACCATGGACAGACTGAAGCACAGTAGAAGCGTACAGAGAATATCCAGCGTCAGGTTGCCTGCCCGGTCCAGGAATCTGGTATAGGCCCGTTTCATGACTGCCTCACCTCCTCCGAGAACTGGGAGAAGACATCCGCTCCCACGGGAACCGGAATGACGCCGACGCGTCCGTGCTGTTCCGGCAGGTCGCCGATGGCAATGAGACCGACGGATTCAAAGAGATCCGTACAGCCTTCCAGAGCCGTGATCAGTTCGTCTGTGGGTTTGGAACTGATTACCACCAGGGAGGCGCCCAGGCCGACAAGATCCGGCAGGATCTTCGTAATGGCACCGAAACGTTCAAAATTCAGATTTGCAAGCCAGAGCAGCAGCTCATCCAGACATGTCTCGTTGGGTACTTCCAGGCTGACCGTCCTGCCCAGGATGCCAAGCGCGTGAATCTGAGCGGTCTGCCCGTGCATCAGGCTCATCCTGGCAACCAGGGTGGCGCATTCACAGGCAGTATCCGCGCAGGCGGCAATTTTCTCCTGCAGATCTGCTGTTTTTTTGCGACGCAGGAAGACGGAACCGCGCTCCTCTTCCTGCTCCAGGGAACTGTTGTCAAGGAGAATGACGACGCTCTCCCGGATTGGGGTATCATACTGCTTTACATAGAGCTCTCCATAGCGGGCGGACACTTTCCAGTTGATCCGCTTCATGGCATCACCCTGCATGTAGGGCCGCGCAGTGGAGATGCTTTCGCCGGAGGAGGCGGGAGACAGACCGGTATCACTGAAGAGCTTTTCATCAAAGACCTCTGCTGCATACCCCACGGCCGGGGAACGGGGCACGACAGTCAGATTCAGCATGTGGTACCAGGGCAGATGCCGCATGTCATAGCGCAGTGTAGTCAGTCCGAAGACGTCGGTAATCTGAATCTTTTCAATTCCGATCTTATAGACGCCGCGGTAGGGCAGATCTATGGGGAAATCAAAATGCACCTGGGAATAAGGAGGTACGCAGAGAGAGAACGGCTCCCGTTTCCCCGGCGATGCCACTGCAATCTCCACCGTCATAAGAGACAGGGGAATCACCGTCTCATTGGTGATCTGCACGGAAAGCGTGACGCTGCTGCCCTTGACCGCCTGTTCCGTGTCCAGAGATTGAACAAAACGGAAGCTGTGCAGTGTCCAGTAATTGACCAGCACAACAACGCCCAGCAGAAGAAGCTGAACGAAGAAAATAATATAGAACAGCCGGATGCCGGTATAAAGAGCGGCAATGATGCTGGCTGCAAGTACAAGATAGAAAAGTATCCGCTGCAGTTTCATGACAGACCGGGGACCCGCAGATTCTGGACGATGCCCTGGAGAATGACAGCTGCGCTCTCCAGACGTACGTTCTTCTGCTTGTTGAGGACCATTCTGTGGGCGAGTACCGGAACGCAGAGCGCCTGAACGTCATCAGGCGTGACATATTCACGGCCTTCCATGAGCGCTTTGGCACGGCAGGATTCCATCAGAGCAAGGCAGCCTCTGGGACTGACGCCCAGCGTAATCCGCTCATCCTTTCTGGTCGCCTCCGCAATGGAAACGATATAGTCGGAAACCTTGGGAGAGCAGACGATCTCTCTGCGGGCGGCGATTGCGTCGAGGATGTCCTGCGCAGTGGCGACCGGCTTCAGCTGCTCAATGGGAGCGCCGGTGCTGTGACGGCGGAGAATCTCCACCTCTTCCGCGCGGGTGGGGTAACCCAGGGAGATTTTCATCAGGAAACGGTCAAGCTGGGCTTCCGGAAGGGGATAGGTGCCGATGGCGCTCACGGGATTCTGCGTGGCGAGTACCATGAACGGAAGCGGAACCGGATAACTGACACCATCGATGGTCAGCTGATTTTCCTGCATGACCTCCAGAAGCGCGGACTGCGTCTTGGGACTGGTGCGGTTGATCTCGTCGGCGAGAACGATCTGTGCCATGACTGCGCCGAATACCACGTTCCGTTCTCCCGTGGTCAGGCTCGGCATGGTGTAGCCGGTGATGTCGCCGGGCAGCACATCCGGGGTAAACTGAATTCTGGAGAAAGAGCAGTCGATGGATTTCGCAAGTGCGGAAACAATGGTGGTTTTGCCGAGACCGGGCACATCCTCAAGAAGCACATGGCCCTGCGCCAGCAGCGCGGTCAGGATGAGACTGACGGTTTCCTTTTTACCGACAACGGCCTTCTCCACATTTTCTGAAATGGCGGCGGTGAGCCGCTGAACATCATTCACAGGTAATTCCTCCCTGAAACTTGATTTTGCTTTGATTATAACCTTTGATGATGAGTAGTGCAAGCTTTATCCGGAGCTTTTCAGCAGTGCAGCGGGCACAGGTCTGTGTCAAAAGTGACGGAAGGGACCGAATGAAGGGGGCCCGGAAAGACGAAAATGTAAAACTTTTGAAAACGAACGGAATTTTGGATGAATTCCGCCGGTTTTGACTTGCCAGAAGGTGGCTTTCCGGCTATAATAAATTGATTTAGATTACCCCTATCAGGAAGGGATGTGAACATCCTTGAGTGAGATCAAGAACTTTTTTTCTGAGATTTTCAGCTCCATCCCGGTGCCGGGATTTATGGATATTGTTGATATACTGGTTGTCGCCTATCTGCTCTATCGGCTGATCCGTCTGATCCGCACGACCAGTGCGTTTCGGATCGCGAAAGCGATTATCATCTTCTTCGTAGTAACCGGCCTGACCGGACTGCTGCATATGTATACCATCAATTGGATTCTGCGTGCAGTGATGGAAGTCGGAGTTGTTGCACTGGTTGTCATGTTCCAGCCGGAGCTCCGCCGGATGCTGGACCATCTGGGCGGAAGCACCCTGCAGGACCTCATCTCAGACAGGCCGTCCGAAGAGAGCATGGCGGAGACCATCCGTGCAGTTGCCTCTGCCTGCGGAAGCATGAGCCGTGACAAGGTGGGTGCACTGATTGTATTTGAGCGTGCCAATTCCCTGAATGACTATTTCAAAACCGGTACAGTGATACAGGCGGATTGTTCTGATGCACTCCTACGCAGCATCTTTTTCCCCAACTCCGCACTCCATGACGGCGCTGTGATTCTCTCCGGCGCCCGCATTGCTGCAGCCGGGTGCGTACTACCTCTGACGGAGAAGACAAATCTGAGCAAGGATCTTGGCACCCGTCACAGGGCGGGAATTGGAATGAGTGAAGCGAACGACAGCGTTGTCGTGATTGTTTCAGAGGAATCCGGAACGATCTCCGTTGCGGAAGCCGGCATGCTCAAGAGAAACCTCACCGAAGAGACACTTGCCCGCCTCCTGACCAGTGAGCTTGTGACGGAGGAGGAAAAGAGACCGGAGACAGTCAGAGACTGGATCAATCGGCTGTTCCTGAAGAATTGGAAGAAGGGTTAATCCCATGCAAAAGAGTCAAATCGTATCCATACTGACGGCGTTGATTGTGGCGCTGGCTCTCTGGATTTATGTTGTGACCGTAGTAAATCCGGAGGATACCGTGGAGATCCGTGATATACCGGTCAACTTTGTCGGCCAGGATGTTATCCGGGATGACTATGGCCTGATTGTTGCCTCCGGGCAGGACTCCACGGTTACCCTGAAGCTTACCGGCAAGCGCTCGGAGCTGAGTCAGCTCTCCGCGGCCAATATCGGCATTACCGTAGATATGAGCACGGTGCGCCGCGCCAAGTCTTATACCTCCAACTATTCCGTGACCTATCCGGCCAATGTGAACACCAGCGAAATCAGCATTACAGAACGTTCACCCGGCGCGATCTCCTATACGGTTGTGAATCTGACCAGGAAAGAGATTGAGGTTCGTGGCAGCTTTGACGGAACACCGGCCGAAGGCTATGAAGTGGGCACCATGACATTTGACCAGGAGAGCATTGAAATCTCCGGCGCAGATGAGGATGTTGCGCCCATTGCCTACGCGCTTGTCACGATTTCCCGCACCAATCTCCAGAATACGGTAATTGAGTATGCGGATTTTACGCTGATGAAAGAGGACGATACACCGGCTGAGCGTGACGAGATCAGCACCAGTGTGGATCAGGTGCAGGTGACGCTCCCCGTCAGCAAGCTGAAAGAGGTGCCGCTGCATGTCAATCTCCTTTACGGGGGCGGCGTGACAGAAGCCAATGCCTTTGTCACCATTGAGCCGTCTACCATCAAGATTTCCGGTGATGCGGCCGTCGTAGACGGATTCAACTACAGTCCGCTTGGGAATATCGACCTCTCGGAAATCGAGGATGTCGCCACCTATGAATTCCCCATCATCATTCCGAACCAGGCAAAGAACGTGTCAGGTGAGGAGACGGCAACCGTGACAGTGGAACTTCGCGGCCTGAGCACCAAGAAAATCCGCGCCGGGTCGGTGGAGTTTATCGGAGAATCCGAGGACCTGATTACAGAGCCCCTGACCAGCCAGGTCCTTGTCAGCATCCGCGGACCGTCCGAAGATGTGGAGCAGGTCAGCAGCAACAATGTCCGCGCGGTTGCAGATCTGACGAACTACAACAAGCCGGGCACCTATGAAGTGCCTGTGACCATCTATATCGACGGCTTCCCCAATGTGGGAATCATCGGGGAAAAGACGATCTCTGTCAGTCTGGTTGACCGCTCCGAGGCAAACACCGGGGAAGAGGGATCGCAGGCAGCGGGATCCGGGGAAAGCCCTGATTCCGCGGAGAGCGGCTGATGTTCGGATATGTCCGGCCGCTTCGGGGAGAACTGAAGGTTCGGACCCTGGAACAGTTTCAGGCGGACTACTGCGGGCTTTGCAGAAGTCTGGGAAAGCGGTTCGGCTTCGCTGCCCGTTTTACAGTCAGCTATGATCTGCTGCTGCTGTACCTCATCCTCTCCGGAATGGAACCGGAGGCACAGAGAACCCGCTGCCGCTGTCCAGCCAGGCCGTGGCGCTGCCGGGCATGCGCGCCGGAAAGCGATGCCATGACCTTCACCGCTGCCGCCAATGTCATCTTCACATACGAAAAACTGTCGGACGCTCTGCACGACGAGCGGGGATTCCGGAAGCTTGCCGCCGGCCTCGGCAAAGTCCTTCTGCGCGGAGCAAAACGGAAAGCAGACCGGATCGCACCGGAACTGGCAGAAAAGACGGCAGAGCAGATGAACAGAATCTGGGAACTGGAGCAGAGCCGGGATCCGGTTATGGATCGGCATGCAGATGCTTTTGCGCAGATGCTGTGCGCCTGTTCGGACTACTTCCGGGAACCGTCACTGCAGCGGCCGGCGAAAGAACTCCTGCTCCATGTGGGCCGCTATCTGTATCTGGTGGATGCGCTGGAGGATCTGAAAAAAGACGCAGCAAAAGGCAGATTCAACCCGCTTCTTTACCGCTTTGATGTCAGGAACGGTATGCTTTCTCCGGAAGATCTGGCATATTTGAAGCAAAGCATTTTCCAGTCACTGAACCGGGCGGAAGCTGCGCTGGATCTTCTGCCCCTGAAGGGCTCGGACGAGCTGCTGCACAACATTATCTGTCTCGGGCTTCCCGCTGTGCTCCAAAGCGTGGCGGACGGAAGCTTCCGGAGCAGCGTTATGAAAATGAGGAGAACGCAATGAGAGATCCCTATGAGGTTCTGGGCGTCAAACCCGGCGCTTCGGACGAAGAAATCAAGCGTGCCTACCGGGAACTTGCAAGAAAGTACCACCCGGACAACTATACGGACAACCCGCTGGCGGATCTTGCACAGGAGAAAATGCAGGAAATCAACGAAGCGTATGATATTCTGACCAAGAACGGCCAAAGCGCGAACAGCAGTTACGGCAGCACCGGCCAGAGCGGGAGCTACGGCAGAAGCGGATTTGGCGGAAGCCAGAACAGCTACGGCTCGTCTCCCGCCTATGCCCAGGTACGTCAGAACATCAATCTGGGCAAGATCCAGGTCGCAGAGGATCAGCTCAATGCCATCGCAACAAGAGACGCGGAATGGTATTTCCTCTCCGGGTCCATTGCCTACCGGAAAGGCTGGATGGACGAGGCAAGACGGAACTATGAGATCGCCTGTCAGATGGCACCGGGCAATCTGGAATACCATCAGGCGCTGAATGTGATTAACGGCTCTGGGATGTACCGGGGCGGCAACGGAGGCGGCAATGTGGACGGCTGTTCCGTCTGCAGTTCGCTCCTCTGTGCGGACTGCTGCTGCGAGATGATGGGCGGTGACCTGATCCCATGCTGCTGAAGCCCTCTACGCGAAAGCTGAGCTTCTGCGCATCTATCGCAGCCGTGACGGTGGGGATCCTGTTCCTTGCTTCCGCTGCTCCGGGGGGGAAGCTGGGGCTGTATGCGGCAGCCAGCCTGCTGATTGCAGCGGCTGTGCTCTCCTGCGGCCGTGTCTGGGCGCTGCTTGCCTGGGCGGCGGCGGGCATCCTGGCACTTCTCATACTGCCAGGCAAAAACGTCGCCGTACTTTATTGCCTGATGGGGCATTATCCGGTCTGCAAAAGTCTTTTCGAGCAGATGCACAGCCGGTTGGCAGAATGGATCTGCAAGTTCCTGCTGTTTTACCTGATCCTGTTCGGCCTCTATTTCGGGCTGCGGGAACTGTTTGCAGAACTGTTCTCCCCGCCGTTCGGACTGACTGTGCTGGTCTTTCTCCTCGGCGGCGTGGTATTTGCGGTTTTTGACTGGGCATTGAGCCGACTGATCGCTTTTTATCAGGAGCGGATCGGGAAGCATTTCAAATTCGACTGAAAGGGGAAGAATCTCCCATGATCAAAAGCATGACCGGCTATGGCCGGGCAGTGCAGAATCTCCACGGCAGGGAATTTACGGTGGAGATCAAAAGCGTCAACAACCGGTATCTGGACTGCGGCGTCCGTCTCCCCAGAGCCTACAGCTTCTGCGAGGATGAAGTGAAGCAGCAGGTCAAGGGCTATATTTCCAGGGGAAAAGTTGACATCTACGTCAGTGTTTCCGTTCCTGAGGAGTCAGACCAGGAAGTAGTCCTCAACCGGCCGGTACTGGAGGCCTATCTGAATGCCCTTCGTTCCGTTTCCGAAGATTACGGCGTGATCGATGATATATCGGTAATGAAACTCGCCTCCCTTCCCGACGTGTTCGCGCTCAAGAGCCGCGAGCAGGATGAGGATGAGATGAAGACGGACCTGCTGAGCGTAACCGCGCAGGCACTGGAGCGCTTCAACGAGATGCGGACCAGGGAAGGCGCCGCACTGCAGGCGGATCTGGAGAAGAGATCCGCAACCATTCTTGCCCTGACCGAACGGGTGGAGGAGCGCTCCCCGGTGACACTTGCTGAATACCGCACCCGGCTTGAAAACAAGATCCGAGAAGTGCTGGAGAATACCGCAATTGATGAGGCAAGAATTCTTACGGAAGCCGCCATCTATGCGGACAAGATCGCCGTGGATGAGGAAACCGTCCGCCTGAAGAGCCATCTGGATCAGCTTGGACAGATGCTCCGCGACGGCGGCGCCATTGGACGCAAACTGGATTTCCTTCTGCAGGAACTGAATCGGGAAGCAAACACCATCGGATCCAAGGGAAATGACCTGGAACAGGCACGCACTGTGGTTGAGATCAAGGCAGAGCTGGAGAAGATCCGGGAACAGGCGCAGAATATCGAATGAGGGGATCAGATGAAACTCATTAATATCGGTTTTGGAAATGTAGTCTCCGCCGGGCGTATTTTGGCAATTGTCAGTCCGAACTCAGCGCCGATCAAGCGCATTATTCAGGAAGCGCGTGACAGAAGCATGCTTATTGATGCGACCTACGGACGCCGCGCCCGTGCAGTGATCGTTATGGATACGGATCATATTATCCTTTCCGCTGTACTGCCCGAGACAGTCGCGGCACGCATGCAGGAGAAAGGAGAAGAGGAGGACGAGAAATCGTGAAAAGAGGACTTCTCATCGTACTCTCCGGCCCGTCCGGCGTTGGAAAATCAACTGCCGTTGCGGAAGTGATGAAACATCAGCCCAATCTTCAGTTTTCCGTCTCCGCTACCACCCGGCCAATGCGTCCGGGTGAGACGGAGGGCAAGAGTTACTACTTTATGGACCGCAGCCGCTTTGAGACACTGCGCGACGGCGGGGAACTGCTGGAATGGGCGGAATATGTGGGGAATTATTACGGAACGCCTGCTGCGCCCGTGGACGAGGCACTGGATGCCGGCGTGGATATCCTGCTTGACATCGAGCCGGTTGGAGCCATGCAGGTGAAGGAAAAACGCCCGGAAGCAATTCTGATTTTTCTTGCAGCCCCTTCTTTTGGGGAACTGGAGCGGCGGCTGACCGGCCGCGGCGACACACCGCCGGATAAGATTGCGTCCCGCCTGGAAAAGGCAAAGTGGGAATATACACAGGCCCCCGCCTATGATTATATTGTTGTATCGGATCTGGTGGAGCGTACCGCCGACCGGATCGAATCCATTATGAAAGCTGAAAAGTGCAGAGCCGAGCGGCAGCTCGACCTGCTGAAGGAGGACTAAACCATGCTGTACCCGCCCGTATCTAAACTTTTGAAAAATGTCGACAGCCGCTATCTTCTTGTGAACGTTGTCGCACACAGAGCCCGTCAGATCTCAATCGAAGCGGAAGAGAATCAGACTCCGCTGACGGAAAAGCCGGTTACACTTGCCATTCAGGAGGTTGCTGACGGCGAACTGATGGCAAAGGTGAAGGAAGACTATCTGAAGTAAGCGCGAGAAGAAAGAGAGGAGGCACGCCATGATCTGTCAAATCGCGGTGTCCTCGGCACTCTATGTCCTGGATAAACCGTACAGTTATGCGGTGCCAGAATCTCTCGCAGACCAGATTCGCCCCGGGAAACGGGTCATGGTTCCTTTTGGACGCGGAAACCGGCAGACGGAAGGAATGATCCTGACAGTCGGGGAAGGACCAACCGAAAATCTGAAAGCAATTGAGCGAATCCTGGATGAAGAGCCTGTGCTGAGCGAAAACATGCTGCGCCTGGCCGCCTTTGTCCGGGAACGCTCGTTTTGCACCTTTTACGATGCTATGCGTGCCATGCTGCCGGCAGGCCTGTGGTTTGCCCGCGAGGGAAACTACCAGATAACAGATGACTTGCCGGAGAATGTGATGGACAGGCTCAGTACGGCCCCCTCCGCTGCTGCAGTTCTCCAATCCATACTGGATCTGGGGGGCAGCGCATCGGACAGCCAGCTTCTGAAGATCTACCAGCGGCAGGAACTGCAGGAAGCTCTCCGGATTCTGATACGCCGGAAGTATCTGTCCACGCAGATGGATCTGGAACGCCGTGTAAAGGACAAAACGGAAAGCCTGGCCGAACTCAGCGTCAGTGTGGAGGAGGCTCTGAGCTATGCTGCAAAGAAACGACGCGGCGCAGCTCTTCAGGCTTCCGTTCTGGAACTGCTTGCTGTCCTTGGAACCTGCAGCGTAAAGGAACTCTGCTATTATACCGGTGCGGGCAGTTCAACCCTGAAGCGGCTGGAAGAGCTTGGCTTTCTATCTTTCCGCCAGGAAGAAGCTTTCCGCAGACCGGATTATCATCCGGATCCTGCACAGGCGGCGCCGATTGTGCTCTCTCCGGAACAGCGCAGGGCGTATGACGCACTCTGCGAACAGATGCATTTGGCCGAACCAGGCTGCGCTCTGCTGTACGGCGTGACCGGAAGCGGGAAAACCATGGTCTACCTTCGCCTGATGGAGCAGGTTCTGGCGGAGGGCAAACGTGCCATGCTGCTGGTTCCGGAAATCGCACTTACACCGCAGCTCCTCTCCACCGTTTCCGCTCGCTTCGGGGATGAGGTCGCAGTGCTTCATTCCTCTCTTCGGATTGGTGAGCGCTATGATGAATGGAAGCGCATCCGGGACGGACTGGCAAAGGTAATCATCGGGACCCGTTCGGCAGTTTTTGCCCCCGCGGAGGATCTCGGCCTGATTATTGTGGATGAAGAACAGGAGCATTCCTATAAATCCGAAAACTCACCGCGCTACCACGCCCGGGAAGTCGCCCAGTATCGCGGAAGACAATCCGGAGCACTGGTTCTTCTTGGCTCGGCAACGCCCAGCGTGGAGAGCATGTACCGGGCAAAAACCGGTGCGTATACCCTTCTAACCCTTTCCGGACGCTACAACGGCCGCAGTCTGCCGCCTGTCCAGATCGTGGATATGAAGGAGGAACTGAAAAACGGGAACGCTGGCGCGATCAGCGCAAAACTGCTTTCCGAGCTTCGCAGATGCGTGGACGGGGGCCACCAGGCGATCCTGTTTCTCAACCGACGCGGGGCAAGCCGTATGGTAATGTGCGTGGAATGCGGGGATGTTCCCGAATGTCCGCGATGCAGCGTCCATCTGACCTATCACGCGGCGAACGGGCGCCTGATGTGCCATTATTGCGGGCACTCCGAACCGCTTCCCATGCGATGCCCGAAATGCGGCGGCGCGTATAAGATGGTGGGAACCGGTACGCAGAGCGTGGAGATGGAGCTGGAACAGCTTCTTCCCGGCATTCGGACGGAGCGGATGGACGCCGACACTATCAGCGCAACCAATTCCCATGAGGCGATTCTGAGCCGGTTCCAGAGGGAGAAGATTCCGATCCTGATCGGCACCCAGATGGTCGCAAAGGGACTGAATTTTGAAAATGTTACCCTGGTCGGGGTTCTGGACGCCGATACCAGCCTGTACCTGGGATCCTTCCGCGCTTCGGAAACATGCTTTTCCATGCTGACCCAGGTGGTCGGCCGTTCTGGAAGAGGAGCGGACGCCGGCCTGGCGATTGTGCAGACCATGACTCCCCAGAGCACTGTGATCCGCCTCGCCGCGGAGCAGGATTACGAAGCGTTCTTCGATCTGGAGATCCGCCTGCGTGAGCTGCGGCGCTGTCCGCCTTTTGCGGACCTGATCTGCATCTCTTTTGCCGGAATGGAAGAGAAGACCGTTTCTGCCGGGGCGGAAACTTTCCGGAAGAATCTGATCTCCGCTTTGGGGCAGCCGCCCTATGAAGCGGTGCAGATGCAGATTCTGGGTCCGGCACCTGCCGCAATCCTGCGGGTAAACAATCTATACCGCTACCAACTGACCCTGAATGTACCTGGTAGCCGCCTTGCGCGGCAGCTGATTTCAGGAATGCTGCGTGATTTCTCCGCAGACCGCAAGAACCGGGAGATCACCGTATATGCAGACCTGAATCCATATGACTGATGAGAGGAGCAATATCCATGGCACTTAGAACAATCCTGACAGAGGGGGAGCCCAGCCTTAACAAGGTCTCCCGGAAAGTGGAGAAATTTGACGCAAGACTGCATGAACTGCTTGACGACATGCATGAGACGCTTGCCCAGGCCGAAGGCGTTGGCCTTGCCGCACCTCAGGTAGGTGTGCTGCGCAGGGCGGTGCTGGTGGATAACGGGGAGACGGTGCTGGAACTGATCAATCCGGAGATTCTGGAACAGGACGGGGAGCAGGATGGCCTGGAAGGCTGTCTGAGCATCCCCGGACAGTACGGCCTGGTGAAGCGGCCAATGCATGTCAAGGTCCGTGCCCAGGATCGGGATGGCAACTGGTATGAAACGGAAGGAGAGGGCCTGACTGCACGCTGCTTCTGCCATGAGATTGAGCATCTGGACGGCATCCTCTACCGCAGCCGCGCCTACCGGATGCTTACGCCTGAGGAACTGGAGGAACTCCGCCAGTCAGAAGAGGAAGAAGAGGAGGAACAGGCGTGAGGCTTGTGTTCATGGGAACGCCTGCCATTGCCGCGGTCTGCCTGCGGCGGCTGCAGGAGGACGGTCATGAGATTGTCGCCGTCTATACCAAACCAGACACCCCGAAGAACCGGGGAATGAAAATGCTTCCCTCCGAGGTGAAAGAAGCCGCTCTGGAATACGGCCTTCACGTGATTCAGCCGGAAACCTTCCGGGAGGATGCCGTGGTGGAGGAGCTGCGCAGTCTGGCACCGGATCTGATTGCCTGTGTTGCCTACGGAAAGATTCTGCCTCAGCGTGTGCTGGACATTCCAACGCTCGGATGCGTGAATATCCATGCAAGCATTCTTCCTGCGCTCCGCGGCGCCGGCCCCATTCAATGGGCCATCCTGAACGGTCTGGAAGAGACCGGCGTGACTGCCATGTACATGGCAAAGGAAATGGATGCGGGGGATATCATTGAGATTGTCCGCACCCCGATCGATCCCGCAGAGACTTCGGAAGAACTGACCGCAAGACTTGCGGAACTCGGTGCGGAGCTCCTGAGCAAAACGGTGGCGGACATTGCTGCTGGAATTATTCACAGAACGCCGCAGGATCCGGAACAGGCAAGTTATGCGCCGATGCTCACGAAAGAACAGAGCCCCATTGACTGGACCAAAACCAGAAGACAGATTCTGGATCAGATCCGCGGGCTGATTCCCTGGCCGGTTGCCAGCTGCGAGCTGGATGGGAAACGCTTCAAAATCTTTGGGGCGGAACCGGCGGAACTGTCTGGAGACGCTGTACCAGGCACGCCCGTCGCGCTGGATAAACGCGGACTAGTCATCGCCTGCGGAGACGGTGCGCTGCGCATTACCCAGCTTCAGGCGGAAGGCGGCAAGCGGATGAACGCGCCGGATTATTTCCGCGGCCATCCCATTACGCTCCCATGACGGCGAGAGAGGCGGCACTGAACGCCCTGATCGCCTGCCGCAGGCAGGGTGCCTGGTCCGATGGTGCTTTGAAAGAGGAGATCGCAAAGGGAAGACTCTCCACAGCAGATGCGGCGCTTGCAACCAGACTGTGCTACGGCGTCCTGCAGAACCGGATGCTGCTGGATTTCTATATTGAATCGTTTCTTACGACTGCCAGGAGCAGACTGCAGCCGCAGACGGAGGACATTCTGCGCCTGGGAGTTTACCAGCTGACCATGATGGACCGGATCCCCGCGTCCGCTGCGGTCAACGAATCCGTAAATCTGGCGAAAAAATACGTCAATGCCGGCGCTGCCGGACTGGTAAACGGTCTGCTGCGCGCTGTGACTAGGGCACCAAAGCTTCCTGAACCTCCATCCGATGCGGTGCGTTATTCCCATCCCCAGGCGCTGGTGGACCTGCTTGCCGGGGAATTGCCGCCGGAGGAGCTTCCGGCATTCCTGGCCATGGATAATGAGAGCCTTCCAACCTGCGTGCAGGTCAATCCCCTGCGCATGGCGGCGGAAGAGCTCCAGCCTGCGCTGGAAGCGCTCGGCGCTTCTGTTCAGCCGCATCCCTGGCTGAAAGGCTGCTGTTATCTCTCCGGCGCCGGAAGCGTGGAGCAGCTCAGCCTGTTCCGGGAGGGCAAAATCTTTGTGCAGGATGCAGCGGCTCATCTGGCAGCGCTGTCCGCCGGCGTAGAGCCGGGGATGCGTGTGCTCGACTGCTGTGCCGCACCCGGCGGCAAAAGCTTTGCAGCGGCCATGCAGATGGAAGATCAGGGAAGTATAATCAGCTGCGATCTGCATCCCCATAAGATCCGCCTGATTGAGGCTGGTGCGGAACGGCTTGGCCTGCAGAGCATTCGTGCACAGGTACAGGATGCATCGAAAGTCTGCGAAGCATGGGCCGGCGCATTCGACTGTGTCATCGCGGACGTGCCATGTTCCGGGCTGGGCGTGATCCGCAAAAAGCCGGATATCCGCTATAAGGATGTCGCATCTCTGGCGTGGCTTCCGGAGGTGCAGATGAAGATCCTTTGTGCGCAGGCGGAACATGTCCGACCCGGAGGCGTGCTTCTTTACTCCACCTGCACGGTGCTCCGCAGAGAAAATGAAGAGATTATCCGCGCTTTTCTGGAAAGCCGGAAGGATTTCCATCTGGAGCGCTTTCTGGTTCCGGAGGAACTGGGCGGAACCAGCGATGGCATGCTTACGCTGTGGCCGCAGCGGCACGGAACTGACGGCTTTTTCATCTGCCGAATGAGGAAAGATACATGAAACAGGATATCAAATCCATGCTTCTTCCGGAACTGAAGGAGGCATTCTCGGAACTGGGAGAGCCCTCGTTCCGGGCAGGACAGGTGTACACATGGCTGCACAGGGGCATTCGATCCTTCGATGAGATGACCAATCTGCCGAAGGATCTCCGTGCCAGACTTTCCGAGATCTACACCCTGACGGTTCCTGCAGTGGAACGACGTCAGATTTCGGCAAAAGACGGCACAATCAAATACCTGTGGCGTCTGGGGGACGGAAACTGTGTTGAGACAGTCCTCATGCGCTATCGCTACGGCAATTCCGTCTGCGTCTCATCGCAGGTCGGCTGCCGGATGGGCTGTAAATTCTGTGCGTCCACGCTGGGAGGCCTGGTGCGATCCCTGGAGCCCTCCGAGATACTGGATCAGGTACTTTTCACAGGACTCGATTCAGGCGAGCCGGTTTCTCATATTGTACTCATGGGGATCGGAGAACCGCTGGACAACTACGACAATGTTCTGAAATTTATCCGGCTGGTTACCAGCTCAGAAGGACTGAATCTCTCCATGCGCCACATCAGCCTTTCCACCTGCGGCGTTGTACCGGGAATCTGGAAACTGGCGGAGGAAAATCTTCAACTGACGCTTTCCATCTCCCTGCATGCGCCCAATGATGAAATCCGAAGCGGAATTATGCCTGTCAACCGTGCTTATGACATTGCAGCTCTGCTGGAAGCATGCCGGGATTATTTCCGGATTACGGGCAGACGGATCAGCTTTGAATACGCCATGATCCGGGATGTCAATGATTCGGCGGAAAATGCCGCGGAACTGGCTTCCAGGCTGAAAGGAATGGCGGCGCACGTCAACCTGATTCCGCTGAACAATGTAGAGGAATCTCCGCTGAAGCCCAGCGGGAGAGACCGGATTGCTGCGTTCCAGAGGGAACTGGAGAAGCGCGGTGTGACTGCAACGGTACGGAGGAGCCTCGGCGGGGATATTGATGCGTCCTGCGGACAGCTCCGAAGAAAGCAGATACTGGAAACAAACTGAGGAGGGAATCAACATGCGTGCGTTTGGCCTGACAGACCGCGGTGCGGTCCGACCGGAAAACCAGGACAGCTACCGGATCCTGATCAAATCCGACCTGCTTCTTGCCGTCGTCTGCGACGGCATGGGCGGCGCTGCCGCCGGAGCGACTGCCAGTGATATCGCATGCAGTGTTTTTATGGCCTGCTGTGAAGAGAAACTTCACGCCGGCGCTGACATAAAAGACGTCATGCGCGCCGCAGTGGAGGAGGCAAACCGTGCGGTATACGAGCGGGCGCAGTCAGACCTTACCTGCAGCGGAATGGGAACAACCCTGACTGCACTGTGTGTTCGCGGCAGAGACGTATATGCGGTCAATGTGGGCGACAGCAGAATCTATGCGGCAGACGAGAACGGAATCCGCATGATGACAAAGGACCACTCTGTTGTGGAATGGATGGTACAGCGCGGCGAACTATCCAGCGAGCAGGCGAAGCATTATCCAGGCAAAAACATGATTACCCGCGCAGTGGGAACGGATCCGGAAGTGGAATGCGATGTTTTTGAGAGCCGCAGATCCGCGTCGGATCAGTATCTGCTGTGCTCTGACGGCCTGAGCAATCTGCTGGGAGATCAGGAACTGCTTTTTGAAATGGTTCACGGCGGGAACCCGGAAACCTGCTGCCGCAGGCTGCTGGAAATCGCGATGAATCGCGGCGCGCCGGACAACGTGACGGCCGTACTGGTGTGCGACTGATGAAACTGTTACAGAAAGGAGGAGAGCAGGGCAATGGATCCATATCTGGGTAAAATCCTTGATGACCGCTATGAACTGCTGGAAGTGATCGGCAGCGGCGGCATGGCTGTCGTATACAAGGCAATGTGTCACCGCCTGAACAGGCTGGTCGCGGTAAAAATACTGAAACAGGACATTGGACGGGACGCGGAACTGCACCGGCGGTTCCTGACGGAATCCCAGGCAGTTGCCATGCTTTCCCATCCAAATATTGTCAGTGTCTACGATGTATCCAGTTCCGGAGATCTGGATTATATCGTTATGGAACTTATCGACGGCATAACACTGAAAGATTACATGCATCAGCGCGGCCAGCTCTCCTGGCAGGAAGCTCTGCATTTCGGCATGCAGATTGCCAGCGCACTGGAACATGCGCACAGCCGGAATATTATTCATCGGGACATCAAGCCTCAGAATATCATGGTTCT
Source organism: Oscillospiraceae bacterium (assembly GCA_017516005.1). Lineage (GTDB taxonomy): Bacteria > Bacillota > Clostridia > Oscillospirales > Oscillospiraceae > SIG488. The sequence goes on along the minus strand of JAFWDU010000007.1, from coordinate 11,614 downwards.
CAAGGACGGAAGCATTAAGGTGGCCGACTTCGGTATCGCCCGTATGCTCGATTCCCAGAATACGGTGACCAGGGAAACCCTTGGGTCGGTTCATTATATCTCTCCGGAACAGGCCAAGGGCGGGAAAGTGGACCAGAAAACCGATCTGTACTCTCTCGGGGTTGTCTTCTATGAAATGCTGACTGGCAGGCTGCCATACGACGGGGACAGTGCGGTTTCCATCGCGATTGCCCACATCGGCGGAAAGTGCCTGAAGCCAAGAGAAATCCAGCCGGAAATCCCGGAGGGACTGGAGCAGATTGTCATGCACGCCATGAGTGTGAAGACGGAGGAACGCTATGAGTCTGCAACACAGATCCTGGAGGATCTGGAGGCGTTCCGGCAGGATCAGAAAATTTTGTTCCCATACACCCATACGGCGGCAGAAGAACTGCCTGCCGCGACGGAAGAGACCAGAGAACCCGAACCGGAACAGCCGGGGAGAGAAAGCTCCAAAGTGGGCATTATTCTGGTGACGTCCTTCATCATACTTGCATTTGTGGGCATTGCCTATTTCCTCTACAGCTATATTCTGAAGGACCTGTTCTCGGATACGGAGGAGGTTTCCGCCCCGAATCTGGTCGGACAGTATTATGAGAATCTGGACGAGGAGTATGAGAAGTTCCGGGTTACTGTTGATAAATGGGTATACTCTGAGAGTGTTCCCTACGGTTATGTCATTTCCCAGAATCCTGCGGCGAAAAAAACCGTGAAGGAGGGGTCTACCATCCAGATCACGGTCAGTCAGGGAGACCAGGAAAAATTCATGCCCCGTGTGACGGATATGAATCAGTCAACAGCAGAGCAGACGCTGGAGGCTATGGAGTTTGAGCTGAAAGTGACCGTCGAACGGGAGAACAGCAGCGTGATACCGACCGGTCAGGTCATTCGCTCCAGACCGGTCTATGGGGAAGCGCTGCACAGGGGAGAAGAGGTAATCCTTTATGTCTCCTCCGGCGTGGCGGTGGAAATGGTGACGGTTCCTAGGCTGGTTGGAATGGATATTGAAGACGCACTGCTGGCAATTGATAAAGCGGGCCTTCAGCGCGGAACCGTAACACTCAAGGCAAGTGAGGAGCCGATGAATACGGTCATCGCCCAGTCAGGCGCGGAATCCTCTCAGGTCAAGCCGGATACAGTGATCAATCTGACAGTTTCCAAAGGACCGGATGAGGAGACTGAGAAGAACGAAGAGAACGAAAAAGATAAGAACGACGAAAACGAGGAAAATGAAAACACCAATCCGGGCGAGCAGACACAGCCTGATCATAGTGAGGAATCCGGCCTCTTTGTGGATCAGGGTAATCCCAAACCCGGTGTATATACCAGCCGGGTGATAGAAGCTGCACTTCCCAAAGGCGTTGGAACAGTAATGGTGAGTGTTCTCTGTGACGGAATGCAGTACGGAGAAAGCTTCGTTGCGGACCTGTCTGATGACTACGTTAGTATCAGAGTATACGGAACCGGAACCATGACCTTCGATGTGCTTGTCAACAGTCAGCGATGCTTCCATGAAAGCATTACGTTCCCGGAATGAAGATATGACAGAAGGAATTGTTCGTAAAGCACTCAGCGGATTCTGCTATGTCCAGACGGACAGTGGCATTGTGACCTGCAAGATCCGCGGTAAGCTGCGGCAGGGCAGCTTAAGCCCCCTGACAGGGGATCGGGTGCGGATTGAGAATCAGATGGTTGCGGAGATTTTGCCGCGCAAAAACGCATTTGTGCGTCCGCCAGTCGCCAATCTGGATTTGCTGGTCATTTTCTGTGCAAATGTGATCCCGGTGACAGAGCCGTATCTCATAGACCGCGTAACCGCAATTGCCGGAGATCAGAATGTGGATGTCCTGATCTGTGTCAACAAGGTGGATCTGGAATCGGAAGACCGCCTGAGTGCAATTTACCGCCACGCGGGGTTCCGGGTCATTCGGACCAGTGCTGAAACCGGAGAGGGAATTGAGGAACTTCGGAGCGCCATCAGCGGCAAGACCTGCGCGCTGACGGGAAACTCCGGCGTTGGAAAATCCAGCGTCCTCAATGCCCTGCGCCCGGAACTGGCGCTGCCGATCGGCGAGGTTTCGGAAAAACTTGGAAGAGGACGGCATACAACCAGACATGTGGAACTGCTGGATCTGGGCGATGACACGCTCTGCGCCGATACACCCGGCTTTTCCGCGTTTGATACCGACGAAATGGAAATCATACTTCGGGAAAATCTGCAGTATGCTTTTCCGGATTTCGCGCCGTACCTTGGCAGGTGCCAGTTCCATGACTGTGCGCATTTAAAGGAGCCCGGCTGCGCTGTGCGATCCGCGTTGGAGCAGGGAGAGATTGAGCCTTCCCGCTATGCCAGCTACAGGAGCCTGTATGAAAAAGCAGCGAAAATTCCAGACTGGGAGAGAAAAAAACAGCCATAAGGGAAACAACCTTTGCTTCTACTGGCGGCACAGGTTCTGCGGCAATAAACAATGAAGTTAACCGGAAAAAGTACCCTGAAGTCCATTGACATCAATGGACTTCAGGGTACTTTTTTATGGTTGCGATGCATCCGACAGAGGCAGGGATATGCGCGAGTGGCGGCACTTACAAAGAAGCACGCAGCGGAGAACGAACCATCCCTGTTCTGCGGTACTCGTATGCTTCCGCGAAATGCGCCCAGGGATAAGGCGCCATATAGATGCCGCGATAGCAGTTCACTGCAGCAACGTCACCCTCCACAAATCGGAACAGATCACAGGAAAGATCAGAGGGCCGAATACGGAGTGTGTTGCCAGGAGCTTCAAGCGCCTTCCCGGCACCGCAGCTTTTCAGAACAGCGCGCAGGCTGTGGATTACCTTGCGCAGTTGTATATGCTGCAGCAGTCCGCTGTAATTGGCCGTGTGGAAGAGAAAACGGAATGCTTCGGCGTAGGATATGCTTCCGCCCAGCCGGTGGATCAGAAGGGCTAAAAGTTCTTTTGACTGTACGCTGGGAAACGATACCGGTACACCATCCTTTAATAAATCGAACGAGCCGAAGGTACGGAAATAAAGATGTGCACATGGTAGATTCTCCTGACCTGTATGGGAGAGTGTGGAATCAATCGCCTCTTCCAGTTGGGAGGATCCAACTGGCTTGAGCAGATAACCGGGAACATGGACCTGAGAGGATTGTGCAACAAATCGGGAATAACCTGTCATAAAAATGACCCGGGTGTCAGGATCGTGTTCTTTCAGTTTCGACGCGAGCAGAAGCCCGTCCATTTTTGGCAGATTGAGATCCAACAGAGCAAGGTCCGGTTTGTGGTTCTCCAGCCAGACAAGCGCTTCCTCAGCGGATAGAAAGCCGACGGCATCCAGCTTCTGCGGTAGTTCTCGGCAGAGCGAAAGTGTATGATCAAGAACAAGCTGTTCGTCATCCACACATAGAATGGTCATTACGCCTCACTCCTTTCAGGAGCAGTGCCGCCAGTCGTTTGACGGGTCAGATCTTTTGCAAGCGGAATTCGAATGGTAATGTCAGTGCCCTCGTTCGGGCGACTGCTGATTGCAACCGATCCGCCGCAGAGAGTTTTAATCCGTTCCCGGACATTACGCAGACCAATATGGGCATCTTTTGTGGCGGGAATAGGAAGACTGGTGTCAAAACCGACGCCGTTGTCTGAAATGAGAATCTCATGCCAGAGATCCGTTTTACGTGTTGAGACGCGTACAATGCCTTCTTCTTTGCTGCGTACGCCGTGGCGGATGGCGTTTTCAACCATGGGCTGAATCGTCAGAGCGGGGAGTGAAAAGTCACTGTCCTGAATGTCATATTCCACCTGAATGTTTGGGAAGCGGATCATTTCAATTTCCGCGTAGGCTTTGGTGTGCTGAAGTTCTTTCTCCAGAGGAATCAGGTTTGGCTGATTCAAGGAACTGATGTTCTGCCGCAGATAAGTGCCGAACTTCTCCGTGACCTGCGCTGCCTGTTCGGGGTCGGTCCGGCAGAGCGCCTGAATGGTTGAAAGTGTATTAAAGAGAAAATGAGGCTGAATCTGGGAAATCATAATCTGGATGTGCTGTTCTTCAATCAATGCTTGCTCATGGTTCAGAACAAAAAGAAGGTGAAGCCAGATGTAGTAAAACACGCAGCAGGTAACTGTGGACATGGTCAATGCATTGACGCTTCTGTCATAGAAGACTGGCATGAAGGTATCAGCGATGATGCCGGCGACAATTAACACAATGCAGAACAGTGGCATCCATGCGATGGATCGACGGATTCGGTGGTGTTCCTGAATGCTGCGGTACGCCAGCTGGACGAGCAGAATTCCGCTGACAATGTGCGATGTGAAACCAAGCGGGCCTCGAACAAAGGTACCATCGGAATAAAAAGAAAAACAGATGTCGGAAAAGAAGGCAGTAAGATGAACGGCTGCGTTGATTCCCAAAAGAACCCAGGCTGAAGAATGTACCCGTTTGCCGGTGGTGCAGCGGAAAAACAGCACAATGACCAGCGGACGGAAGCTGTATCCGTAAACAGCCACAATCGTTCTGGCAAGGCGGAGAAACTCATAATCCGTAAAATAATAGTCCAGTGCGTTCTGTGCAATCAGAGTCAGCATTACGAAAATAATCAGGAGCATATTCCGTCTGTGCGCTTTTTGAATGTATGGATCGATCAGAACGGCAAAGGTCAATCCGGCAAGCTGCAGCAGAAGCGGTGTGAGCTGCACCAGATCGCGGCTGAATACCTGGAACATGTGATACTCCCTCCAGTCCCTTTTGAAATCCGGTATTATGCGGAATGCGGGACACTTTTTGTCATCTTATCCCAATTCAAACCTGTTTTCAAGCGCTTCGAAAAAAATGCGTAGATTCACATGAAATACTGAAAAAGCGGGTAAAGCAAATGCTGTTCGTTGACTTTTTCTGGATCCGGCGCTATGATATGGAGCGGATTATTTCGCCTGCTTTTGGGGTGATGAACGTGACGAAAGACAGATCTTTCTATAAATCTTTTTTTATCCTGTGCGGTACGCTGGTCCTTCAGAATATCATTGTGCTCTCCGTCAACCTGGCGGACAATGTGATGATCGGCGGTTACTCCGAGATCTCACTTTCCGGTGTTGCGGCGGTGAATCAGATTCAGTTTATCCTTCAGCAGGTTGTCAACGGAGTCGGAGATGTGATTGTTGTCGTGGCCAGCCAGTACTGGGGACAAAAGCGACTCGAACCTATCCGCCAGATTTCCGCCATCGGCACGAAGATCGCACTCGGAATCGCGGTGGTCCTGTTTACACTTGTCAGTTTCTTTCCGGAAGGAACACTTCGGATTTTTACCAACGACGAGACCATTGTTGCGGAAGGTGTTCGCTATCTGAAGATTGTCCGCTTTACATATCCGGTATTTGCCCTGACAACCGCACTCCTTGCAACGCTCCGCAGCGTGGAGACGGTCCGGATTGCGCTTTTGATTTCTCTGAGTACACTGATTCTAAACTGTTCCATCAATTATACGCTGATCTCCGGACACTTCGGAGCTCCAGAACTGGGCGTTGTCGGCGCAGCAATTGGAACACTGACCGCGCGCTGCGTGGAATTGGTAATCGTTGTTTTCTATCTTGTGTTCTGGGATCAAAGACTGAAACTCCGGCTTCGTGATCTGCTGGGCTGGAACCGGGAACTGGCAAAAACCTATATCAAGGTGGGACTTCCCGCAATTGCCACTGCGGGGCTTTGGGGCGCATCCAATGCACTTCAGACAGTCATCCTGGGGCATATGACAGCCAATGCAATCGCGGCCAATTCCATGGCTTCTACGCTTTACCTTACCCTTAAGGTTGGCTCTGTGGGAGCTGCTTCCGCTGCGAGTATCCTGATCGGAAAGACCATTGGCTCTGGTGCGGGATTACCGAAAATCAAGGAGTATTCCAGGACGCTTCAGGTGCTGTTTTTGTGTATCGGCGCAGTGATCTCCGCTGGCCTGTTCTTCCTGCGCGGTCCTGTCCTGAGCCTGTACCGCCTGTCGGATGAGACTCGTGCGCTGGCAAATTCCTTCCTTCTTGTCTTCTGCGTGACCGGCTTTGGTATGTCTTACCAGATGCCGACCCAGACCGGCATTATCCGCGGCGGCGGAGATACCCGATTTGTTCTGATTAACGATCTGATCAGCATCTGGGGTATTGTCCTGCCGGTATCCGCGCTTGCGGCTTTTGTGTTTCACTGGCCGCCGGTTGCTGTGGTAATCTGCCTGAATGCGGATCAGGTATTCAAATGCGGTGCAGCGAGCATCCACTGCAATCGATATCGCTGGATTAAAAAACTGACGCAGTGATACTAAGCGGGTGAATAAGAAGAATGCAGCCGAAAACCAGGCTGCATTCTTCTTTTTGTCAGGTCAAATCAATGAACACCAAAGACAGAAATGATAAGTTAACATAAAACGGAAAGAGCGGAGCTCATAGAAGAGAGAGCAGCCAGCTTGTTTAGGTCCATGCAATGAAAGCTAGTGAAGAGATGCGAGATATTCCCTGGGGGATACACCGACCATCTGTTTGAACAGCCGGGAAAAGTAATAGGGATCCACAAAACCGGCATTCGCGCTGATGATTTTGATGGGGACTGCATCCTGATAAATCTGCATCTGGCTTTTGGCGTATTCGACTCGGATGTGATTCAGCTGCGCCTGTGGAGGACGGCCGATCTGATCACGGAAAATGGAACGGAAATAGCCGACCGAGTATCCGGTTCTGGCGATCTCTGCAGTCAGATCAAAGTCAGCCTCCGCAAAGCGAAGGCGGATCTGCCGATCGATCGTTTCAACTGCACTGTTGGCTTCCGGCTGAAGCGTGTCACACCAGTTTTGCAGAAGAAGAAACAGGGTATCTCCCAGTGAGTAGGCAAAAGCCAGGTGGTTTCTGCCTTCGGGAGAAGCGTTGTCCGATTGGAGATAATGACTGTTCAAACCAGCCTGAAGCATTGCGTCGGCAGCCAGATCGAATACCTGCTCAAACCGATGATCCTCATCGTGGAGGAGCCGGAAGGAAGATGGAAGACTGGAAACAGGAGCGAATGTCAGGTGCCCGTTACGGGAGGGTTCAAGCGCCTGATCAGAATGACGGACGCCAGCGGGAATGTACGCGATACTTCCGGCACTGACAACAGTTTCCTGTCCCTCGATGGTCAGGATGCCGCTGCCCTCTTTGCGAAGAAGGATTTCACAATGATCGTGAATCTCTTCCGGCTGAAAGTACATACCCTTCGGCCCGTTCAGAGTTGTGATTTTCATTCCAATGCCTCCCATTGCGGTTTGCGTTCCATTTACCTTTCATTTACAATATCCTACAGCAGAAAACGGCACAATGGACAAAACGATGATTGTGATGGATAAAATGAAGATAACATGGAGAATTCGCAGAATTGAATGATGCAAAGTGGAATGATACGAGAAATATTCGCATGCTTTATTCACTGTATCTGTCCGAAAAATGTCTATAAAAATGGAAATATATCAACTATGCTTAGCATGAATAGAATACAGATCGGCGTTCATGATGGCGCAAGAAAAAGAGAGAAGCTAAACAAAACGCAGGTGGTATGAAAAAGGCACCCCGGCGGGCTGCCAGGGTGCCAGGAGACTAGGAAAGCTTACAGGCTCGCGTCGTAATCGAAGACACCCCACGGAGTCTCCTGCTTCCAGATGGCGAGAGACTTGGAGTTTACTTTGATTTCGTCCGCAGTGACAGCACGGCCCATCTCAGCAGAGAGGACCAGGCCGTCGGTGAGAAGGCTGACGTTCAGACCGATGAGAGGCGTATTGTATCTGGTTTCGTCGGTCAGCTTGCCGGTCAGGTAATTGTACCAGTGAAGCTGATTATCGAACCACTGCATCATCTCGGGCTTGTAGGTTTTCAGATCCTGCTGATTCTCATAAGCGTGGTAGTCAATCGTAACATCGTAGCCGAACTCGTCCTGGCCGCGATAGTACAGCTGAGGCTGCAGAGGACCGGGCAGTCCGCCGCCGCCCATCGGGCCACCGCCGCCGCCCATGGACCAGTCGCCGCCGAAGTCGTCGGTCATGCCCCAGTACAGACCGCCCTTGGAGCCCAGAATGTGATGATCCATGTGATCGTCTTTGTTTACGGCAGATGCCTCCTGAAGTTCCAGAGACAGGCCGTTCTTAAAGGTTGCAAAACCGACGCCCATATCCTCAACAGTCATGGGATGGCTCTTTGCCCACTCCTCATTGGGCATTTCAACACCCTGGTGCAGCTTGCCCAGAACACTGTCCAGTTCAGGCAGGCCCAGAAGATAAAGCATCTGGCCGAAGTGATAAATACCCAGATCGACAATCTGTCCATGACCCGCCATGTAAGCATCACGGAAGTCGGGAGAGGAGAACAGAGCGGCGCGGTCCACTGCATTTCTGCGGCGATGGGAGGCAGTTGCCATACGGGCATGGTAGACATTGCCCAGTTTACCGGCATTCAGAACCTGCTTTGCGATGTAGGTCTGTGCAGAGTACAGGGAGCTGATCTGGATAGCCAGCTTCTGACCGGTGGCCTTCGCACAGTCATACAGGAGCTTGGAGTCGAAGTAGCTGGCGCTCATGGGCTTCTCGGAGTAGCAGGGATATCCTGCTTTCATGACATACATAGACACGGGAGTGTGCAGATTGTTATGCACGCAAACATCCACAGCGTCAATGTCATCGCGCTTCAGCATCTCACGGAAATCAGTGTAGAGATCCTTCTCGTTGAAATGATAGCGCTCGCCCCATGCCTTCAGCTTGGGCTCATTGATTTCGGCAGCGGCGACGACCTTCACCTGAGGGATATTTCCCCACACCTTCATGTGGCGGTTGGAAATCGTGCCAGTACCAATGATTGCGACACGTAATTCTTGCATGGTGTTCATCCTTTCTACAATTATAGATAGTATCAGTATAGATGATGCGGTAAATCCATGCAACAGAGAATATGAAGATTCAGATGGACAATTTGTGGATTCTGATCTCGTTGTCTCAATCAGGGTTTCAGCATTTTTTCAAGAAAAATGGAAGCAGACAGCACGCAAACACTTTGCACACCCGCATTCTGCGGGCTTTCTCTGCGTTGATTTGCCGGACGGTCAGTTCGACAATACATGCGGGAGTTTCAGCAGTTGATGCGGCGCTGTATTCCGTTATTTTGCGGATAGACAAGTGGGAAGGAATATCCTGCGTGTTCCTTATGTAGCTGACATTTGCCGCAATTCTTCCGAACGAAAGACAGAATGTGGATTAATGTGTTTTTGTTGATTGCGTTTTTTTCGGTTTGAATGTATAATAATCAATACTTAAATGGACAATGTGTTTATTCGCTGGAGATTGTGGAGGAATTGCGATGAATCAGGTTTCCGGATATCAGACAATGACCCAGGCGGAAAAAGTCGGACTTCTCACGAAAAGCATCAATCTTGCAATTGAGAAGGAACGCAACCGTTACCTGGCAGAATATGGACTGACAGCAGTTCAGACAGATGTGCTGCAGTATGTCAATTTTGCCCAATCACGCGGTGTTGAGATCAACCAGGTGGATATTGAACGGGAAATGCATCTTTCCAACCCGACTGTGACAGGCATTCTGAAGCGTCTGGAACAGAAAGGGTTTGTGATCAAACAGGAAAGCGAGAAGGATCACCGATACAAATCCGTTTGCGTCACCGATCAAGCAAAAATGGTGCATTACCGTTCCCGGCACAACAAGGAGCGAATTGAAGAATATCTTCTTCGTGGAATCCCTCAGGAGCAGCGTGAGATCGCAATTGCGTCACTTGAAATTATGCTGGACAACATGCAGGAACTGAATAATAAAGTGTTCGACGACTGAGAATCAGCAACAGGAAGAACGAACGGCCTGTCAATGCGATGCGAACAAAAAAACTCTGGATCCGGAGCTGGAAGAAAGCTTCGAATCCAGAGTTTTTTCGGTTCAGACAGGTGCGTCTGAGAACGTCAGGAAAGCCTGTCGATCGCAGCGCGGATCCGGGAAAGGGACTCCTCTTTGCCGAGCAGGGCGCACAGTTCCGTTGCACCGCCGGGCGTGGACATTTTACCGGATACGGCAACACGCAGAGGCCAGAGCAGGGTGCCGTTCTTCATGCCCAGTTCTTCTGCAAGGGAGACAAGTCGAGTATAGAGACTGTCATTGTCCCAGACATCCAAAGCTTCCAGAACCGGAAGCACTGACTGCAGAACAGAGAGCGCCTTTTCGGGATCGGTCTTCATCTTCTTGTTTGTGTACAGTTCCAGTTCGTAATCAGGAACCGCATCGAAAAAGTCTACCTTGCCGGGGATATCCGTGAGAATTTCACAGCGCTGCTGCAGGAGTCTTGAAAGGGCAAACAGATCAATCTGAGGAGCGTGAACCGCGGACCGGAGGTAGGGCTCCGCCTTCTCGAAGAAAGCCTCCGGCGTCAGTGCTTTGATATACTCCGCGTTCATCCAGGTAAGCTTGACCTTATCGAAAATCGCGGGAGATTTGGAGATGCCGCGCAGGTCGAAGGCTTGGATCAATTCCGGAAGCGTGAAGATCTCCTGCTCTCCCGAAGGACTCCAGCCCAGAAGCGCGACATAATTGACGACGGCTTCCGTAAGATAACCCTCTGCAATCAGATCCTCGTAGGAGGGATCTCCGTGACGCTTGGACATTTTGTGCTGTGCATCACGCATGACCGGTGAGCAGTGAATATATTCCGGCACATCCCAGCCGAAACTCCGGTAGAGAAGATTGTATTTCGGAGCGGAGGAGAGGTATTCGCTTCCGCGTACCACGTGGGTGATTCCCATCAGATGGTCATCAATGACGTTCGCAAAATTATAGGTGGGAAGTCCGTCCGATTTGAGAAGCACCTGGTCGTCCAGATCTTCATTTGGAACGGTGATGTCTCCAAACGTGACATCAGAGAAGGTTGTCGTTCCTTCCTGGGGGATTTTCTGGCGGATCACATAGGGTTCGCCGGCAGAGATACGCGCAAGCGCATCTTCCAGAGAGGCGTCGCGGCATGCACATACATGCTTGCGGATCTCTGTTTCCTCGCTATCATCGCTCTCTTCTTTCCCGCAGAAGCAATAGTATGCGCCTCCGCGCTGAACAAGAAGTTCCGCGTACTTTCCGTAAAGCCCCCTGCGTTCCGTCTGTACATAGGGACCAACCGGGCCGCCGACATCCGGTCCCTCATCATGATCCAGACCGCATTCCGTCATGGTCTTATAGATGACATCCACAGCGCCTTCCACAAGGCGGCTCTGATCCGTGTCCTCAATTCTCAGAATGAATTTGCCACCGGCGTGGCGGGCAATCAGATAGGTATATAAAGCGGTGCGAAGATTTCCAACATGCATATAGCCTGTCGGGCTGGGCGCAAAGCGGGTGCGGACCTCGCCGTGGGGAATCCGCTGTTCCATTTCCGCAAAAAAATCCATGTCTAGACCTCCTACAATAATAATTACGGTTTAAGGCGCGGCAGCCAGCCGCGTCTTTTTCCATCTCAAAGCCGAAGCTGTTAGAATGAGAGAGTAAATGGCCTGACAGTTAAGACCTTGGGCTGACACGCCCGCACAGGAGTCCGT
>JAFWDU010000006.1 GCA_017516005.1 Oscillospiraceae bacterium | reverse complement strand
GAAGCCCCCGAGTAGGGGGCTTGCCAGTAATAAAAGTGTGGTTGTCAGAACCATTTCAGTGCCCCCTTAAGGGGGCGACCACAGGAAATAAGCCCTTATAGGGCTTGATCAAACCACCGGTTCAACCGGTGGTTTTGATTTATATAGGAAGAATAAAACCTGAAATCAAAGCCGTAGCTGCGGCAGCAAGCGCCACGATGATCAGAGGCAGATTCAGATAGGCGAGTATCACGGCGACAACGGTACCGACAATTGCTGTGGGAATGCTACCGGTTGCATAAAAAATAGCGGGAATTGTCATAGCACTTAAGACTGCGTATGGCATGTAATAGAGAAAACTTCTGAGAAATCTGGACTGAATCTTCTTCCGGAGCAGGGTAAAGGGAAGCATCCGAATCAGATAGGTAACACCTGCCATTACAGCAATATAGATCACTAAAGACACGCTCAGACCTCCTCTCGCGGAAACAACAGAGCAGCAGCGGCGGATGCACAGACTGAACTGATGATCACGGAGAAACCGACCGACAGTGCCGGGATGCAGTAGTAGAAAACCACGCTTAGACCGGCAGCAAGCAGAACAGCGAACAAAACACTTCTTTCTTTTCTTGCCGGAGGAATGATGATTGCCAGAAACATTCCGTAAAGGACGATCCCCATTGCGTTTGTCAGGCTTGCCGGGAGTATCTGACCTGCGACAGCGCCCAGCAGAGTTCCGATTACCCAGCCGACAGTTGAGATGAATATCAGTCCGTACATATAAGAAGGCGAAACTGGCTCCAGCTGAGAGGAGGATACCGCATAGATTTCATCTGTTATTCCGTAGGCTGCAACCAGCCTGTGGAATGTAGTAAAGGATTCATCCAGTTTTTGAGAAAGCGAAATTGCCATTAGTGCGTAACGAAGGTTGATTGTAAGCTGAGTCAAAGCCATTTCCACAAGGGAACTTCCTGCTGAAATCAGAGCAATTCCAGCGGTCTGACCTGCAGAGGTGAGGTTTGTAAAGGAAATAATCGTTGCGGCGAAAGCACTAAGACCGGATTTCACCGCCAGTATTCCAAAACCGAAGGAAACGGACAGATATCCGAGACAGATCGGAATCCCATTTCGGATTCCAAGTAAAAATCGTTGATTCAAGGGAACTCTCTTCTTTCCGGAGAATTGTATCTGTCTGCCATTATATCTTTTATCCATGAGATTTGTAAAGAGAATTACATGAGACGATGAAGATAGATCAAGCTGATTCTTAAGTGCTTGAGTTTTCTTTCTGCACAAATTATAATCTCCATGAAGAACCATTTCGTTGGTGATACAGTCAGATGCGGATTATGATTTTATTTTTCCGGAGAGATAATTGAAAAGCATGCTGTCCGGCATTGTTCTTTTGCCGGTAGATCTGCATTTGGCTGTGGTATTGACTGATGTATTCTCAAAACAGCCAAAGATTCATCTAAGAAGATAACAGAGCAATAATTGAATGAACAGGAGTATACTGTATGGATTTACAAAGCATATTGTATAAATATCCGCCGGTGCGCAAAAAATATACCACGAAAATTCTTGTGATTTACGTCTTGTTTGCGGTTTTTTTTGTTCTTGGTGCCGTTCTCTGCAGCAGAATATCTGGAAACAGTCAGAACGCCCTGATCATTTATATTTTTGTTTCATTCGGATTGATCATTCTTTATTCTGTGCTGCAGGCCCGAGTCAATAAGAAACGCAGCAAAAAATACGCCCTTGCGCTCTCGGAACTGATTAAGAAAGAAAAAAGTCCGAAGAGACGGTTCCGTGCGCTCATGCAGATGGAGCAGACACCTCCGACAGAAGATATGAGGGCGCTGTGGCGAATCAGCGTCTCAGAGGCTCTCTGTGATATGGGAGAATATGACCTGGCGATCTCCTGCATGCAGGCTTTGTCTGCTGAGATGGACAGCAAAGCTTCCAGACCGGCATCCATACGGCTCAAAAAGGAAGTGGAAGAGTACTGCACCAGAGTTGAACAGGAAAAGCTGCGAAAAGAAGAAAACGTGCGGAATTCCCGGACAAAGTAACGAGCAAACAAAACATTCAATAACGAACAAATAAAATGCACCGCTGCAGATCTCTGAAAAGAATCTGCAGCGGTGCAGTAACAATCTGGTTTTATAGAGAAAAATCCGTTTTGTCGTATTTGGAAAAATCCGGTGCCTTCGGAGTGACCGGAGGTCTCTCCAGGGGATCGTATTTGAATCTTCTGCAGGAATGTTCTTCCTTCACAAGCCCGCGTTTTTTGCAGATGCGGAGATTGTTGCCGGCATCCGCGGAATGCTGACAGTAAGCGCACATTGGCTTAATTTTTTTCCTAAGAAGCACTTGGATCCCTTCCTTCTTAAAACAGTATAACGCAAACGGAAGTAAATATCCATAGTGTTTTCTAAAGATTCTTCATTCGGCCTGATTGAAGGAATTTGAAAAATGAAGACAGAATTCATGAAAACAGTAGCATTGCAAGATGCTTCTGTGATAAGATACGATCGAAATCTTAGTTGCTCACCTGCGCTGAGAAAGGGTAATACTTCGGACCAAATGGGGTATCATTTATGACAGAACGAGTTATTCATGCTGAACATGTCGAAGCGCTTACTGCAGTTTTCGGCGCACTAGATGAGAATCTTCGTCTGATTGAAGAGGCATTTCCGGTGAGAATTGCCGATCGTGGGACAGAAATCAAGATTTCCGGTGAAGACAATGATGTCGATGGGGCTGTACGGACACTGGAAGGCCTGATAGCCATGGCTGCAAGAGGAGAAAGCATTGATGAGCAGAGAGTCCGCTATTTGATTTCTCTTGTACGTGAAGACAGAGAACATGAAATGGTAAGCCTGGAAAAAGATGTTGTCTGCATAACCGCAAAAGGCAAACCGGTAAAAGCTAAGACACTTGGTCAGACCAAATACCTTCAGGCAATTGAGCATAATACAGTAACAATCGGCGTCGGTCCTGCTGGTACTGGCAAAACATACCTTGCTGTTGCAGAGGCCGTAGCCGCGTTCCGTGCAAGACAGGTCAGCAGAATTATACTGACCAGGCCTGCTGTAGAAGCCGGAGAACGTCTTGGTTTTCTTCCGGGAGATCTTCAGAATAAAGTAGATCCCTATTTGCGGCCGTTGTATGACGCCCTGTTTGAGATGCTTGGAGCAGAAACTTATGCCAAATATCTGGAGCGGGGAAGCATAGAGGTTGCACCGCTTGCCTACATGCGCGGCAGAACGTTGGACGACAGTTTTATCATTCTTGATGAGGCACAGAACACGACCCGTGAACAGATGAAAATGTTCCTGACCAGAATGGGCTTCAATTCCAAGGTTGTGATTACGGGCGACATTACACAGATTGACCTTCCGGCAGACAAGACAAGCGGACTGATTGAAGCCATCAAAATTCTGGATCGTGTCGAAGATATTGCGATCTGCCGCCTGACTGCAAGTGATGTTGTCCGGCATGTTCTTGTGCAGAGAATTATCGAAGCCTATGAAAAATACAGCAATCCGCCGGAGAAGAATCAGCCGGCGCCCAATACAAAGAAAAGAGTGAAAAGACCATGAGTCATCAGATCAATATTCGATATGAAAAAGCGTCCCTTGGCAATGCCGTGCTTTCCAGAAGACTCCGCCGCGCGATCAATACAGCGCTGAATGAGGAAAAGGTTCATGTCGACTGTGAAATCAATGTCCTCGTAACAGACGATGAAGGCATCCGGCAGATCAACCGAGAGCTTCGAAAACTGGATCAGCCGACGGATGTTCTCTCATTTCCCATGTTCAATCTTGAGGCCGGTAAGTTTCCGGAAGATGTTTCAGAACTCATTGATCCGGAAACAGGCAAGCTGCCCCTCGGAGATATGGTGATTTCAATTGAACGTGCCAAAGCACAGGCAAAGGAGTATGCACATTCCGTACGTCGGGAAATTGGATATCTGACTGTGCATTCCATTCTTCATCTGCTCGGTTATGATCATCTGGATGAGGGCGAGCAGAAACGTGCAATGCGGACAAGAGAAGAAAAAATACTGTCAGAGATTGAACTGACTCGATGATTCAGGAGGCGAAAATATGACGAAAGCTGCCATGATCACAATTGCAGGCAGACCGAATGTTGGAAAATCGACTCTCATTAATGCTATTGTCGGAGAAAAAATCGCGATTGTTTCCAGTAAGCCTCAGACGACAAGAAACCGGATCTGCGGGGTTTGGAATCATGAAGAAACGCAGATCGTTTTCGTTGACACGCCAGGTTTTCACAAGCCGCGCACTAAATTGGGCGACTATATGGTAAATGTAGTCCGCAATTCCGTTACGGATGTGGATGCTGTCATTCTCATGGTCGAACCCATTGCAAATGTAGGGGAGCAGGAAACCGCACTTCTCGAGAGCCTCCGCGGCAGCGGCATTCCGGTCATCCTGGTAATCAACAAGATTGACACGCTGGAAAATAAAGATATGCTTTTGTCCGTGATTGCCGCATATACGGAAGTGTTTGATTTTGAAGCAGTGTTTCCGATTTCCGCGAGACAGAAGGAGGGAGTCGAAGATCTTCTTCGGGAAACTCTCCGTTTTGCTGTGGAAGGACCGCATCTCTTCCCCGAGGATATGAATTCCGATCAGCCGGAACGGCAGGTAATGGCTGAGATCCTCAGAGAGAAACTGCTGTGGAATCTGGAACATGAGATTCCGCATGGCACGGCAGTTGAGATCACAAAGTTCTCTGAGCGGGATGACGAGATCATTGACGTTGATGCAACCATCTACTGCGAGAAAGCGAGTCACAAAGGAATTATTATTGGGAAACACGGTGATATGCTGAAGAAGATCAGCTCTCAGGCGCGTGGTGATATGGAACGGTTCATGGGCACGAAAGTATACTTGCAGACCTGGGTGAAAGTCAAGGAAAACTGGCGAGACAATGTGAATCTGATTCACAGTTTCGGCTATGACGAATAAGGTGCTTTGACGATTCTTCAGTTTACACATAGCAGATTCGGCAGGTGAGTGGATTGTATCAAAAAGTCGAAGGACTGATACTTCGAGAGGTCAATTATCAGGATTCAGATAAGCTTCTGGATGTTCTGACGAAAGACCGCGGCCTGATTACACTTCGTGCAAGAGGTGTCAGATCCCGCTCAAGCCGGCTTCGCGGAGCCTGCCAGCTGTTCTGTTATTCGGAACTGACGTATTTTGACAGACAGGGCCATGAGACCATTCAGGAAGCTGTATCGCTGGAACAGTTCACCGGACTGAGGCAGGATATGGAAAAGCTGGCCCTTGCTTCCTATTTCGCTCAGGTGGCTCAAACGGTTTCCCAGGCCGACTTTTTTACAGATGAGCTTCTGTCCCTGATTTTGAACGCGTTTTATGCTTTAAGCGCACTAAATCGCCCAAAGGAACTGGTGAAAGCGGTATTTGAACTGCGTGTTTGTCTGATTGCAGGCTTTGCGCCGCAGCTGGATGTATGTCCTGTCTGCGGATCGTCTCAACCGGACGGGTTTAATGTCTCGCAGGGAAGTGTGCAGTGCCTGAACTGTTCTGGACTGGAAGGTATCCGGCTTCCTGTCTGTCAGGGTACATTGAGTGCGCTTCGCTATATCTGCAATCAGACACCAAAAAAGCTTTTCTCCTTTCAGATTTCTGATTCGGCGCTATGTGAATTGAGTGCAGTCTGTGAGACTTATCTGGTAACCCAGATGGAACGCGGTTTTTCCGCTCTGGATTTCTATAAAACATTACTGATTCCATGAGGAAATGAATATGATCCCACTCTATGAAAAATCCATCAATACGTTGGAACTCCCTGCTGTTCTGCAGTCGCTTGCAGCATGTGCAGTCAGCGCAGAAGCGAAAGAACAGTGCCGGAAACTTCTTCCGGTCAATGATCCGGATGATGTACGAGAGCTGCAGGAACAGACAAGTGCCGCCTGCAGACTTGTTACTTTGAAAGGTACACCCGGTTTTGCAGATGTCAAGGAAGTCGCCATGTCACTGGACCGCGCGGATCGGGGCGGATGTCTGACCACAACAGAACTTCTTCGAATTGCTGGAGTACTGCGCAGCGCCCGTCTGGTAAAGGCTTATGCTGACGGAACGGAATCTACCTGTCTTGACAGCCTGTTTTTTGATCTGACTGGAAACCGTTATCTGGAAGACCGAATTACCGGTTCCATTCTTTCGGAAGACGAGATATCAGATTCCGCAAGTCCGGAACTTGCGGATATCCGGCGTCACATGCGCGTACAGAGTGCTCGTGTCAAGGACAGTCTGCAGAAGATTATCTCTTCTCCGGCATATTCCAAATACCTGCGGGAACCGATTATTACGCTACGTTCCGATCGGTATGTGGTTCCTGTTAAAAGCGAGTACAAGAATGAAATTCCAGGCCTGATCCATGATGTTTCCTCTTCCGGCGGTACCTTTTTTGTGGAGCCCATGAGCGTTGTCAATGCGAACAACGCCCTTCGGGAGCTCCTGTTAAAAGAGCAGAAGGAGATTGAGCGGATTCTTGCCGAATTTTCTGCGGAAGCGGCTTCCCACAGGGAGAATATCGAACGGGATTACCGCACGCTCATCACACTGGATGTAATTTTCGCGAAGGCCAGACTTTCTTTTGATATGAAGGCATGTCCGCCGGAGATCCGTACAGACGGCTCTCTGGAACTCAAGCGTGCAAGACACCCGCTGATTGACAGGAAAACGGTTGTTCCGATTTCCGTCCGTCTCGGCAGCGACTTTGATACCATGGTCATTACCGGTCCCAATACGGGCGGCAAGACCGTTTCGCTGAAAACAATCGGCCTGCTGACTTTAATGGCTGAGTGCGGCCTGCATATTCCAGCCGATGACGGGAGCTATATCAGCGTGTTCGAAACGGTTCTTGCTGATATTGGCGATGAGCAATCCATTGAGCAGTCTCTTTCCACTTTCTCCAGTCATATGAAGAATATTGTGGAAATTGTAGAGATCTGTGACAAGGATTCTCTGGTTCTGTTTGATGAGCTTGGCGCTGGAACGGATCCTGCAGAAGGTGCTGCCCTTGCCATTGCAATTATTGAATTCTGCCGGAAGATGGGAGCACGAGTCGCAGCGACCACGCACTACGCGGAACTGAAAGTATACGCGATCTGTACGGACGGCGTCATCAACGCTTCCTGTGAGTTTGATGTGGAAACACTCCAGCCGACCTATAAGCTTCTGATCGGCATTCCCGGAAAATCCAATGCATTTGCCATCTCCAGAAGGCTTGGACTCGATGAGCAGATCATTGAATCAGCGAAGAGTACCGTCAATGAAAACGACAGGGATTTTGAGGATGTACTGAATCAGCTTGATGCACAGCGCCAGCAGATGGAGCAGGCGAAAATTGAAGCGGAACGCATGCGGCTTGAAATGGAGAAAACCAAGCAGAAATCTGACGAGTACTATCAGCAGATTAAAAAAGAGCATGATCGGGCTGTGGAGATTGCAAGAAAGGACGCCAAAGAAATCCTGGATGATGCACGGCGGACAGCAAATCAGGTCTATGATGAACTGAAGATTCTGCGCAAGCAGGTTCAGGACAGTGTTGATGCGCAGAATGTCAATGAACGGCAGGCTGAGCTCCGCAGAAGCCTGAATGAAGCGGAAAAGAAACTATATGACGGAAAGGAACCGCAGAAACGTGCGGAACCCAGCCGGCCTGTGCAGACCGGAGATACTGTAGAGCTGCTATCTCATGGAGGCACCAGAGGAACCGTGCTTTCTATTGCGGAGGACGGGACACTGACGCTTCAGATGGGAATTATGAAAGTAAAAGCAAAACCGGATGAAGTCGCGCTTGTTGAAACAAATGAACAAAAGCAGAGAAAAGCTGCTAAAGAATCCACAAGAAGTTTTCAAACTGCCACGGTTTCCTCGGAGGTGGATCTGCGCGGTATGAATGCGGAAGAGGCCATCTCTGTTCTATCCCTGTTTTTGGATAATGCGTGGAGAGGACATCTGCAGACGGTCCGGATTATTCACGGCAAGGGAACAGGTGTTCTCCGCAAAGCAGTTCATCAATATTTAAAAAACGAAAAAAATGTAAAAAATTACCGTTTAGGTGTATATGGTGAAGGAGAAGACGGGGTTACGATTGCTGATTTTCGTTAATTTTAACGAACGAGATCGAGTTGACGTTTTGTATTAACCTTGCTATAATGCGTTTGTTAATTAAAGGATCCCCGACTAAAGGAGTTAATTGGGATGGTATCAAAACAGACACTTGTCAAATGTGAGGCTGGCCTCCACAATCGTCAGGCGACCTATTTCATTCAGAAGGCGAATGAATACCAATCTTCTCTCTGGTTGGAAATGGGTGACCGTAAAATCAATGCAAAGAGTCTTCTCGGCGTTCTTTCCATGGGCGTCATCCAGGGCTCCACGGTTGATCTGATTGCTGATGGTCCGGATGAGATTGAGGCCGTTGATGAATTGGCTAAAATGCTCGAGGTTGATATAACCTGATTAAATTTACTGCCTCCTGCCTTAAACGGCGAGAGGCAGTTTTTCATTATGGGGGAAAGTGGCATGACCAGGGAAGAACTGAAAGAAAAAGCCCATTCTCTTCCGCTTGCTCCCGGCGTCTATCTGATGCAGGATAAGCGCGGGGAAATCATCTATGTCGGGAAAGCAAAAAAACTGAAGAACCGTGTCAGCCAGTATTTTGCGAATCTGCAGTCTCACACTCCGAAAACCAGGGCAATGGTGGCTCAGATTGATCATTTTGACGTTATTGTGGCTGCATCTGAGTTTGAGGCGCTCATTCTGGAATGCAGTCTGATCAAACGTCATATGCCTCGGTATAATATCCTGCTCAAGGACGATAAAGGATTTCCTTATCTACGGCTTGATATGCGGGAGCCTTACCCGAAACTGACCCTGGAAAACACGGTAAAAGATGACGGTGCGGCATATTTCGGTCCGTTTGGAAGCAGATCTGCCTCACAGGAACTGATCAATACAATCCGTCTCACATTTCAGCTTCCCGGATGTTCAAAACAGTTTCCGAGAGATGTGGGCAAGGATCGGACATGCCTGAATTATCATCTTGGTGCCTGTGCCGGGTGGTGTCAGACGGATAAGACGCAGGAGGAATACAGACAGGTTATTTCGGAGATGGAGATGCTCCTTCGAGGAAACTATCAGCAGCTATCCTCCAAAATTGAAGCGCAGATGCAGCAGGCCTCTGAAAACCTCGAATTTGAACGCGCAGCGGTCCTTCGTGATCGTCTGCGTTCTGTGGAGAATCTTGGACAGCGTCAGCTTGTGACTGCCGGTTCCCGTGCAGATACGGATGCGTTTGGCTTTTATCAGACGGAAGCAAAAGCATGTTTCGCCGTTCTGCACTATTCAGGTGGAAATCTCATTGACAAAGACTATGAGCTTCTGCCTGTTTCCGATTCTCCTGAGGAAGCGCTTTCCTCACTGGTCAAGCAGTACTATCTTGGTCGCCGTGCTGCACCTGGTTTGATTCTTCTTCCTTATGAGATGGAAGATGCAGCTGATTTTTCCCGTCTTCTTGCGCAGGAACTGCAGAAACGTGTTCGAATCGTTACACCGAAAAGAGGAGATCAGGCCAAGAAAGTGGATCTTGCCATGAACAACGCAAGAGAAGAAGCACGCCGCGTGACAACGACGGAAGAGCGGATTGCGGGCACCCTTGTTCTTCTGCAGAATATGCTTGGCCTTCCTAACCCGCCCAGAAGAATCGAAGCGTATGATATTTCAAACCTGGGAAATGACAATATCGTTGCGTCAATGACCGTGTTTTCAGAAGGAAAACCTCTGAAAAGAGATTACCGTCATTTTAAACTTGAGGATATGACATCTCCGGATGACTATGCATCCATGCGCCAGGTGCTCAGAAGACGTTTTACCCACTTCCTTGCTGGTGATAAAGGGTTTGACTACAAGCCGGATCTTCTCCTGATTGATGGCGGAGAGCAGCATGTCCGCGCTGCAGTTGAGGAACTTGATCTGATGGGAGTCTGCATTCCTGCATTCGGCATGGTCAAGGATGCGAGGCACAGAACCAGGGCACTGGTAACAAAAGAAGGAGAAGAGATCGGAATTTCCGTGAATCAGGCGGTTTTCTCCTTTGTCGGAAGAGTGCAGGAAGAGACACACCGTTTTGCGATTAGCTTTAACCGGTCGCTTGGGCGTAAGGGAATGCGGAAATCCGCACTGGACGGAATTTCCGGAATCGGAGAAAAGAGAAAACAGATCCTGCTGAAGAGCTTCGGCTCCGTCCGGGCGATTCGTGTAGCGGATCTTGACGCACTGGAACGGCTTCTTCCGAAACCGGCAGCCAGAGCGGTTTATGATTATTTCCACAGCAGCAAAGAGACTGGGACAGTTGTCCCGCAGAAAGGAGAGTCTGAATGATGCGAGTGATTACCGGAAGCGCACGCGGAACGCGGCTGCAGGCACCGGATGGCCTTTCTACCAGGCCGACCTCAGAACGTGTAAAAGAAGCGCTATTCTCCATAATCCAGTTTGAGATTGAAGGCAGACGCGTACTGGATCTCTTTGCAGGAAGCGGACAGCTCGGCATCGAAGCACTCAGCCGCGGTGCGAAGCATGCGGTATTTGTCGATTCCGGCAGAGATGCTGTCAAAGTTATACGTGACAACGTGAAGCGTTGTCATCTAGAAGATCAATCCACCATTCTTTGTACCGATTACGCAAGTTTCCTCTCTTCCTGCCGGGAACACTTTGATTTAGTGTTTCTTGATCCGCCTTATGCAGAAAAATCTTTGGAAAATGCCCTGAATAGAATTGCGGCAATTGACTTTGTCACAGATGGTGGTATAATAATCTGCGAAAGACCTTCAGATAAGGATTTAACGATAACTTTGGACGGCTTTTCCAGGTCGAAAGATTATCGATATGGAAAATCCATTATCTGCCTTTACCGGAAAACCGGAGCGGAGGAAGCATGAAACTAGCCATCTACCCCGGCAGCTTTGATCCTGTTACAAAAGGACATCTCAACATTATTGAACGTGCTGCCAGTATCTTTGATCAGCTGATTGTCTGCGTTATGGTAAATGCGGATAAAAAGCCCATGTTCTCAAGGCAGGAACGGGAAGATATGATCCGGAAAGTTACCGGACATCTGCCAAATGTGGTTGTAGATGCTTCTGATGAGCTGCTTGCTGAATATGCCCGACAGAAGGGGAGCTGTGTGATCGTGAAAGGCCTTCGTGCTGTTTCCGATTTTGAACACGAGTTTCAGATGGCACTCATTAACCGGAATCTCAATCCTCAGTTGGATACCATGTTCCTGACTGCCGAACATGAGTACATGTTCCTCAGTTCCAGCATTGTACGGGAACTCGGCTCTTACAGCGTCAGCCTGGAAGACTACATACCGGCTGAAATCATTGAAGAAGTCACAGACAGAATTCAATCTGTCCATGAACGGAGGAAATAAGATGGCAAACAACATTGAAGAACTCATCAGCTCTCTCTATGAAATTATTCAGTCTGCATGGAGCATTCCCCTTGGCCAGGACAAATGTGTCATTGAACGCGACAAAGTACTCGACCTTCTGGATGAGATCAGTGCGCAGCTTCCCGGTGAACTCAAGCAGGCGAAGACAATCGTTGAGTCCCGCAATGAGGTTATCACCAATGCCAAGCGTGAGGCTGAAAACATCCTTCGTCAGGCAGAACAGCGCGCAAAAACCATGATTTCCGATGAGGAAGTCTATCGTCAGGCGAAGGAGCAGTCTGCAGAGATGATTCGCAGCGCTCAGAACAAGATCAAGGAACTTCGTCAGGTTACAAGTGACTATGTGGAAAACGCTCTCAAGCGCACTGAGGATGCGATTGCCTCTTCTCTTGCAGAAGTCAAGGAATCCCATGCGCAGTTCACTGCCATGACCAATCCTCAGCCCAAAACTCCCTCTCCGATTATTGAAGATATTTAAAGTTATTCATTTAAGGCCGCTCTTTCAGAACGGCCTTTTTTGATTTTATCGAAACATATATTTCTTTATCGTACTATGCATTTCTAATACAGGAGGCCACTTAAAATGACGGATTATGAAATCAAATATCAAAGCTGGTGTCTGGAGCCTACGCTTCCGGAAAGCATGAAGGACGAACTGAAATCCATCAAAGGTGATCTTGTTGAACAGGAACTCAGATTCGGACAGGTAATCCCATTTGGAACTGCCGGTATGCGCGGTCTTATGGGCGCAGGCACAAACAGAATGAATATATATACAGTCTGCCGTGCTGCCCGCGGCCTTGGTACCTGGCTGCTCTCATCCGGTGAGGCAAAAAGATGCGCAATTGCCTATGATTCACGTCACAATTCTCAGCTCTTTGCAGAAATTTGCGCCGGTGCACTTGCAGAGCAGGGGATTGAGGTCTTTTTATACCATATGCTCGCGCCAACGCCTATGCTTTCTTTCGCTGTTCGTTATCTCAAGTGCGGCTGCGGCATCGTCATTTCCGCAAGTCACAACGACGGACGCTATAACGGTATGAAGTGTTACGGCCCGGACGGCTGCCAGATGACGGATGAGCCTGCAGCACTTGTATTTGAGAAAATACTGGATACACCCCTCTTTGAAAAGCCTGTTCCTGACATTAAGGATGCTTTGAACAGCGGACTTGTATCCTATATCGACAATACCGTCTGGAAAGCATACTATTCCGCAGTTCTGTCCCAGAGAGTCGGAATTGAGATTACACCAGATAATATGCCGAAGATTCTCTATACTCCGCTGAACGGTACTGGCAATATTCCTGTCCGCCATATTCTTTCCGAGCTCGGCATTGAAGCGGAAATTGTCAAAGTACAGGAAGAACCCGACGGAGACTTCACAACCTGTCCGTATCCCAATCCCGAAACGGATGAAGCTCTGAAAGAGGCATATCTTGCCGCGGAATCCTGTCATCCGGATCTCATCATCGGAACCGATCCGGACGCTGACCGCGTTGCAGTCGCCGCAGCAACAGAAAAAGGCTGGCGCAAGTTCAGCGGAAATGAACTTGGCTGTCTTCTCCTTGATTTTATTCTCCGTCACAGCAAGATTTCTCCTGAGAGCGAAATTGTGCGCTCTATTGTTTCCTCACCGCTTGCTGATCGGATTGCCGCAGAATACGGCTGCAAAGCAGTCAGTGTTCTGACAGGCTTCAAGTATATCGGCGGCGAGATTCTGAGACTCGAGCAGCAGGGAAAAGAAGAAAATTTCCTGTTCGGATTTGAGGAGAGCTGCGGTTATCTGAAGGGCAGTTATGCCCGTGATAAAGACGCTGTTGTTGCTTCCATGCTTGTGTGTGAACTTGCGGCCTGGTGCAAGGCAAACGGGAAGACCCTCGCCATGCAGATGGACGAAATCTATAACAGATACGGTTTCTACAAAGCCGGTGTCAAGAGCGTAGAAATGGCCGGATTGGAAGGTCCTGCAAAAATCGCATCCTTCGTGGATTCTCTCCGCTCTGATCCCGCAGTTTCGTTCTGCGGCAGCAGGATTATCCGCAGCGTCGATTACCGTTCCGGTGAGAGTATGGATCGCAGCAGCGGCGCAGTTGCTCCGACCAATCTTCCTTCTTCCAATGTCTATGAGCTCGATCTTGAGGATCTGAGTACCGTGATTGTCAGACCATCAGGCACAGAGCCCAAGCTGAAGATCTATTACAGCGCTGTCGGTAAAACAGCAGAAGCTGCGCAGGACCGTGTGGATGTACTCAATGCGGAAATGACAGCTCGCTTGGAAAAAATCTGAGTCGACAGACAGGAACTGCAGTGTCCTCCTGTTTCAGGGACACTGCAGTTCCTTTTTCCTTTCAATAATACAATTATCACAAATATCCAACATTCCAAAGTTTTCATTGACTTTTTTCCGGCAATCCTTTATAGTTGCGATGTTATCAGCAAAGACGAGGAAGAGTAAGCGTTTCGACATCCGGTTTCAGAGAGCGGACGCATGGTGAAAGTCCGCACCGATTCATCGCTGAAGGTCGCCTCTGAGCTGCATGGCTGAAATATCAAGTAAGTCATGCCGGGAACTCCCGTTACAGAGGATGAGTGTCCGCCTTCCCGGCGGGAATTCAGGTGGTCCCGCGGAAATCTTTTCGCCCTGAACAGAGTGTTCAGGGTTTCATTTTTTATTAGGAGTGAACATGATGGAGAATCAACTGCCAAAAGTGTACGAGCCCCAGAACGTGGAATCCAAGATCTATGACATGTGGCTGGAGAATGACTGCTTCAAAGCCGAAGCCGATCCGGAGAAAAAGCCGTTCTGCATCGTAATGCCGCCACCCAACGTGACCGGTCAGCTCCATATGGGGCATGCAATGGACGCTACTATGCAGGATGTTCTGATTCGCTTCAAGCGTATGCAGGGCTACAGTGCGCTTTGGCTTCCAGGCACGGATCATGCCGGAATTGCAACGCAGATCAAGGTGGAGGAGGAACTTCGCAAAGAAGGACTGACCCGTTATGATCTTGGCAGAGAAAAATTCCTGGAAAAGGTATGGGACTGGAAAAACAAATACGGCACCAGAATTCAGCTTCAGCAGCGCAAGCTTGGCGCTTCCTGCGACTGGAGCCGCAGCAGATTTACCATGGATGAAGGCTGCTCCAACGCTGTCCGTGAAGTGTTCGTCAACCTCTATGAAAAGGGCCTGATTTACAAGGGAAGCCGTATTATCAACTGGTGCCCGAACTGCATTACGGCCCTTTCGGATGCAGAAGTGGAGTATGTGGACAAACCGGGTCATCTCTGGTATATTCGCTATCCGCTCAGCGACGGATCCGGTGAGGTTGTGGTTGCAACCACCCGCCCCGAAACCATGCTCGGCGATACGGGCGTTGCCGTCAACCCCAATGACGAACGCTACGCCTCCATGGTTGGAAAGACATGCATTCTTCCTCTTGTCAATAAAGAGATTCCCATCGTCGCGGATGAATATGTTGAGATGGAGTTCGGCACAGGCTGCGTGAAGATGACGCCTGCGCATGACCCCAACGATTTCGAAGTCGGTCTCCGTCATCACCTGGAAGTGATCCGTGTTCTTGATGACAACGGCTGCGTCAGCTTTGAAGGCAAGTATAACGGCATGGACCGCTATGAAGCCAGAAAGCTGATTGTGGAAGATCTGGAAGCTGGCGGTTATCTGGTCAAAGTGGAACCCTACTCCCACAATGTGGGCACATGCTACCGCTGCCATAACGATGTGGAGCCGATTATCTCCGCTCAGTGGTTTGTGAAAATGGAGCCCCTGGCCAAGCCTGCCATCGAGGTTGTCAAATCCGGTGAATTGAAGTTTGTGCCGGAGCGTTTTTCGAAGAACTACATCAACTGGATGGAGAATCTTCATGACTGGTGCATTTCCCGTCAGCTGTGGTGGGGCCACCAGATTCCCGCCTGGACTTGTGAGGACTGCGGCGAGATCACGGTCTCCAGAGAAGATCCCACGGAATGCGCACATTGCGGAAGCAAGCATATTGAAAGAGATCCGGATGTGCTTGACACCTGGTTCTCGTCCGCTCTTTGGCCCTTTGAAACCCTTGGCTGGCCGGAAAAAACAAAGGATCTTGATTACTTCTATCCAACTGATGTTCTTGTTACCGGTTATGACATCATCACTTTCTGGGTCTCCCGCATGATCTTCTCCGGCCTGGAACAGATGAAGGAGAAGCCCTTCCACACCGTGCTGATTCACGGCCTTGTCAGGGATGATAAGGGACGCAAGATGTCGAAATCCCTCGGAAACGGCATTGATCCGCTTGAGATGATTGACAATTACGGAGCCGACGCACTCCGTATGAATATGCTGACGGGCAACAGCCCCGGAAATGACATGCGTTTCTATGTGGAACGCTGCGAAGCAATGCGCAACTTTGCGAACAAGATCTGGAACGCTTCGCGCTATGTCCTGATGAATCTGACCATTGACCGCAATGAGCTTCCTCCTGTTGAGCGCCTTGAGAATGAAGACAAGTGGATTCTTTCCAAACTCAATGCCCTCATTTCCGAAGCAACCGAGAATATGGAACGCTATGAGCTTGGCGTGGCAGTGCAGAAGATCTATGACTTCATCTGGGACAGCTACTGCGACTGGTATATCGAACTTACCAAGGCTCGTCTGTATGCAGATGATGAGGAGAGTAAGCGTACCGCACAGCAGGTGCTGGTCTATGTCCTGGAGCAGGTACTTCGTCTGCTGCACCCGTTTATGCCCTTTATCACGGAAGAAATTTGGCAGGCGATCCCGCATGACGGCGCTTTCCTGATTACTTCATCCTGGCCGGTGGCTAATCCCGACCTGGACTTCCCGAAGGAAGAATCCGAAATGGAATCTGTCATGGATGCGATCCG
Source organism: Oscillospiraceae bacterium (assembly GCA_017516005.1). GTDB lineage: Bacteria > Bacillota > Clostridia > Oscillospirales > Oscillospiraceae > SIG488. Next base: position 95,698 of record JAFWDU010000006.1, on the reverse strand, counting down.
CGCGGTCCGGAACCGCCGTGCTGAAATGAATGTTCCGCCTTCCAGAAAGAGCACTCTTTACATTGTCACAGATTCTGCGGATGCCTACCGTGATGGTGAGGCGTTCCTCATGAAACTGGCCTATGCGGATCAGATCATTCTCTCCGCATCTGCGCCTGAAGGTCATGAGGATATGGTGGAGGTTGTTACACACGACGTGCGGATGTACCTTCCCATGGATCAGCTCATCGATCGAGAGCAGGAACTGCAGAGAATTGCAAAGGAACTGAAGAATGCGCAGGGCGAACTGCAGAGAATTGCCGGAAAACTTGGCAATCCCGGCTTCCTTGCAAAGGCGCCCGAAAGTGTTGTTGCCGGAGAGCGGGAGAAGCAGGAGAAGCTTAACCGCCTTGTGGAACAGCTGACTGCCAGTCAGGCACGTCTTATGAAATGAGAGATTACGATACAATTCTTGCTGAACTTCACAGCCGCCCCAGATATGCAAAGAAAAAGGACCTGAGCAGGATTACGAATCTGATGAATTCACTTGGAAATCCTCAGAATCACCTGCCTTTCGTCCATGTTGCCGGGACAAACGGAAAGGGAAGCATCTGCGCCATGACTGCGTCCATTTTGCGGTCAGCGGGAAAGAAAACTGGTTTGTTTACCTCCCCGTACCTGAAAGAATTTACTGAGCGGATCATGATCGACGGAAATACCATTCCGAAAACGGATTTCTGCCGCATTTATGAAAGAGTTTACGCTGAAGAGTGCGCACTTGAATCCTCCGGACAGGAGCCGGCAAATGAATTTGAAGTGATTACGGCCATCGCCATGTGTTACTACTATGAACAGCAGTGCGATGTGGTTGTTCTCGAGGTGGGACTTGGCGGCAGACTGGATGCGACCAATATCATTGCACCGCAGAAAGTGTGCTGCATCGCTCAGCTGGGTCTGGATCATCAGGCCCAGCTGGGGAATACCATTGAAGAAATTGCGGCAGAAAAAGGCGGTATTATCAAACAGGACTGCATTGTCATCACACCGTCCACGCAGGCGCCTGAAGCGATCAATGTGCTATCTGAAATCTGCAGACGAAATCACGCGGAACTGAGAGTGTGTGCAGTCCCGTCCGAACTTCGGCTTTCTTCGCATCACAATTCCTTCTTACTGGAAGGGAAGCGGTTCTATGTTTCTCTTGCAGGTCCGTATCAGGCGTACAATGCAGCCTGTGCCATTGAAATCGGAAGGGCGCTGGGCATCAGTGATGAACTGATCCAAAAAGGCCTCACAACTGTCGTATGGCCTGCCCGACTCATGCCTCTAACAGAGGATGTTGTTCTGGACTGCGCGCATAATCCAAACGGGATCCAGGCGCTTCTTGATGCCCTGGATGCAGTTTATCCAGGCAGACCAATTTGTTCTCTTATGGCCATGATGGCAGATAAAGATTATAAAACATGTGTACGGGCAGTTGCCGAGCGCTCGGTTCGGCTTACCGCAACTACGCTGGATATGCCAAGAGCTCTGTCAAGCGAAGAACTGCGGGAGAGCGCGGATGGATATTGCCTTAAAACCTATTCGGAACCAAATCCGGAACAGGCTTTGAAAGCGGCAATGCTCCGCCGCAGAAATGACGAGCTTCTTGTCATCTGCGGCTCGGTCTATCTGGCCGGAGAGATTCTTTCTCTGATTGATCAGCATCCGGGAATTCTCCACAACATGAAAAGGAACTGATCATCTGCAATCAATCGATTATTAGGTGAATTATGAATCAATCATATGAATCGCGTTTCCTGAAAGCGAGACGCGAATGGATCGCTTCCCGCTTTTCTCAGCTGAATCCGCCGCAGCTGCAGGGAGTAATGACCACCAGCGGACCGGTTCTGCTGCTTGCCGGCGCAGGAAGCGGAAAGACCACAGTCCTGATTAACCGGATCGCGAATCTGATTCGCTATGGCGAAGCCTCTGACTCCAGCGAGATTCCTGCCTACATCCGAGAAGAGGATGTGGAATTTCTGGAATCACAACTGAAATCGCCTTCAGATGACTTCAGTGACCGCGCTGATGCGATCTGCGCGCTGAATCCGGTTCCGCCATGGAGCATTATCGCAATCACCTTCACAAACAAGGCCGCCGGTGAACTGAAAGACCGGCTGGAATCCATGCTTGGCTCGGAAGCGCAGGATATCTGGGCAATGACATTTCATTCCGCCTGCTGCCGTATCCTGCGCAGGGAGATTGATCGTCTCGGATACGCATCCTCTTTTACAATCTATGACACAGCGGATTCAGAGCGCGTGATGAAGGATGTCCTCGTTCAGCTGAATCTGGATGAGAAATCATTTGCACCAAGAATGCTTTTGAATCTGATCTCCCGTTTCAAGGATCGTCTGCTTTCTCCGGAAGAGGCTGTCGCGGAGGCAAGAAGCACAACGGATATCCGAGTTCAGAAAGCCGCGGAAGCCTACGGTCCGTATCAGAAAATGTTGCAGTCCGCGAATGCGCTGGATTTTGATGATATCATCCTTCTTACCGTCAAGCTTCTTCAGCGCTTCGAGGATGTTCGATCCTATTACCAAAAGCGGTTCCGCTACGTCCTGATTGATGAGTACCAGGATACTAACCATATGCAGTATCTCCTCGCATCTCTTCTGTCCGGCGGATATGAAAATATCTGCGTTGTCGGTGATGATGATCAGAGTATTTACCGGTTCCGCGGTGCAACGATTGACAATATTCTGAATTTTGAGAAGCAGTATAAGGGAGCGAAAGTGATTCGGCTGGAGCAGAACTACCGCTCCACCCAATCCATACTCAATGCCGCGAATGCACTGATTGCAAACAACCAGGGGAGAAAAGGAAAGACACTCTGGACACAGAACGGAAAAGGCGAAAAGATCGGACTTTACGAAGCGAATTCCGAACAGGATGAGGCAAGTTACGTTGCAAGACGCATTTTCCAGCTTTCAAGGACCTGCAGCTATAAAGATATTGCCATTCTTTACCGTACAAATGCACAGTCTAACGCCCTGGAACGCGGACTGAAGCAGAATGGGATTCCATACCGGATTATCGGCGGTACTCGTTTCTTTGACCGTGCGGAAATCAAGGATATGATGGCATATCTCTGCGTAATCAATAACCATGCGGATGATCTGCGCCTTCGCAGAATTATCAATAACCCGCCCAGAAAACTTGGTGAAAAAACGATTGATACCGTATCTCAGGAAGCCGCCTTCTCCGGCATCCCGATGTACAATGTCGTGTCTGACCCGTATTCCTACCATTCCCTGGAAAAGAGCGCGGAACGTCTGATGGCATTTACGGTACTGATTGAAGGCCTTTCCGATCTTCTTCAGACTATGCCGCTGCCGGAATTCTACGATGAACTTCTGAACCGCACCGGCTACCTGGCAATGCTCGAAGAAAAAAATTACATTGAGAACAGAACCCGTGCTGAAAACGTACGTGAACTTCGTTCCTCGATTGTCAATTACTGTGAGAATACGGACACGCCTTCTCTCAGCGGTTTCTTGGAGGAAACTGCGCTTTATACAGATATCGATCAGATGGATCCGGAAGCGGATGCAGTCGTACTGATGACGGTACACAGTTCAAAAGGCCTTGAGTTTCCGCATGTCATTCTTGTGGGCATGGAAGCTGAACTGTTTCCCGGAAACCGTTCTTCCGAATCCGCTGAGGAGCTGGAAGAGGAGCGGAGACTGTGCTATGTTGCGATTACGAGAGCGAAACAGTCTCTGACGATCACATGTGCCAGAAACCGCCTTCTTTACGGACGAACCATGTATAATCATCCTTCGCGGTTTATTTCGGAGCTGCCTCCTGAGTGCCTTACAACGCAGCTCAAGCCAAGAACGCCGCAATACAGTTCCTATGAGGACGACCTGGACTTCGACCAGACATGGCGCCCATCTTCCTACCAGACACCGAGAAGAGAAACGAAACCAAAAACGGAACCCGCAAAAGGGGGAAGCAGTGTTTTTTCCGGCAGTGGAGGCACTTCATCCGGCAAACAGGTTTCCTTCCAAAAAGGTGAAATGGTTATCCACAAGTCATTCGGACGCGGTATGGTGCTTTCTGTCCTCCCTATGGGAAATGATGCGCTTCTTGAGATCGCATTTGACAAAACTGGCACCAAAAAACTGATGCAGAAAGCTGCATCACAGTTCCTGAAGAAAGAAAACTGAAGAATCAATTCGAATCAGGAGATGATTAATTTGCTGCCTCAGGAGGAAATCCTTTCACTGACCAGAGAACTGGAGCATCACAATTATCTTTACTATGTTTGCGATGCGCCTGAAATCCCTGATTTTGAGTACGACAGAATGCTGCGCCGTCTTGAGGAACTGGAGTCTGAATATCCGCAGTTTCGGCTTGCTTCCTCTCCAACGCAGAGAGTCGGCGGAATTGCGCTTGATCAGTTTGAAAGTGTTCGTCATGAAGTCCCGCTGGAGAGTCTTCAAGACGTGTTTTCATTTGAAGAACTTGAGGATTTCGATGCCAGAGTCCGTTCCGTTCATGCAACGGATTATACAGTCGAACCGAAAGTTGACGGGCTTTCTGTTGCGTTGGAGTATCTGGATGGCGTTTTTGTCAGAGGTGCAACAAGAGGCGACGGGCTGGTTGGTGAGGATGTTACGGAAAACCTGAAAACGGTCCGATCCATTCCGCTGCATCTGAACCATGCTCCAAAGCGCCTCATTGTCCGCGGAGAAGTATTTATGCCCAAACAGGTTTTCCATGCCTTAAACGATGCAAGACAGGAGCGCGGGGAAACGCTTTTTGCAAATCCTAGGAATGCCGCTGCGGGATCACTTCGGCAGCTGGATCCGAAAATCGCGGCTTCCCGGCGTCTGGACATCCGTGTATTCAATCTTCAGCTGGCGGAGGGAGTATCTTTTTCCAGGCATTCAGAAACACTTGATTTTCTTAGGGAGCTTCATTTCCCGGTTATCCCATATGACTTGGTATCAGATATCCATATCGCGGAAGAGAAGATAACATCGCTCAATGAAAACAGGGAGGCGCTTTCTTTTGATATTGACGGTGCTGTTCTGAAAGTGGATGACCTCGCACAGCGTATTGAGATGGGATCCACTGCCAAGTTCCCACGGTGGGCGGCAGCCTATAAATACCCGCCTGAAATCAAGCCGACTGTCGTGCGTGATATTGTCGTACAGGTAGGAAGAACTGGCGTGCTGACGCCAAAAGCGGTTGTTGAACCGGTACGGCTTGCCGGAACAACAGTTACAAATGCGACGCTTCATAATCAGGATTTCATTACCGAGAAAGATATCCGAATAGGGGATACTGTCCTGATCCGGAAGGCAGGAGAAATTATTCCGGAAATACTGGAGGTAGTTCCGGAGAAGCGCCCGCTGAACTCAGTACCATACCGGCTTCCTGACCGCTGTCCCGTCTGCGGCGCTCCTGTGGAACGGGATGAAGACGGTGCTGCACTTCGCTGTACCGGTGCAGAGTGTCCTGCACAGCTCATTCGAAATCTGACTCATTTTGCCAGTCGTGATGCAATGGATATCGAAGGCCTGGGCCCAGCAGTAATAGAGCTTCTGGTTTCTGAAAAATGCATTGCTTCAGCAGCTGATCTCTATTGCCTTGACTTTGACAAAGTGAGCAGTCTCAGAGGACTTGGGAAAACCAGCGCTGAGAATCTCCGCAACGCGATTGAGAAGAGCAAGGAAAACGATCTATATCGGCTCATCTATGCGTTTGGAATCCGGCAGGTTGGCGTGAAAGCGGCAAAGGTTCTTGCTTCAGAATTCCAGACGCTTGACCAGCTGATGGATGCGGACCGGGATACTCTTTGCCAGATTCGAGATATCGGAGAAATCACAGCAGAAAGCATTGTACGCTGGTTTTCAGCAGAACAGTCCCGTCATTTGATCGGACGTCTCAGAGAGAGCGGACTGAATTTCCGATGTCTCAGCGAAGTAACAGATCGGCGTTTCGCGGGTCTCACCTTCGTGTTGACAGGTGCTTTGAGCCTCTTTACCAGAGAGGAAGCAACCGAAAAGATAGAAAGTTTCGGAGGGAAGGCCGCTTCTTCCGTATCTAAGAAGACCAGTTTTGTGGTTGCCGGTGAAAATGCCGGAAGCAAACTGCGCAAAGCGCAGGAACTTGGAATTCCAGTGCTGAGTGAAGCGGAATTTCTGGAACGAATCCAGTAAACTGCTCTTTTGATTATCTCAATGGAAGGAGCATAATATGGAAAGTCAATTCATCCTGATTGCAGCGGCTGTTATTCCTGCACTTATTCTTATGATCCGCATTTACCGGCGGGATCGGGTTGAAAAAGAACCTGTTTCACTGCTGCTTTCACTGGTATTTACCGGGATCCTCGCCACATTTGCCGCCGTTCTTCTGGAACAGGTGGGGATCAGTCTTCTGAACCGTGCCTTCGGCAGTGAAAACCTTCTTTATCAGTTTCTGCTGTATTTTATTGTGGTTGCCGGATCCGAAGAAGGTGCAAAATACATTCTTTTGAAAAAAAGGACATGGAACCATCCTGCTTTCAACTGCCTGTTTGACGGAGTCGTCTATTCAACCTTTGTCGCTCTCGGTTTTGCGCTTTGGGAGAATATCAGTTATGTTCTGATGTACGGGATGCAGACTGCACTTCTGCGGGCTGTCACTGCGATACCAGGTCATGCCTGCTTCGGCGTTTTCATGGGTGTCTGGTACAGCCTGGCAAAAAAGGCGGAAAACGAGGGAGATTCAGCACAGAGCAGCCGTTTCCGGAAATCTTCTTTTTTCGTTCCTGTACTTCTCCATGGAATATATGATTTCCTGGCTACTTCCGGATATCCGCTGTTATTTGTCGCATTTATTCTATTTGTCATCGGAATGTTTATCGCCGCACTGGTTTTCATACGGCGAGCGTCATTGAACGATGCATATATTACAGATCCGGCTTCGGATCGGGAATGGAGTGATCCGTTGTGAGCGAAACATCAAAGAAAACTGGATTCAAGGCGTTTCTAAAGCGAAAGAATATTGAAATCAGTCTGAAGCGTTACGGTGTAGATGCGCTCGGTGCTATGGCCCAGGGACTGTTCTGCACGCTCCTTGTGGGAACGATACTTAACACGCTCGGCAGTCAGCTCAATATCGGCTTTCTGACTACTGCTATCGTAACCATTGCCGACAAGGGTTACACAATCGGCGGAATCGCATCTTTGATGGTAGGTCCTGCCATGGCGGTCGCCATCGGATATGCGCTGAAAGCGCCCCCGCTTGTGCTGTTTTCTCTGATCCCGATCGGATACGGCAGCAACCTTCTGGGCGGTGCCGGTGGACCGCTTGCTGTACTTGTCATAGCAATCATCGCCTGTGAAATCGGCAAAGTGGTTGCCGGCGAGACAAAAGTTGATATCCTGGTAACACCCATATTGACCATCCTGGTCGGTCTCGGCCTTTCCTACCTGATTGCACCTGCGCTGGGAACAGCAGCGGATGCTGTCGGCAGATTCCTGCGCTGGGCGACAGAACTTCAGCCGTTCTGGATGGGAATTCTGATTTCTGTCACAGTTGGCATTGCGCTGACGCTTCCGATCTCTTCAGCTGCGATCTGCATGACTCTGGGATTAACCGGACTGGCAGGCGGAGCGGCGGTCGCCGGCTGCTGTGCGCAGATGATCGGCTTTGCAGTCATGTCGTTCCGTGAAAACCGCTGGGGCGGGCTTGTCAGTCAGGGTATCGGAACCAGTATGCTTCAGATGGGAAATATCGTGAAAAACCCCAAGATCTGGATTCCTCCCATTCTTACGTCTGCGATCACAGGACTGATTGCCACCTGTGTATTCCGACTTCAGATGAATGGCGCGGCTGTTAATGCTGGAATGGGAACCTGCGGCTTCTGCGGCCAGATCGGTGTTTATACAGGCTGGGTTGCGGATATTGCCTCCGGCGCGAAAAACGCAATCACTGCAACGGACTGGATTGGACTGATCCTGATCAGTTTTGTTCTTCCGGCTGTTTTGAGTACAATCTTCTGTCTGGTGCTCCGCGAGATCGGCTGGATCCATGACGGAGATCTTAAGCTGAAGGCTTAGGGATTGAATGGTACTGACCGGATTTCATAACTTGTATTTTTCACGGGTTGTGGTACAATACTGTCAGAAATATCCCAGTGATTACACTCTCAGGAGGGACCTGACATGAGCGAGAGCCGTGAATACTTTACCAAGTGCGCTGAAAACGGCACAATCAACATTTCATCGGAAGTAGTTCTGGCCATAGCTGCCGCAGCTGCAGCTGAGGTGGATGGCGTTGCGTCCATGAACACGAATTTCGGCGCGGAGCTTCCGGATCGGATTATGAAAAAAGCAGTCGGCAAAGGTGTACGGCTGGATATGGATGGAGACAGTCTGCGAATTGACTGCAGCATTTTTGTGGATTACGGTCCTTCCATTCAGACAGTTGCTGCAGGCGTTCAGGATAATGTTCGCAGTGCAGTGGAATCCATGACCGGCCTGCCGGTCGATGCCGTCAACGTGAAAATTGCCGGTATTTCCGTCGGAAAATAAAACGATCAGCCCTTTGCAGCACGCAAAGGGCTTCTTTCGCTGAAGCGAACGGATACATAAAGGAGAATGTTATGACAAGAGCAACCGCCCGCGAAATAGCGGTGCAGATTTGTTTTGAATTGGATTTTCATGCAGGAGATGCGGAAGAGATACTCAAGGATCGGCTGTCAAATGAGCGTTTCACACAGCTGAAAGATGAAGTGGATCTGTATGAGTCACGGCCTTCCGCAAAACAGGCTGCCTATATCCGCGATGTGGTTTTGGGAGTCCGGGATCATCTTGCGGAAATAGACAGTGATATCGCTGCACATTCTCATGGCTGGAGCGTTAACCGAATTTCCGGCATTGCAAGATCCGTTCTCAGAGTCGCGATTTTTGAATGTCGTTATCTGGAAGATGTTCCGCAGGGTGCCGCCATCAATGAGGCAATTCGCATCCTGAAGGATTATGAGGATCCGGATGTCGTGTCCTTTGTCAATGGAATTCTTGGCAGCATTTTCCGGGAGGAGGAGAATCCGGAATGATTTTCCTCGGCCTGGATACAAGCAACTACACCACTTCCATCGCAGCTCTGTCTGAATATTATGCGAAAAATGTGTCCCGTCTTCTCCCGGTACCGGAGGGACAGATGGGCCTCCGGCAGAGTGATGCGCTGTTCCATCATGTCAGACAGCTCCCACTGCTCTCCGGGGAGCTGTTTTCCTCTATGCCGGAAAAAAATATTCATGCAATTGGTGTCAGCACGAGGCCAAGAGATGTGGAAGGCAGCTACATGCCATGCTTTCTCGCTGGTGAAAGCTTTGCTCAAGTTCTTTCCCAGGCTTTAAACTGTCCGATTTACAGGTTCTCACATCAGCAGGGACATATCGCCGCTTCAGCCTGGTCAAGCGGACACATGGAGCTTCTAGATGTTCCTCATCTTGCCTGGCATCTTTCCGGCGGAACAACGGAGCTGCTTCATGTCGTTCCAGATGGCAGGATCGTTCATGCCGACAGAATTGGCGGAACCACTGATATTTCTGCCGGGCAGCTGATTGATCGCTGCGGAAAACTTCTTGGTCTGCCGTTTCCTTCTGGTAGTGCACTTGACCGTCTTAGTACCGCATCAGACAGTTCCGCCTGTTTTCATATCCGCTTAAAGAATCTGGATTTTTCTTTTTCCGGTGTTCAGAACAAAGTTGAATCCTTTTATTCCGGCGGAGCTTCTGCTGAGCAGACAGCAAGATATGTGCTTCTGAGTGTCATTCATGCGGTAATTGATGCGACAGAAGCTGCCATGAAAGCGTATCCCGAGCTACCGATCGTTTTTTCGGGCGGCGTTGCATCCAATTCCATGCTCAGGGAAAGCACCAGAGAAATGAAACCCTATTTTGCTCTTCCTGAGTATTCCACGGACAACGCTATGGGAATTGCCGTTCTGACGTCAAGAATGGAGGAATAATGTGGACAGAGACATTCTGGAGGTATCTCAGGTCAACGGCTATCTGAAGTCGGTTTTGGATCAGGATCCGCTCCTTCAGCGGCTTATGATCCGCGGCGAACTGAGCAATTATAAAGTCTACCCCTCCGGGCACCACTATTTTACACTGAAGGATTCTGAAAGTGCACTGCGTTGCGTCATGTTCCGCTCAAGTGCTTCCAGGCTTCGTTTTCAGCCCGAAAACGGAATGAAAGTGATTGCTTCCGGACGCATTACCGTTTATCCTCGGGACGGCTCATATCAGCTTTACTGTGATTCTCTTACGCCTGAGGGAGCAGGGGATCTGGCCATCGCTTTTGAACAGCTTAAGGCAAAGCTGTCTGCAGAAGGACTCTTTGATCCGGAGCATAAGAAACCTCTTCCGAAATATCCACATCGAATTGCGATTGTCACTTCCTCAGCTGGAGCGGCAATCCATGACATGCTTCGAATTCTGAAGGCGAGATATCCTTTGAGTAAAGTGATACTTCTTCCTGTCCGGGTTCAGGGTATGGAAGCGCCGCCGGAAATAGCAGGTGCAATCCGCTACTGCAACCGCTATCAGATTGCGGATCTGATCATAACAGGGCGTGGCGGAGGATCCATGGAGGACCTGTGGGCATTCAATGACGAACGGGTTGCTCGAGCAATCTATGATTCCCAGATTCCGGTTATCTCCGCTGTCGGCCATGAGCCGGATGTGACGATCTCAGACTATGTCGCGGATCTTCGTGCCGCTACCCCGTCAAATGCTGCAGAGCTTGCAGTTCCGGATCAGCAGGAACTGATTCAGATGCTGGATTCTCTTTCCAGTAAGATGGCTGGTGACCTGCGCAGAAAGCTTTCATTTTTCCGGCAGCGTCTGGATCATCTGTCTGCAAGCCGTGTGCTTCGTTCTCCAGGACAGTATTTTGCGGACAGACGTCTTGCACTTGAACATCTTACTCTTCGGCTTACCACTGCGCAGAGAGCCCTGATTGTTAGCGCGAGAGGAGACCTGGGCAGACTTGCCTCTGCAATGGACGCCATGAGTCCGCTGAAAGTTCTGAGTCGTGGCTACAGCCTGACAACTACAGCGGATGGAACAACAGTAAGAAGCGTATCCCAGATCAAAATCGGAGATTCCGTGGAGATCCGTCTTCCTGACGGAAGACTGGATGCGGAAATTATAGGCAGGAGGAATGAGCCTCATGAGTAACGAATCCAAAACATTTGAAGCATCTGTAACAAGACTGGAGCAGATTGTGCGGCTTCTGGAGCAGGGAGATGCACCGCTGGAAGATGCCATGAAGCTGTTTGAAGAGGGAACCTCACTGATTGCTTCCTGCAATGAAATGCTGACAAAAGCGGAGCAGCAGGTTGTAAAACTCTCTAAGGGACCGGACGGTACGCCGGTTGAAGAGGCATTTGAAGATGAGGAATGAGTTCAAGGCAAGACTTGCCATGGATCAGGAAGCTGTCGAAGCCCGTCTGAAAACCCTGTTCCTGGATGATGGATGCGGAACACTGAACGAGTCTATGCGATATTCGCTTCTGGCTGGCGGAAAACGCATCCGGCCTGTTTTAACGCTTGCGTTTTCAAGGCTTTTCGGCGGAGAAAATGAGCCTGCGCTTACAGCCGGCATCTCCATTGAAATGGTTCATACCTATAGTTTGATTCATGATGATCTGCCATGCATGGACAACGATGATCTTCGCAGAGGAAAGCCGACTTCACATATGGTCTTCGGGGAAGCAGGCGCTGTACTTGCCGGAGACGCCCTGTTAACAGAAGCCTTTTCCAATCTGTGCAGAGTCAATCTTCCTCCGGAACGTCTGATCCGTCTAGTGGAAGTTTTATCGGAATGTTCCGGCGCGGAAGGAATGGTCGGCGGTCAGATTCTGGATCTGGATGCGGAACTTGTTCCTCCGGACAAAGATGGCGTTGAGAAGATTCAGAACCTGAAAACGGGCGCTCTGATTCGGGCAGCCTGCCAGATGGGCGTTATCTGCGCAGACGGAGACAGGGAAGCCATGCATGCTGCCGCTCAGTTTGCTGAGCATTTGGGCCGTGCTTTTCAGATTCGGGACGATCTTCTGGATGCAGAAGGATCGGAAGAAAAAATTGGAAAGAAAACCGGAATGGACGGGAATAAAACCACATTCTTGAGCCTGTTCGGCGCGCAGTGGTGCAGAGATGAGATTCTTCGGCGTACACAATCTGCCTGTTTTTCCATACGCTCCTATTCCGGTTCTGATTATCTTTGTGAACTTGCTGAAACACTTGCAGTGCGGGATCACTGATCCCGCACTCTGTGTTGATTGTGCATATATGCATGAATATTCATTTTATAATTGAATATTCACTGCTTATGTGCTAGAATATAAATCTACCTCAAAGCGAAAGGATGTCGCTATGAGCCTGCTTGAAACGATTCAGGATCCAGCACAGCTGAAGAGCCTGACACATGAACAGGACATTCAGCTCTGTCAGGAGATCCGTTCATTTTTAATTGAACATGTATCGAAAACCGGCGGCCATCTCGCTTCCAATCTGGGTGTTGTTGAATTAACACTTGCTCTCGAGAAAACGTTTGATTTTTCGCGTGACAGGCTTGTATTCGATGTGGGGCATCAGTGCTATGTACATAAGATTCTCACCGGCCGCAGGAATGAATTCGACCGTCTGAGAATGATGCACGGCATAGCCGGTTTTCCGAAACCCTCTGAGAGTCCTTATGACGCTTTTGTCGCCGGACATGCTTCTGCTTCCGTATCAGCTGCTCTTGGACTCGCCAGAGCCAGAACGCGAAACGGTACCGATCAAAACGTGATTGCCCTGATTGGAGACGGCGCACTCAACGGCGGTCTTGCCTATGAAGCACTCAATGATGCCGGTCAGAGCGGCGAATCCCTGATTGTTGTTCTGAACGACAACGGCATGTCCATAGAAGAGAACGTCGGAAGTGTTTCCAAGCATCTGGCGCAGATCAGGCTGAAACCCAGCTATTTCCATATTAAACAGATCTACCGGAAATTGACGCAGAAGATTCCCGGCGGCAGATTTTTGTACCGCATTACGCATGCAGTCAAACAGCATTTCAAAAAGACCCTTCTTGGCAGTACGATCTTTGAATCCATGGGGTTCACCTATCTAGGACCGGTTGACGGCCACGATGTGAAGAAACTCTGTTATCTTCTGGATGTGTCCAGACAGATGGCAGGTCCCGTTTTACTCCATGTTGTTACCAAGAAAGGAAAGGGCTTCAAGGAAGCAGAGGTTCATCCCGAACGATACCACGGACTGAATCCGTCTGTTCCACCCGAGCCCGGAGAAAGTTTTGCAGCTGCATTCGGGCAGAAACTCAGGGAACTGGCGCTGACTGATAGCCGGATTATGGCAGTTACGGCGGCTATGCCCAGAGGGACCGGCCTTCAGGCATTTGAGCAGCAGCTGCCGGAACAGTTTTTTGATGTGGGAATTGCAGAAGGGCATGCAGTAACCATGGCTTCCGGTATGGCGGCCGGCGGGCTTCTGCCTGTAGTCGCCATTTATTCCACATTTCTGCAGCGAGCGTTTGATATGATCATTCAGGATACCGCTCTGATGCAGAATCATGTTGTATTCGCCATAGACCGTGCAGGTCTTGTGGGAGAAGACGGTGAAACCCATCACGGCGTTTTTGATCTTCAGTATCTTCGCTGCATACCTGGCATGCGTATTTTTGCGCCAGCAACGCCGGATGAACTCAGGAACATGCTCTCGAAAGCACTTTACGAGTGCTCTGGCCCGGTTGCGCTTCGTTATCCAAGAGGGAACTGGGAGAATCATCCTGCTGAAAACAGAATTCATTCTTCTCCGGATATTACGATTGCCTGCTATGGTACGGATTACTGGGAGGCAGTGAAATGCGCGGATCTGCTGGAAAAAGAGGGGATTGCTGCTGATCTGATCCGTCTGAAGGAGCTGAAGCCACTGCCGGACAAGGAAGTTCTGGAATCCGTCCGGAAAAGCGGCAGACTTCTCATGGCTGAGCAGACGGTATCACAGGGCTGTGTGGGTGAGAGTATTGCATCTGCCCTGGCCGGCTCCGGCGTTCAACTTTGTCTGATCAATTTTGGAGATTCTTTTGTAACCCACGGAAGTACAAAGGATCTTTTGGATGCATATGGCCTGAGCGGTGAAAAAATGCACCGGAAGGCTCTGGAGGTGTTCTCTTTTGAAGGAACGCATTGATGTGCTCCTGACACGCCTTGGCTTAAGCGAGAGCAGAGAAAAGGCAAAAGCTGTGATTATGAGCGGTGATGTCTACGTCGGCGGACAGCGTGTCGATAAACCCGGTACCATGGTGGATGAGCAGGCTGAAATTGAAGTACGGGGCAATCAGTGTCCATATGTCAGCCGTGGCGGTCTCAAACTGGAAAAGGCGCTTCGAGATTTCGGAATAGATCCGACCGGATTTGTCTGCTCGGATTCCGGTGCTTCCACTGGTGGCTTTACAGACTGCCTGCTGCAAAAAGGAGCCAGAAAAGTATTTGCCATCGATGTGGGCTACGGTCAGCTTGCCTGGAGCATCCGTTCCGATCCTCGTGTTGTGGTTATGGAACGCACCAATATCCGCTATGTCAAGCCTGAGGATCTTGGAGAGAGTCTGGACCTTTCTGTCGTGGATGTTAGCTTTATTTCTTTGCGTCTGGTAATACCTGTGATTAAGACTTTGCTGAAACCGGAAGGACAGATTGTATGTCTGATCAAACCTCAGTTTGAAGCAGGAAAAGAAAAAGTTGGGAAAAAGGGCGTTGTTCGTGATCCGGAGGTTCATCTGGAAGTTCTCGAAGCGTTTGTACGCATGACGGAAGAACTGAATCTGAGTCTTTTGAATCTGACTTTTTCACCTGTCAAAGGACCGGAGGGCAATATCGAATTTCTTGCGCATCTGAGTATGATTCCCGGAAATTCCATCCAGGCGGACCTGCCATCCATTGTAAAACTGGCCCATGAGACGTTAAAAGGAGCACAAGTATGAAAAAGGTGATTCTATCGCCCAATCCGTTCAGAGACAGGGGATTCCGTACCACACTTGAGGCCGAACGGATTCTGCGTGAATCCGGACTGGATACCCGCATCTGTCTTCCGTTTTATATGGATTCCGACGGGAGAACCGATGTCAGGCTTTTCAATATGGATGACGAACTGCCCGGATCGGATCTTCTGATCTGCTTCGGCGGCGACGGGACCATTCTGCATGCGTCCAAACTGGTCCTTGATTACGGGATTCCTATCCTTGGAATCAATACCGGCTCCATGGGCTTTATGGCAGAACTGGAAGCGACTGAACTGAATCTTCTCAGCAGGATTTCACATGGAGATTATGACATTGAGCATCGGATGATGCTGGATGTGGAAGTATGGCGGGAAGGAAAGATTATCTATTCGGACTCTGCACTCAATGATGCGGTGATTACAAAAGGCGCTGTTGCTCGTGTTATTCAGCTCTCTGTGTTCTGCGACGGAGTGGAGGCCAGTTCCTTTACTGGAGACGGCGTGATTGTCTGTACGCCAACCGGCTCCACTGCTTATTCCGTATCTGCAGGCGGACCGATTGTGGAAGCAACTGCACGTAACATTATTATCACTCCCATTTGTGCACATACCATGAACGCGCAGTGCCTTGTAACTGCAAAGGACCGTGCAATCACGGTCAGAATCGGAAGAATCGGAAAGCGAAACGCATTTCTGTCCGTTGACGGCGGAAAGGCGGTCCGTCTGGGTCAGGATGATGAGATCCGTCTTCACAGAAGCGCTCATGAGACAAAACTGATGAAACTGAAAGGGACCAGTTTCTACCGGGTCGTCCGGGAAAAGCTAGGTGCGGTTTAAGGTGATCATATGAAATTGAATCGACAGGAAAAAATACTGGAGATCATCGCCAGGGAAGATATTGAAACACAGGAGCAGCTGCTTGATGCCCTGAAGCAGGAGGGCTTTAAGACAACACAGGCGACCATATCCCGCGATATTAAGGATTTGCGGATTGTAAAAGAACTCTCCTCCAGCGGAGCGTATCGATATGCTGCTTCAAGATCCGATCAGGTAAGCACTGCATCTGCAAAACTGAATACCATATTCCGGGAATGCGCAACTAGCTGCGACTGTGCCCAGAACCTGCTTGTAATCAAAACAATGCCAGGCCTGGCAAATGCCGCCTGCAGCGCTGTGGACGCCATGAATCTGCCCAGTGTGGTCGGAACGTTGGCTGGTGATGATACCGCATTGATTATCCTCAGGGATTCTTCCACTGCAACCTCTCTGTGTACTCAGATCAGCAAACTGATACGAAATTAGGAGGCGCGTTCACATGCTGAGGACCCTTCAAATTGAGAATATTGCGGTCATTGAGCATGCTGAGATTACCTTCGACCGCGGATTCAACGTGCTTACCGGTGAGACGGGTGCCGGCAAATCCATCGTCATTGATGCAATCAGTGCGATTGCCGGAGAAAGGACCTACCGGGAAGTGATTCGCACGGGAGCGGAAAAGGCATATGTTTCCGGTATTTTCACCGGCACGCCTGAGCTGAAATGGTTTGAAGAAAACGCGATCCCATATGATGCGGAAACAATTCTGCAGCGCGAAGTATTTGCGGATGGAAAAAATCTCTGCCGGGTGAACGGCAGAACTGTCAGCGTCGCGATGCTTCGGGACCTCGGCCGTCAGCTGATTAACATTCACGGTCAGCATGACGCGCAGCAGCTTTTTGATGAGCGGTTTCATCTGCAGTATCTTGATCTCTATGCCGAAGACGAAAGCCTTTTGGAAGAGTACCGTATCGCCTATGATGCTATGATACAGACCCGCCAGGAACTGGATCGTATGAGTATGAACGAAGGAGAAAAGCAGCGCCGCATGGAGATGCTGCAGTATCAGATTGCGGAACTGGAACGGGCAAAACTCCGGAAAGGGGAGGATGATTCCCTTCTGGAACGCAAGAAGCTTCTTCAGAACGCCGAAAAGCTTTCTGTAGGCATCTCAGAAGCCTATGCTGCACTGTACGGAGATGATGAAACCGGCGGAGCATTGGAACTGCTCTCTGATGCGGAACATTCTGTGTCGCAGCTTGGCAAGCTGACGGATGCATTTGATGAACTGAAAACAAAACTCTCAGATCTTCGCTTTGCCGCGGAGGAAGCCGCTTCGCTTCTTCGAGATGCAAAAGACGATATGGACTTCTCTGATGATGATCTGGAACAGATCGAATCCAGGCTGAATACCATTCAGAAACTGAAGAAGTATGGCGCCAATGTGGCTGAAATGCTTACTTATCTTGCAGACGCTAAGAAGGAACTGGAAGAAATTGAATTCTCTTCTGACATTGTTGAACGGCTGTCCAGGCAGCTGGCTGAGCAGGAAAAGGCTGCCGGTATTCTTGCAGAAAAGCTGCATGAGGTACGCGAAGAAGCCGGAATTCGGCTCGGAGAACAGCTTCAGTCGGAGCTGAAGCAGCTGGCAATGCCGAGAATTGCTTTTAAATGTGTTCTTGAGTCCGGCCAGCTTGGCCCTTCCGGCTCTGATTCTGCACGGTTTCTTATGTCTGCGAATGCCGGTGAAGCGCTCCGGCCGATCAACAAGGTTGCTTCCGGCGGTGAGCTTGCAAGAATCATGCTTGCTATGAAGAATGTGCTCTCTGAACGTGATCAGGTTGGAACCCTGATCTTCGATGAGGTGGATACGGGTGTTTCCGGAAAGGCTGCACAGAAAGTCGCCGAAAAACTCTACTCCGTCTCCGTCGGCAAACAGGTTCTCTGTGTAACGCATCTCCCGCAGCTCGCTGCCATGGCTGACGTTCATTTCTCAATTACGAAAGAAGAGCACGGGGGAAGGACCTACACGACGGTAAATCCTCTGGACCGTCAGGGCCGAAGGGAAGAGCTTGCGCGGCTCACAGGCGGTGCAAAGATAACCGATACGCTTCTTGCTTCTGCAGAGGAGATGCTTCTCGCGTCTGACGCTTTTCATGCCACTTGCAACGCAAAGATAGAATAGTATTTCGAATATTACGATGACGGAAAACCCGATAATTTGCTGGTTGACTTTCATTTTTGAATCTGCTAAGATACGTCCAAACAATGGCAATGATGGAAAGAAGTAATCAGATCCTGATCTTTCAGAGAGTGTCTGTCCGGTGAAAAGACACAGACCAGACTGATGAAATACATTCCGGAGCAGTTTTCCTGAAAGAGATCCGTAGGGAAAGACGGGTGCGCCCGTTACCGCGTTAAGGTGTTCTTTGAGCACCTGTTGAGGCTGTTTTCGCGAGAAATGCAGCAAACCAGAGGTGGTACCACGCAGTTTTGCATCCTCTGCTCGTACGAGCAGGGGCGCTTTTTTATGAATTCAATTCTGTAAAAGGAGATAGAAAAATGGGAATGTATGAAGAACTTCAGGCCAGAGGTCTGATCGCACAGGTGACCAATGAACCTGAAATTCGTGAGATGATCAATGCAGGAAAGGCAACCTTTTATATTGGCTTCGATCCCACTGCAGATTCTCTCCATGTTGGACATTTTATGGCTCTTTGCCTGATGAAGCGCCTGCAGATGGTCGGCAACAAGCCGGTTGTTCTGGTTGGCGGCGGTACCGGTTATATCGGAGATCCCTCCGGACGTACGGACATGCGTTCCATGATGACTCCTGAGACCATCCAACATAACTGCGAATGCTTCCGCAAACAGATGGAGCGGTTTATTGATTTCGGTCCGGATAAAGCAATCATGGTAAACAATGCCGACTGGCTTCTGAAGCTGAACTATATCGAGCTTCTCCGTGAAGTCGGCGCCTGCTTCTCTGTAAACAACATGCTTCGTGCAGAGTGCTACAAGCAGCGCATGGAAAAGGGACTTAGCTTCCTGGAATTCAACTACATGATCATGCAGTCCTACGATTTCTACTATCTCTTCCAGCATTACGGATGCAATATGCAGTTCGGCGGTGATGACCAGTGGTCAAACATGCTTGGCGGCACGGAACTGATCCGGAAAAAGCTGGGCAAGGACGCGCATGCTATGACCATCACGCTTCTGATGAATTCGGAAGGCAAGAAGATGGGCAAAACTGCAAGCGGAGCTGTGTGGCTTGATCCCAACAAGACATCCCCATTTGAATTCTATCAGTATTGGCGCAATGTGGGTGACCAGGATGTCCTGAAATGCATCCGTATGCTGACATTCCTTCCTCTTGAGGAAATTGATGCTATGGATCAGTGGGAAGGCAGTCAGCTGAACAGGGCAAAGGAAATTCTCGCATTTGAGCTAACGAAACTTGTCCATGGCGAAGAAGAAGCGAAAAAGGCGGAGGAAGCAGCAAAAGCTCTGTTCGGCAGCGGCGCGGACGACAGCAATATGCCAACGACAGCCATTTCCGCTGATCGCCTGAAAGATAACGGTATCGGTATTCTGGATCTGATGGTGGTATGCGGACTTGCTGCAAGCAACTCCGAAGCGCGTCGTCTGGTTCAGCAGGGCGGAGTATTTGTAAATGATGAGAAGGTTCCAGCAGTGAATGTCTCTTATACTGCAGAGGATCTTAAGGCTGGTCTGAAGCTTCGCAAGGGCAAAAAAGTATTCCACAAGGCAATCCTCGAGGAGTAATCCTGCTGAAGTGCTCCGGCTGCATTACCGCAGCCGGAGCCCATTCGGATTCCGTATTACGCTTGCTCATGTTGGACGAAGGACGTTGTTTTTACGTTCCTTTTAGGTTGACAATGGAACTTCCGTGTGATAAGATAAGCGCGCATTTCGAGATAAACGGAGAGATGTCCGAGCGGTTTAAGGAGCTGGTCTTGAAAACCAGTGATGCCGGAAACGGCACCGTGGGTTCGAATCCCACTCTCTCCGCCACATCTTTCAAATTACCGGCCTGGAGAAGTACCCAAGTGGCCGAAGGGGCTCCCCTGCTAAGGGAGTAGGTGTCTAAACCGCACGCGCGGGTTCAAATCCCGCCTTCTCCGCCAAGCAAGAAACCTCTTTTGCTGAACCGGCAAAAGAGGTTTTAATCTTATTTTCTGTAGTCGTTCAGAAAGGATGGTTCGATGAAAGCTCCGTTTTCCGCATATCTGGATTCTCTATCTCCCAGTTTGAAAACGCTTGTAGGGATACTCGGCAAGTCTTTTGAATACGTGAGTATTCTTTCCACGGATTCCGTTGGATTCACTATTTCAATCTCTCAGCGCAGCAAATCTGTATCCGGCAAAAACATGACAACTGAACGCGGCAATGTCGTTCGCGTATACCGTAACGGCCTTTACAGCGAATACGCGTTCAATGAAGTACCCGAAAACATGGAACTGCTTGCTGAATCCATTAAAAATGAACTCAACAGACAGTTTGACATCATGGCTAAAACCGGAACCAGGATTTATGATACGCCTGTTCTGTTGGATGAACCATTGGAACTCTTTGTTGAGAAGGAAACGCAACGCCTTCCGGAAGAGGAAGACATGAAACGTCTTGTAGATCAGTTTTCCGCCATGTCTGACTGTGGTGTACATACGATTCCCAGAGCACTTGACTGCAGAATCAGCGCTTCTTCCACTCATATTTCCAAAATGTTTATCTCAGAAAACCGGTTCCTTCGTCAGAGCTATGTATATACGGAGGGTACATGCATGGCATATGCACCCAGTGACGCCGGTGAGATCAAACTCGCGTATAAAGGCGTATCCGGATGCTGCGGTCCGGAAGTACTGGATGGACTGAATGACGTTCTTGCAAATATGCCGAAAACCATGGAAGAGATGCTTTCTTCTGAGAAGATTGTTCCTGGTGAGTACGAGATTATAACGGATCCCGGAATCAGCGGACTCATTGCTCATGAAGCATTCGGGCATGGCGTTGAAATGGACATGTTTGTCAAGAATCGTGCGCTTGGTGCAGAATACATTGGAAAGCGGGTCGGCTCCGATCTTTGTACGATGCATGAGGGTGCACTCTGTGAAGAAAGTGTCACCGCTTTTGTATTTGATGATGAGGGAACCCTTGCCGGAGATGTGACGGAAATTGATCACGGTATTCTGAAAACCGGCATCTGTGACGCACTGTCCGCGCTCCGTCTTGGAACGAAACCAACCGGTAACGGCAAACGTGAAAGCTTCTCTCATAAGGTGTATACACGAATGACGAATACAATCTTTGATTCCGGAGAGAACACACTGGAGGAAATGATCGCATCCGTGAAGTTCGGATATCTTCTGGAAGGCACAGAAAGCGGCATGGAGGATCCAAAACACTGGGGCATTCAATGCATTATGTCTCGAGGATATGAGATCAAGGACGGCGTACTGACCGGAAAAGTGGTTTCTCCTGTTGTCATGACAGGATATGTACCGGACCTGCTTGGCGGCATTACGATGGCTTCCACCGACCGCGAAGTGGAAGGAAACGGCGGGTGCGGTAAAGGTCATAAGGAATGGGTGAAAGTTGCCGACGGCGGCCCCTATCTGAAAACGAAAGCGAGGCTCGGCTGATGTTTGCACGCATACTGGAGAAAATCAACGCGCTTGGCTGTTCCATTTGGGAACTGTCCGAGACAACAACCCGCGGATGGGAGTTCTACTTTATTCGCCATGAACTGGATCAGAATCGGGTTACTGATGTAAAGTCATTCAATGTTACACTATATCGGCCGCTGGAAGACGGTTTTCTCGGCTCCGCTTCCGGTGAAATTTCTCCGAGCGCGACGGATTCTGATATCGAAAAGAGCCTTTCTGATATCTATTTTCAGGCATCACTTGTCAAGAATCCTGTTTACCAGTTGAATGACAAGCCACTGAATCCGGGTGAAATGAAGGAAGTGGACATTGCAGAAATCGCCAGGAATTTTATCTCTGCCATGACAAATGTCAGTGAAACAGAAACGGAAGACATCAATTCTTATGAGATTTTTGTGAAAGAGAACACGGTTCATTTTTTGAATTCAAACGGGGTAGAATATACGATTCGCTATCCAAGCTCCATGATTGAAGTGATTGTGAATGCGCGTAACGGCGATCATGAAATTGAGCTGTACAGATGCTTCCGCTCCGGTACCTGTGATAAGGATAAGCTTGCGCATGATATTGAAAAAGCACTGCGTTACGCGAAAGACCGCCTTATTACAGAACCGACCCCGAAACTTCAGGATATGGATGTCATCTTCTCTACGGATGATGCTGTACAGATCTACAAGTATTTCGCTTCAAAAGCGAGCGCTGATATGATTTACAGCAAACTATCCGACTGGACCTGCGGGAAGGATATTTCTGAGAACATGACTGGCGATCTTATCACCTTAAAAGCGGTATCTTCGCTGAAGAACTCTTCTTATGACTTCCCAGTGGATGAAGAAGGCGCAGCAATGAAAGACTGCACACTAATCAAGAACGGCAGAATTGAAAAGAACTGGGGACACCGCAGATACTGCCAGTATCTCGGCATTCAGGATAGTTTTGTTGTTCAGAACTTTGTCGTTGAGGGCGGAAGAAAATCGGAAGAGGAGATCCGTTCCGGTGATTATTTGGAGGTTGTTGAGTATTCCTCGTTCCAGGTGAATACTATGGGAGGCGATGTCGCCGGAGAAATCAGACTCGGATACCTTCATCAGAACGGAAACGTTCGGATTGTCAGTGGTGGATCTGTATCCGGTCAGATGAGCGACGTTATTCCAACCATGGAATTCTCTTCAGAAACAGAGCAGTATAATAACGCCGTAATTCCCAGAGTAACTCGCCTGAAGAATCTGAAAATCACTGGCGTTGTCTGAGCCTTATTGTGCAGTAATTGTTTCTGAATACGGCAGTTGTTCACAAGAGTGTCAACTTGCCATCATTTTGAAATCATGCTATATTATTGTAAGTAATTTTCGGAAGGTGTTTATTCATGATCAAAATTGATATTTATTCCGGTTTCCTTGGAGCAGGTAAAACAACCCTGATCCGCAAGATGATTGCTGAGGCCTATACCGGCGAGAAGATTGTTCTGATTGAGAACGAGTTCGGTGATATCGCTATCGACGGCGGATTCCTGCAGGACGCAGGCGTTGAGATCACCGAGATGAGCTCCGGCTGTATCTGCTGCACTCTGGTGGGTGACTTCTCTCAGGCACTGAATCAGGTTGCTGAGCAGTTTTCTCCGGACAGAATCATCATTGAGCCATCTGGTGTCGGCAAACTGTCTGATGTAATTGCTGCAGTTCAGAGAGCAGGGGAACAGTTCCAGGTCAATGCTTTCACAGCTGTTGTTGATGCGACGAAATGCAAGATCTATCTGAAGAATTTCGGTGAATTCTACAATAATCAGATTCTATCTGCAGGCGCAGTCATTCTCAGCCGTACCGGAAATATTGCTGAGAAGAAACTGAATGAGGCGCTCGAACTGATTCATGGTATTAATCCCAGCGTTACGGTTGTTACGACACCTTGGGAGGAACTCAGCGGTAAGCAGCTTCTGGATGTCATTGAGCGGAATTCTTCTCTTACAGACGAACTGATGGCTCTTGTAGCAGAAGCCGAGAAAGAAGCCGCTGAGCACGAAGCCGAAGAAGAGGAAGAAGAGCACCATCACCATCATGAGGATGAGCATGAACATCATCACGACCATGATGAGGAAGAGCACGAACATCACCATCACGACCATGATGAGGAAGAGCACGAACATCACCATCATGACCATGATGAGGAAGAGCACGAACATCACCATCATGACCATGATGAAGAAGAACACGAACACCACCATGAACATCGTCACCATCATCACCACGGACATGATGCAGACGAAGTATTCCAGAGCTGGGGAATGGAAACGCCGAGAAAGTTCACGAAGGAATATCTTGAACAGGCTTTGAAGGCTTTCTCCGATGAAGAAAAATTCGGAATTGTCCTGCGTGCAAAGGGCATTGTTCCAGCGGAAGACGGAACCTGGCTGCACTTTGATTTTGTTCCAGAGGAGATGGACATTCGTACCGGCCCTGCCGGCGTAACCGGCAGACTTTGCGTGATCGGCTCAGGCCTGAAAGAATCGGAGATTAAAGCTGCGTTCGGCCTGTAATATCAAGGAGCTGTACTCTAATGGAGATTCTTGTTTACCTATTTACCGGTTTTTTGGATTCCGGAAAAACCTCATTCATTCAGGAAACCTTAACAGATTCCCGCTTCAACAACGGAGAACGGACACTGGTTCTTCTCTGTGAAGAGGGTGAAGTCGAATTGGATCCTTCTGAATACCCGTATCAGAACGTCTACGTTGAAGTCATCGAGGACCAAGACGCACTGACCAGCGAGCAACTGGAAGCACTTCAGAAAAAGCACAAAGCAGAGCGTGTGGTCGTGGAACTTAACGGCATGAAGCTGGTGCCTGATTTCCTGGTCAATATTCCGGACAACTGGGTGATTGCCCAGGAAATCATGTTTGCTGATGCAAACACAATTCTCGCCTTTAACAGCAACATGCGGAATCTGGTTGTTGACAAACTCGGCGGATGTGAAATGGTTGTATTTAACCGTGTTGCGCCCAAGACGGATATTATGCCGCTTCATAAGCTTGCGCGCGCCGTGAGCCGCAAAGTAGATATTGTATACGACTATACTGACGGGCATACAGAATTTGATAATATTGAGGATCCGCTTCCATTTGATTTGAATGCTCCGGTTATTGAGATTGCGGATGAGGATTATGGCCTCTTTTACCGGGATTTCACAGAAGAATCTAAGAAGTATTCCGGTAAAACCGTTCGCTTTAAGGCCCAGGCCGCACAATTCCGCAAAGCCAAAGACGGTTATTTCGCACCGGGACGATTTGTTATGACCTGCTGTATCGAGGATATCAAATTCATGGGGATTCCCTGTGCCTGGAAAGACGCCGCAAAGATTACGCCCCGGAGCTGGGTTACTGTACAGGGTAAAATCGAACTGCGCTATCACTCACTGTACAAAGGAATGGGACCGGTTATTGTTGCTACTTCCGTAGAACCTGCCCAGCCCTGTACGCCGGATTACTGCACATTCTGACTTGCACATTCGATTTCAGCAAATAATTACTTGACAATTGTTGAAAATCCCGTATCATAATGCATGGTCGATGTATCTTCAACCAACATATCATGTTTTCGGAGGAATGATTTATGTTTGAAAAAATCGCAGCATATATTGCAGAGCAGCTTGCGATTTCCGTTGATGAGATTACCCCGGAGAGCACTTTTGATGAACTGGGAATTGATTCTCTGGATACGGTTGAGATGATTATGGAACTCGAAAATGCGCTGAATATTTCCCTGGATCTGGACGATCAGAAGATCTCCAACGTTGGCGAGTTTGCCGCATTCGTCGAATCCAAGATGGATTAATCAAAATTCAAAACATATAGCATGTCACAAGCTGTCGGCCTGTGGCAAGGCTGCACTAGTTGGGGAGATAGCGGTGCCCTGTACCTGCAATCCGCTACAGCAGGGATGAATTCCCGCCCCAGGGCGTGCGTTGTCATGACTGCCCGGTGTGGGCGGCGTTGACGAGACGGTCCTGCGCAACGAAGACCCGTGAACCATGTCAGGCGAGGAATCGAGCAGCATTAAGCGGAGCACTTCGTGTGCCGCGGGGTCGCCGTCTCTGAGCAAGCCGCATCGGTTCCGATGAGGGCGTTCCGTTCAAAGGCGGGTGTGCAGTCTTGTCATGGGCCGACAGTTTCATTGAAAGGGGAGGAGCGTTTTTGTATCAGGCTTTATATCGCAAATACCGGCCGCAAACATTCGATGAAGTAGTCGGCCAGCGTTCTGTCACAGAGACGCTCAAATCGCAGCTTCGCACTGGCAGACTATCCCATGCGTATTTATTTACCGGAACGCGTGGAACAGGAAAAACATCCTGCGCAAAAATACTGGCGAAAGCTGTCAACTGTCTGGATCTTCATGACGGCAATCCCTGCAATTGCTGTGAAGCCTGCAGAAGCATTGATTCCGGATCCTGCACGGATGTTCTTGAAATTGACGCCGCTTCAAACAACGGCGTGGATCAGGTCAGGGCACTTCGTGATGAAGCTGTATTTACACCTGCTCAGGTCCGTAAACGTGTATACATTATTGATGAAGTGCATATGCTTTCCATCGCCGCTTTCAATGCGCTCCTGAAAATAATCGAGGAACCGCCGGAACATCTGCTGTTCATTCTGGCGACGACAGAGCTTCATAAAGTTCCTGCCACAATACTTTCGCGTTGCCAGCGCTTTTCGTTTCGCCGTCTCAATGCAGAGGATATTGCCTCCAGATTGAATTTCGCCGCATATCAGGAAAATATCCAGATAGAGCCGGAAGCGGTGAATGTGCTTGCCAGAATCGCTGATGGAGCGCTACGTGATGGTATGAGTCTTCTGGATCAGTGTGCTTCCTCGTCTTCCGGCAATTTGACTGTTCAGACAGTCTATCAGGTGCTTGGACTTGCAGGAGACCGCAAGACGGCGCAGATGATGGGCTATATCTCACAGCATAATGCATCTGCGGCTCTTTCCGCATTTTCCGAACTCTATGCAGAGGGCAAGGATATCGCCGCAATGGCAGATGAACTGACGCAGCTTGCCAGGGATCTTCTTCTTTTAAAAACTGCAGGTGCGGCTGCACAGAGTATGCTTTCCGGCATTTGTACGCAGGAGGAGATCAAGCCGCTTCAAAACATTTCCGCCGGAGAATTGATGCATATCACAAGAACACTTCAGGAAACGGCCTCTTTGTTCTCCAGAAGCTCCAATCGGAAACTGGACATGGAATTATGCATTATGAACCTTTGCACGGATTCCTTGCATCTGGATGCCGATTCTCTCAATGCCAGACTGAGCAGACTGGAAGATCAGATCAAGAACGGTGCTGTTGTATCTATCCGTGAGGCTGAAACGGAAAAACCTGAAAAGTCAGATATACCTGAAGAAACAGTCAATGTGCCGGAATCGAAAGAATCTCAACAGAAAGCCGCATCTTCTACTGATGCGCCGCTTGGCTTCTGGGCTGATTTCACTGCCAGGATCAAACCGGAACTGCCTGTCAGAGCAAGAGGCTTTTTTGTTAACGGCGGTCCTGTCAGCGGTGAACTTAACGGAGATCTTCTGATATTGAATGCCGAGTCTTCGTTTGTGAAAGGCATTATCTCCGATGAAAGTATCCTGTCTATTATTCGGAATAACGCTGGTGCGATGCTTGGAAGAAATATTGGTGTAAAAGTAGCGCTTCGTGGCACAAATACACAGGATGACAGCGCTTTTTCTGAACTGATTGCATTTGGGAAAGCGCATACAGACATATTTGATATCAAAGAATAGGAGAGTGGAACAATGGCTAAAGGTGGATTCCGCGGTGCGCCTATGGGCGGTGTAAACGCAAACATGATCAAACAAGCACAGAAAATGCAGCAGGAAATGCTGAAAATGCAGGAAGAAATGCAGAACAAGGAGTACTCTGCCAACGCAGGCGGCGGTGTTGTTACTGCAACTGTTGATGGTTCAAGACTTTTAAAGAGCATTGAAATCAAACCGGAAGCGGTTGACCCGGATGATGTGGAAATGCTTCAGGATCTGATTGTAGCTGCTGTAAATGAAGCAATCCGTGCAGCTGAAACGGATATGTCTGCTTCCATGAGTAAACTCACTGGCGGTATGAATCTGGGCGGTCTTTTCTGATGCGGTATATTCCTTTGGCGCTTGAACGCCTGACTGAACAGTTTGCAAGACTTCCCGGAATCGGAGGAAAAACCGCACAGCGTCTAGCGTTTCATGTCCTTTCCATGACACAGGAGGAAGCTTCTTCTTTTGCTGAATCCATCCTGGAAGTAAAGCGCTCTATTCGGACCTGTCCGATCTGTCAGAACTTGACTGATGAAGAAATCTGCCCGATCTGTGCAGATCCGGAAAGGGATCACGGCGTCGTCTGTGTAGTTGCAGATCCCAAAGATGTTGTTGCAATGGAAAGAGCAAGAGAGTACCAGGGTGTATACCATGTACTTCATGGCGTCATTTCTCCATTAAACCGGGTCGGTGTTGATGATATCCGGATTCGGGAGCTTCTGACTCGAGTCGGAGAGGGCGGAATCCGGGAGGTAATCATGGCTACCAATCCGGATACGGAGGGAGAAGCCACCGCAATGTATATTTCCCGTCTTCTTCGCCCACTGGAAATCAAAGTGACAAGACTTGCCTATGGAATTCCTGTCGGCAGCCAGCTGGAATACGCGGACGAAGTAACACTCCTTCGCGCATTGGAAGGCCGTCAGGAAATCTGATCTTAAGGGGATGATCTTTTGAATACCAACCATACACTGAATTTGACCATGCTCTGCGACTTTTATGAGCTGACCATGGGAAATGGTTATTTCAAAAACGGAATGAAGGATCAGATTACCTATTTTGATCTGTTTTTCCGTCAGGTGCCAGACAACGGCGGTTTCGCAATCGCAGCTGGTCTGGAGCAGGTCATTGATTATATCCAGGAGCTGAGTTTTTCAGATGACGATTTGAATTATCTTCGTTCCAGGGGTATCTTTGATGAAGGATTTTTGGAATACCTGAAGGATTTCAAATTCACGGGTGATATCTATGCTGTTCCGGAAGGGACACCTGTTTTCCCGAAGGAGCCCATTCTCACGGTACGTGCGCCTGCAATTCAGGCACAGCTCGTGGAAACTTATCTGCTTCTTGTGATTAATCATCAGAGTCTGATTGCCACAAAGGCAAACAGAATTGTCAGGGCGGCGCTGGGCAAAACTGTACTTGAATTCGGTTCCAGACGTGCTCAGGGTGCAGACGCTGCAATTTTAGGTGCCAGAGCTGCGTATATCGGCGGATGCAACGGGACTGCGTGCACGATTTCGGATCAGATCTTCGGAGTCAAGGCCGGCGGTACAATGGCACATTCCTGGGTGCAGATGTTTGATACGGAACTTGAAGCATTTGAGACCTATTGCAGACTGTATCCTGACAATGCGACGCTTCTTGTGGATACCTACAACAGTCTTCAGTCAGGAGTCCCGAACGCAATTCGCGCTTTTGATAAGGTTCTTAAGCCGCTTGGCATCACGAAATGCGGCATCCGGTTCGATTCCGGCGACATGACCTATCTGACACAGAAGGCCCGCAAAATGCTTGATGACGCAGGGTGGCCGGGTTGTACCATTACCGTGTCCAACGCACTTGATGAGAGGATTATCGAAGATATACTCCATGAAGGTGCTGTCGTTGACGCGTTCGGCGTAGGTGAGCGCCTGATTACCGCCAGATCCGAACCGGTATTCGGCGGCGTCTATAAACTCGTTGCCGTTGAGAAAAACGGAAGCATTATTCCGAAGATTAAAATCAGTGAGAATACTGCCAAAATCACAAATCCGCATTTCAAAAAGCTCTATCGGTTCTTCGGAAATGATACCGGCAAGGCAATTGCAGACTATATGTGCATTCATGACGAGACGGTTGATGATTCTGGAGATTTCCTGATATTTGACCCTGAGGCTACCTGGAAGAAAAAAGTAGTCTATGACTTTACAGCCAAAGAGCTTCAGGTTCCGATTTTCCTCAATGGTGAATTGGTATATAACCGCCCAAGTCTTGAAGAAATTCGAAAATATTGTCTGGAGCAGGTTGACACCCTTTGGGATGAAGTCAAACGATTTGATAATCCTCATAATTACTACGTGGATCTCAGCCAGAGACTATGGGATTTGAAATACCAGCTATTAACAAATAATGGAAGATTATAATAAAAAAGCTCTGTGCAAACAGAGCTTTTTTACATGAATTTTCATGATTTGTTCGGTCAATATTAACAAATTCATTTTCTCCATTTGATTTTCCTTACAATATTTTTTGCTTTGTGATATACTGAACTAAAGGTTATTTTAAGGAACTTTCGGAGAAATGGAGGCGAAAATGTTTAAAGTCGGAGACCTTGTGCTATATGGTACTACCGGAGTCTGCCGTGTAAACGAGATTAAAGAGAAGGATTTAACAGGGAAAGGAAAAACGCAGTTGTACTATCATCTTGCGCCGCTCTATCAAACCTGTGTTATCTCTGCTCCTGTTAATTCTGAAAAGATCTATATTCGTTCGATTATTTCCAAAGAAGAAGCAGAAAGTCTGATTAATCAGATTTCGTCGATTTCTTCTGATCATTTTCCGACTGGAGCTTCAAGAGAACTGACGGAACAATACGAATCGGCTATTAATACGCATGACTGCCGCATTTGGGCATCACTTCTTCATTCCATCTATACAAAAAAAGAAGCCTTAATGGTTCAGAAGAAAAAGTTCAGCTCCGTAGATGAACGATATATGCGAAAAACGGAAGATCTTCTTTTCGGAGAGCTTGCAGCAGCACTCGGAGTTGATCGAAAAGTTGTCGCCAGTGTCATTTCGGAGCGTATCAGCTCGGCAACGTAGGCCACTGCAATGTGCTGAAAGATCCGCATCTGAAAGGCTTCGATTTTCCTTTCTGCGGTTAACTGCGTTTTTGAGTTTCAACAATCACAGATGCACTTGATTCTAATAACGATCTGCCAGGCAGACTCAAAACAAGCCTATTGCTGTGTTTGGGTCTGCCTGGCATTTTGTCAGTTTCTATCTTTCTGCATCTATGCCATGAAACGGTGTGGACAGATCATGCAGTTCCCTTGTAATTACGGCGATTCATTGTTATAATAGCTCAGACAATATTCAGGATTTCTCATGATTGGAGGCATGGATTATGGCAAAAAAAGAATCTTCTTCAGACAGTATTTCCGTAATCCGTGAAGATCTGAAGTCTGGCAAGCCTGCAAATGCCTACATTTTCTACGGAGAGGAAGGCTATTTAAAAGACTATTACTACAACCAGCTGCGGAGTTCCATCATTGATCCTCTTTCTGAGTTTTTCAATTTCCACAGGTTCGATGAGAAATCTTTTACAACGGAAGCACTTATTCAGGCTGTCAATGCAGTTCCGGTCATGGCAGAACGGAGCCTGATCCGGATAGATGATATTGATCTGTCCGGGCTGAATGAGTCAGCCAGAACAGCTGTAACGGATATACTGAACGATCTGCCGGAATATGTCTGCCTTGTATTCTACTATGACATCAAGGAATATAAGCCGGATAAAAGATATAAAAAGCTCTACGAGGCTATCTCTAAAAATTGCAAAGAACTGGAATTTCCAAAACAGAGTCAGGCAAGTGTTACAGAATGGTGTATTCGGCATTTCCGGTCTGCTGGTAAAACAATCTCAAAGGATCTGTGCGCCTATCTGATTTTTCTTACCGGCGGAACACTTTCTGCTTTGAATTCGGAGATTGAGAAGATCAGCGCTTATGCTGCTGGCGATCAAATCACCAAAGAGGACATTGACGCTGTCACAATACCGGTACTTGATGCTCAGGTTTTTGATATCACGGATGCAATTGCTGCAAAACGGTTTTCTTTAGCAATCGAAAAACTTGGAACAATTCTACAGTTGATGGAAGACCCGTTCTCCATAGCTGGCGCAATCTCTTCCAATCTGCGCAGATTATATGCTGCAAAAACAGTTCTGGAAGCCGGAAAGGGAAGAGACGAACTGAAAGCAATCTGTGGAATCACGGATTATTTTGCAGATAAAATGCTCAGTACGGCCAGAGGTTTTTCCATGGAGTTTTGCGAAAAAGCAGTTCTGCTCTGTGCGCAGACGGATTATCAGATCAAAACATCCTATGATGATCCGCAGGCACTTCTTCAATTGTTGATTGTATCTCTTTCACAGGAGGCGACTGCATGATTCATATATCGCAGGCGATTCTTGTGGAGGGAAAATATGACGTGAATGTCCTCTCTCAGATCGTTGACGCACCGATTTTTCGAACCGACGGGTTTGGTATTATGAACAACCAGCAAATGCTGGTATTTCTCAGAAAAGTTGTAAAAGAACGCGGCTTGATTATTCTGACAGATTCAGACGGAGCCGGATTTGTCATTCGTAATTTTCTGCGTGGCGCCCTTCCTACGGAAGGTGTTTATCATGCATACATTCCGGAAATCCCAGGAAAAGAACGGAGAAAGACAACGTCGGGAAAAGAAGGTCTGCTGGGCGTAGAAGGCATGTCGCCTGAGCTTATCATTCAGGCTATCCAGCGATGCGGGATCCAGGTTGACGATCAAGTGGTTCAGCGGAAGGAAATCACGAAAGCAGATTTCTGCAGGTGCGGACTTGCCGGCGTTCAGGATGCAGAAGGGAATAGAAAACTTCTTTGTGAAAGGCTGGGACTTCCAGGGAAGATGAGTGCAAATGCGCTCTTAAAGGCAGTCAATATACTCTACAGCCGAGAGTCATTTTTAAAGGAATTTGAGCATGATTGAGATATCAGTGAAAGGTTTGGTCAAAGCCTTCGAAAAAGATAAGAATATATTGGACGGACTGAGCTTTGAGGTATATGAAGGGGAACGTGTCGGAATTCTCGGAAGGAATGGTGCGGGAAAAACAACTCTTTTCAAGATCCTGACAGATGAATACGGGTATGATGAGGGTTCTGTTGTGATTGCACCCGGTCATAAAGTTGGACTGATATCACAGATTCCAAGATATCCGGCTCATTTTACCGTAGAAGATGTTTTGCGCTCCGCATTTTCACCGTTGATCGATCTTCAGAACCGGATGGTTCAGCTTGCAGATCGTCTCACTGAGTCCGCGCCGGAAGCACTTTTACGGCAATACGATGAACTTGCAAACCGGTTTGAGCATGGCGGCGGCTACGAAATGGATGTCAACACCGATAAAATGTGCTCCGGTCTTGGCATTCCGGAAGAGATGCGTCGCCAGAGCTTCGATTCTCTTTCCGGCGGCGAGAAGACAAGGGTGAACTTAGCAAGACTCCTTTTAGAGAAAACGGATATTCTCCTTCTCGATGAACCGACGAACCACCTGGATATTCATGCTGTAGAATGGCTGGAAGATTATCTGCTTAATTTCAAGGGAACAGTTCTCACAATCTCCCATGACAGATATTTTCTTGACCACGTTGTTCAGCGAATCATTGAACTTAGAGGTGGAAAAGCAGATTTCTATTCAGGCAATTATTCTTTCTATGTTGTGGAAAAGCAAGCCAGATTTGACCTTCAGCTCAAACAGTATGAGCAGGAACAGGCGAAGATTCAGCAGCTCAGTTATACAGTGGAACGGATGAAAGGCTGGGGAATCAATAACCGAAGTCTTTACAGAAGAGCCATGAGTATTCAGCATCGCATTGAGCGCATAGAGAAAACCGAACGCCCAACGAAGGAGAAGACCATGTCCGCCAGATTCGGTGAGCGAGATTTTCGGGGCGACAGCGTTCTTTCTGTGAAGAACATGTCTAAATCCTTTGATTCTAGGACGCTGTTTTCCAATGTTGAACTGCTTGTGACTGGTTCCGAACGAATTGCGCTTCTGGGAGATAACGGCACCGGAAAAACAACTTTTCTTAACTGTCTGCTTGGATTGGAACCGTGTGAGGGTAGAATCCGGTTTGGACCGTCTGTGAAATGGGCATATCTGCCCCAGATCATTCATTTCGAACATCCAGAACGTTCGCTCTATGATACCATGATTTATGAAGCGAACTGTACTCCGCAGAAAGCTCGTGACCGGCTGGGTGCTTTCATGTTCTCCGGAGAAGATGTATTCAAGCCAGTCAGTGTCCTTTCCGGCGGTGAGCTGATGAGACTCAGACTCTGCATTCTAATGGATGAGAAAGTGAATCTCCTGATTCTTGATGAACCCACAAACCATATGGATATCTCATCCAGGGAATGGATTGAATCTGCACTTGATTATTACGAAGGTGCGCTGATTTTTGTATCACATGACCGATATTTCATTGAACAATTCGCAACAAGAATCTGGGAACTGAAGGATGGCGCCATTCATGATCATCCTTACGGTTATGAAAAGTATAAGGCAATCCAGGAGAAAGAACGTGAAACCGGTGCGCCGATTCGCACTTCCGCGACTAAAAAACCTGTTTCTGTCGCGCCAAAGCCAAGAAGTCCCGGAAGACAGCTGGAAAAACTGGAGAGCAGAATCAGTAAACTGGAGGAACAATCCTCTGATCTGGATAGTCAAATTGAAGTCTCCGCTACTGATTACGAAAAGCTGCAGGAACTGATGGAACAGAAGAATGCAATTTTGACCGAGCTGGATGATCTCTATATGCAATGGGAGGAACTTAGTCTTGCTGTCGAAGATCAAAATTCATAAATCGGATTTCATATACATCTTTTTACTTCTGTCTGCTGCAATTCTCACATTGTTTCCACCGCATTTCTGGGTTACCGGTTTTCTGTTCTGTGCAGTCGGCTTGGTATTCTTTTTCGTTCCGCGGCTGAAAAGCATCCGATTCCGAAGAATTTTGATTCTGCTGAGCGCACTGTGTCTTTGTGTACTTGAGATCGCTACCTCTTTCATCTGGGTATATGGTTCAAGGGATAATCGTGCGGCGGAATGTCCGGTTGCAGTAGTTCTCGGTGCACAGGTAAACGGTCAAACGCCAAGCAAGATTCTTCGGGAACGGCTTGATGCCGCTCTTGCACTGGCTGAAGAGAATCCCGACATGATTCTGATTCTCAGTGGATCAAAAGGAAGCGGTGAAGAAATAACAGAAGCTCAGGCAATGAGGAATTATCTGACTACACATGGTGTTTCTTTTGAACGTCTTCTGTTGGAAGAAAAATCTACGGATACACTGGAGAATCTGTATTATTCCATGAAAATTGCAGCTGAGAACCAGCTTCACCCTGATTCGATCTGTATTGTCACAAGTGAATTTCACTGCGCCAGAGCCTGTTATCTTGCACACAGGCTCGGCCTGACAGCCAGATGTTTCCCTGCCGAAACCAAGCTTTGGTTTTATCGGATAAACTATTATCTTCGTGAGATACCTGCGTTTCTGAAAGCGGCCGTTCAGTCTAAAACCGTCTCTTGACTATCGCACACTTCAGGTTTATTATGTCTCTAATGATCTTTTGAAGGAGTTCTGTTACTATGGCTGAAAACTGTACCGGCAACTGCGAAAGCTGTTCTGCAAACTGTTCTGATCGTCAGCAGGAAAGCCTTCTCGCAAAAGCCAATCCTTTATCCAACGTTAAAAAGGTAATTGCTGTTGTCAGCGGCAAGGGTGGTGTTGGTAAATCCACTGTAACTTCCATGATGGCAGTTTCCATGCAGCGCAAGGGATATAAGACCGCTGTTCTGGATGCGGATATTACCGGACCTTCCATCCCTAAGATTTTCGGTGTAAAAGAAAAACCGGAAGGAATTGAAGAAGGTCTTCTGCCAGTCATGTCCCGTGAAGGAACTGCACTCATGTCCATTAACCTTCTCCTGGAAGGGGAGACCGATCCAGTTCTGTGGCGCGGTCCGATCCTTGCTGGTGCCGTTCAGCAGTTCTGGACGGACGTCTGCTGGAATGAAATTGATTATATGTTTGTCGACATGCCTCCAGGAACCGGTGATGTGCCTCTGACGGTATTCCAGAGTCTGCCCATTGGTGGCATTGTAATTGTGACATCTCCGCAGGACCTTGTTACTATGGTTGTCACAAAAGCTGTGAACATGGCAAAGATGATGAATATCCCGATCCTGGGCTTTGTCGAGAATTATAGTTATCTCGTCTGTCCGGATTGCGGTAAGAAAATCTCTGTCTTTGGTGAAAGCAAAATTGATGCGATCAGTAAAGAACTTGGAATTCCTGTTCTTGCAAGACTTCCGATTGATCCGAATCTTGCTCATGCTGCTGATGAGGGACTGATCGAGATGAGTGACGTTTCGGCGATTGATTCAGCTTCTGATCATTTGGAAAAAGCTTTTCAGGAGTAATCAAACTTACTGAATTTCAATGATTATACAAATAAGCAGCGGCTTGTTACCGCTGCTTATTTGTGTGCATATTCTCCCTGATTGTTGCTCAGCGCTCCGCAAACAGCTCCACATATTCTCCGCATGGACCTGTAAAGAAGCAAATACGTGCAGGATAGGGAGGCGTGGAATCTATCACAATATTGTTCGGATTCATGGTTACTTCATATCCTGCATCCGCTACTTTCTTGCAGATCACATCAACATCAGATTCATCAACAAGAAGTGCAATATGATCAAGGCAACCATAACGGTCAGTCGTCTTGCCATCCTCCTGTACAATTTCAAGAATGGTGTTGCCAAGATCAAGCATAATGCAGGTTGATCCCTGCCGTACGACATTCAGGCCGAGAAAATCTTTGTAAAAATCAATGATTTTCTGGAAATTCTCAGGAATGACTTTATAAGCTACATGATGCAGACCCTTGATATCACCCAATGGAATCACGCTCCTTTGTTTTGATGTAATTAATTATAAAGACATGCTCTCTTCACGTCAAGCATCGGGTCTTGCTTTCTTTATGTGCGTGAATTATAATGGCCGAAAGAAAGGAAAGAAATCATGCTTCGTTTTTATTTTGTGATCATTATCAATATCTTCGCGATATGTTATTATATTCCAAGAATGCGATACTGTGTACGGCATAAAGACCGCTACAGTCTGGAAAAACGGTTCAGTATTGCAAAGCGGATCGTCAAGATTATTACCATTACCGGAAATATCCGCATACGGTCTTTCGGTACGGAAAACCTCCCTGATGAGGGAGGATACGTCATGTACGGAAATCATCAAGGTCGATTTGACGCACTTGCTGTCATCCAGAGTCATGACAAGCCGTTTTCTGTTGTGATGGATCTGGTTCGATCTCATCTTCCCATTGCCACGGAAGTTGTGGATATGATGGACGGAAAACGTCTCGAGCGCAACAATTTAAGACAGCAGGTAAGCGTGATACATGAGATTACGGATGAACTGAAGGAAGGGAAACGGTTTCTGGTTTATCCGGAAGCGGGATACGAAGATAACGGGAATCACCTTC
Source organism: Oscillospiraceae bacterium (assembly GCA_017516005.1). GTDB lineage: Bacteria > Bacillota > Clostridia > Oscillospirales > Oscillospiraceae > SIG488. Next base: position 58,779 of record JAFWDU010000006.1, on the reverse strand, counting down.
AGCCTTTTCATGCAGGTGCCTTTAAATGCGCCATGAGATCCCAGTGCCCGATTGTTCCCGTTGTTATTGTGGATTCCTATAAAATCTTTACGATCAATACACTCAGGAGAGTGACCTGCAAAATCTACTATCTTCCGCCAATTTCTCCTTCAGAGTATCAAGGAATGACATCCTCGGATATCTCTGACATGGTATACCAGAGAATCCAGGAACAGCTTACTCTTGTGCTCGGATAATGCATGATCTAAAACGATAATAAACAGCAGGCGCATCCCACTCACGGGTGAAGATGCGCCTGCTGATTTTTGACTTTACTGATCAAGATGAACATTCAGATGCGGGTATGTCATAATGACATTTGCCTCTCTGAACTCTGTATGAACAGAATTGATGATGCCGAAATAAACATCCCAGTAATCTTCCGGTTTGACCCAGACTCGCACCTCATACAATATGGCGCTGTCTTCGTACTTTCGGATACTGACAAAGACACCCTGTTCTCTCAGAATCTTTTCCGAATCAGCTGCTTTTCTGAGCGCGTCCATTACCTGCTCCGGGTCCGAATCATAGGAGGCAGAAAACTGAAGGTCAATACGTCTGGAACCATATGCTGTATAATTGGTCACCGTCGAACTCGCAACGACAGAGTTTGGGATATGAACCGTTTTTCCGTCAGGAGAAATAATCACGGTATACAAGGGACCGATTTCACGAACGGTTCCCATTAGAGTGCCGATCTCAACAAAGTCTTTCTCCTTGAAAGGATGAGAGGATATAACCTGTATACCGCCTGCAACGTTGCTCAAAGTGCCTTGTACTGCCAGAGAGATTGCCAGAGTCAGGACCGACAGGACGGCAACAAGAGAGGATGTGTTAATGCCGAGTGATCCCGCGGCAACAAGTATTACAATGGCATAAAGCAGAATCTTGACAAGTGTCAGGAGAAAACCATGCATGCTCCGATCAAGTCGGGACTTGAGCAGGATTTTCCTGAAAAGGCGGCAAAACAACTTGACCGCAATGATACCGACTACAATAATGATCAGTGCGGGAAGAATTCTGGAAAGGGAGAGTGTTGTAAAAAACTCTTTCACGGAATTGATCTCGACCTCCTCAGCAAGCTTATTCGCCTGCAGGCTGTTGAGTATCCCCATCGGATATGTCCTCCTCAATATCTTCGCTGCCCTTTTGTTCAAGCTGCTTTTTATCCGCATTGACATAAGCCATCAGTTCATCACCAGTGATGGTTTCCTTCTGAAGAAGATATAGCGCAACATCGTCCAGAAGGGAGCGATGCTCGCGAAGAAGCCTTTTGGCGTCTTCGAAACTTGTCTCCAGAAGTTTTTTCACTTCAGTATCGACAGCAGCCGATGTGGCCTCAGAACAGTTCATATAAGCCTGTCCGTCCAGATACTGATTGCTCACATTAGACAGCGCCATAACGCCGAATGTATCGCTCATGCCGTAAAGCGTTACCATCTTTCTTGCAAGATCAGTCGCCCGCTCAATATCATTGGAAGCACCGGTTGTCTCCACACCGAATACCGTCGTTTCCGCTGCACGTCCGCCGAGAAGAGTACGCAGCTCAACGAGAAGTTCCTCTTTGGTAGAAAGATATTTTTCTTCTTCCGGCATCTGCATGGTATAGCCTAACGCACCCGAAGTATGGGGAACAATAGTGATCTTGCTGACAGGCTGCGAATGCTTCTCCAGCGCTGCAACGAGCGCATGACCAACTTCATGATAAGCAACCATTCTTTTTTCAGTTTCAGTAAGAACGGTTCCTTTCTTTTCGGTACCGGCAATTACAACCTCAAACGAGACAAGCAGATCCTCCTGGTTGACGGCCTGCCGTCCCTGACGCACAGCGCGGAGCGCAGCTTCATTCACAAGATTCGCAAGATCAGCGCCTACAGCGCCGGCGGTTGCCTGCGCAATCTTCTGTAGATCAACATCTTCAGAAAGCTTGATGTTTCTGGTGTGAACCCGAAGAGTTTGATATCGGCCTGCAAGATTGGGCCTGTCAACGATAATACGGCGATCAAAACGACCCGCGCGAAGAAGAGCTTTATCCAGGATCTCCGGACGGTTGGTTGCAGCAAGAATTACAACGCCTTTACTGGAATCGAATCCGTCGATTTCTGCTAGAAGCTGATTCAGAGTCTGCTCACGTTCATCATTTCCGCCGAGACGATTGTCGCGGCTCTTGCCGATGGCATCAATTTCATCAATAAAGATAATTGCAGGAGCCTGCTTTGCGGCTGTCTGGAAAAGATCACGGACACGGCTTGCACCAACACCGACAAACATCTCAACAAAATCAGATCCGGCAATAGAGAAAAACGGAACTTTCGCTTCACCCGCAACTGCTTTTGCAAGCAAGGTCTTGCCAGTGCCCGGAGATCCGACCAGGAGTGCTCCTTTTGGCAGCTTTGCGCCGATGGCGGCATATTTCTGAGGAGAATGGAGGAAATCGATGATCTCCATTAGCTGTTCCTTTGCCTCATCTTGCCCTGCCACATCCTCAAATGTAACACCGGTTTCTTTCTCCATATAGACTTTAGCGCGGCTTTGACCCATGCCGCCCATCATTCCGCCGCCAGACCCCATACGTTTGCTCAGGAAGCGCATCAGGAATACAAGCGCCAGGAGGAAAATGGCATAAGGAAGAATCCAGGAAATCAGGAAGTTCATAAGAGGGGAGACTTCCTCGGTTACCGTACCCTGGTAATTCACGCCTTTTTCCTGCAGCTTCGCATAGATCTCCGTCATATCATTCTGAGGCAGAAGACCTGTGTAATAGACCATCTGCTTAGTAGACGGCAGTTCAGCATTTTCTTTTGTCAGGATCAGAATCCGATCCGTTTTCAGTTCGATTGTGTCAATCTCGTCATTTTCCATCATGCTGATGAACTTATCGAAGGGGATTTCCTCAAGATAGCTTTTGGAAACAGACGTATAGATGGAATTGACAACAATCGTCATGATGAGAGAGACAACGATGATGGGAATAAGCATTTTCCATCCGCCGCCGGAATTCTCTCCTTTGTTGTTTCGATTGTTATTGTTCTGATTCAACGTTCAATCCTCCTGTTTTCAGGGGTTCTTCAATAAGAATTGTGGATAGTATATCATACACAGATCGTTTCCACAAGAAGCGGCAATTAGACGGACTGTAAATTTTCTGTAAAATAAAGAATCCTGTTGTGTCTTGATGATTCGCTATGTTATAATTACGCTGATTTAAACTGGACTTTAGGTTGTGTATAGTTATGATTGACAAGAAGAAAATCAAACAGAATGCTGATCCTGTGGAGACAATGGAAAGCAATGAAGAACTGATCCTGGAAGGCAGAAATTCCGTCCTGGAAGCGCTGCGTGCCGGCAGGACCATCGATAAAGTATATCTCTCATCCGGAGACACGGACCACGGCCTTGTCCGCATTGCGACACTTGCGAAACAGTCGGGAATCGTGGTTACGAGAGTTGACCGCAGAAAGCTGGATCAGATGAGCGTTACTCACGCACATCAGGGCGTGATCGCAACAGTAGCTGCTCACAGCTACTGTACCGTAGAGGATATTCTCCGCACCGCTAAGGAAAAAGGGGAGGCCCCACTGATTGTAATCTGCGACGAGGTCAGTGATCCGCATAATCTCGGCGCGATTATACGAACCGCTGAATGCGTTGGTGCGCATGGATTGATTATTCCAAAGAGACGCTCGGCCGGTCTCAGCGCTGTAGTCAGCAAGGCCAGTGCAGGCGCCGTGGAATATCTGCCCATCGCAAAAGTTTCCAATCTGGTGCAGACCATTGAACAGCTGAAAAAGGAAGGCGTCTGGATTTACGGCACTGCCGCTTCCGGTTCCTCATCCTTATATGAAACAGATCTGACCGGACCGGCTGCTCTGATCATTGGATCCGAAGGCGATGGTATGAACCGCCTGGTCTCAGAGCAGTGTGATTTCCGTGTTTCCATTCCCATGAAGGGACATATTGACTCGCTGAATGCTTCAGCTGCTGCTGCAGTGCTTCTTTACGAAGTTCTGAGACAGAGAAGCTGAGAAAGGATTATCATGCCGGATACGCGCGATTTCGAATCTGAAATTCAGAATGAAGTTTCAGAACCGCGGGAAAAGGATTTCTCGCTGGATGATATCGTGCGCGAATATGGCGGCTGGACTGCTTCAGATGGAGCGCAGGGAGATTCAGAAACCGTTGACGGTTCTGGCAGCAGTCAGGTAATCAGTTCTTTTACGCTGAACGTCATGCTCAATGATCCGGAAGCAGATAATATGCAAGAAGACTCGGATTCACAATCGGATAATGTTCCGGAGGAACCGGAACAGCAGCAGGAACCGCCAAAGCTAAGGGTTCTTCCGAAAAAACCATCCCGGAAAGACCGGGCGACGGCAGGGAAGACGGCACAGCAGCTTCTGACGGAAAGCAGGAACTCTCTGAAGTTTCTTCCGATTCGAACATACCTTACCGGCTTTCTCACTTTGATTGCTTCCGTACTGACTCTCTGGCAGGGTATGGAATGGTCTTTGCCTGTTTCACCTCCTTCCATACAATCACTCTATTTTGTACTTTTTGTATTATTCCTGTTCTGTTCTTTTCTGAGCCTGGATGTCCTGCTTCGTGGCATACGTCAGGCGATCAGCTTGAAGTTTAATCTGGAATCAAGTCTTCTAGTTTCTGCTATAGCCGTCATTGGGGACAGCTTTTTTGCTTTTGCGTCCGAACGTGTTCCTCTGTTTGCGCCGATTTGTCTCGGACTATTCCTTGCGGATTTCGGAAGACTTCGCCGTTTGTCTTCGGATATTCTGTCGCTTCGTACAATCAGCGCAGATGCGGAAAATCGGGAATTGATTCTGCGTATCCCTCGGCTCTGGCATAATACGGATTGCCTGACTCATTTGAAAGATGCCAGATCCGTCTCGGCAGGCAGCGTAAAGAGTCCGGATGGCTGTGAACGTGCGCTTCGTGTTTATTGTCCCGTAATTACACTGATTGCAATCCTGCTTGCAGTTTTAACAAGCTACCGTCAGCATCAGAATTTCCTCTGGGTTCTGTCTGTTCTTCTGACTGGATCCCTTCCCGTAATGGGCTTCTTCTGTTATGCTTCGCCCGCTTGTACGCTGAGTCAGCGCCTTTCAAAGTCAGGCAGTGCATTGCTCGGATGGGATGGAGTTCGCAGTCTCTGCGGATCCAGATATCTGATAATGGGTGCCAGAGACCTTTTCCCGAATGCCAATGTATCATTCAACGGTCTTAAGGTTTACGGTTCCTATCGGGTGAACCAGGTTGTTGCCTGCGCCGGAACGATGATGATTGCAGCCGGAAGCGAACTTGAATCACTGTTTACTCAGCTGATGCAGGAATACGGTGTCCGCACTTATCCCGTCGGCAGTTTCCGCCGCTATGAAGGAGGCGGATACGGCGCGGAAATGGGCGGCGATGTTGTTCTGACCGGTTCACAGCGATTCATGCACCTGATGGGTATCCAGATTCCCAGCGACCTGAAAGTCAAACAGGCGCTGTTCCTTTCCATCAACGGGGAACTTGCCGGTGTATTCGCGTTAAGTTATAAATCCTCTTCTTCTGTCAGGACAGCCCTTCAGTCCATTCAGAGAAGCAGGGGACTGTTTCCGTTGCTTGCCGCCAGAGATTTCCTCATTTCACCGCAGCTGCTCGCACAGAAATACAAGATCTCGTCTGACAGCATTGAATTTCCTGCAGTTTCCGATCGGACACGGTTTTCAGAGATGGAGGCAGGGAGTGAAGCACAGCCTGCTGCAGTCCTAAATAAGGAAACGCCAGCCGGATATGCAAATACCGTTCTGGGCGCCCGTGCTTTAAGCAGTGTAACCCGCTGGGGAATTGTTTTCTGCTATGTAGCTGGAATTGTCGGTCTACTGATGATGATTCTTCTCACCAGAACAGGTGCTACAACGATTGCATCGGCAAGCAACCTGCTTCTTTACCTTGTCCTCTGGCTGATTCCATCTGCTCTTCTCGGGCTTTGGGTCCGATTTGCTTAAACACCGGTTCAGCATCTGCTGTTCCGGTGTTTACACATAATCAACAAATTTGTTGCTTTGTTTTTATTTAACTTGCACCAAATTCTGTTTCCTCGGTATTTCCATCAGATTTTGGATTGAAAGTCACGGGAATTATCACTATAATTACTCTATGCGTCGGTTTGGCGCGTGCTGCGCGGAGCCGATGCTGCTTTTATGGCCCGCGGGTTAATAAAAGCAATGTTCGAAAGGGGAAGCATCAATGTATAACACGAAGGATCTGAGAAACATCAGCCTGCTCGGTCACGGCGGCGATGGCAAGAGCGCGCTCTGCGAGAGCATGCTCTTCCTGACCAAGGGTACTGACCGTCTTGGCAAAGCAGCCGACGGCAACACTGTCAGTGACTACGATTCCGAAGAAATCAAGAGAAAAACGTCCATCTCCACTTCCGTCATTCCTGTGGAGTACAAAAATACGAAGATCAATGTTCTGGATAATCCCGGATACTTTGATTTTGCCGGTGAGATTGTTCAGAGCCTTCGCGTTTCTGATTCCGGCCTGATCGTCCTTTCTGCAAAGGGCGGCATCGGTGTTGGCACTGAGAAGGGATGGAAGTACCTTCTGAAGGCGAATCTGCCTGCTTTCTTCTATGTCTCAAAGCTTGATGAGGAGCACGCCAATTTCTTTGGCGTTGTGGATTCCCTCAAGGACCAGTTCAGCCAGTCTGTTGTTCCTCTGGTATTCCCGATTCTCAATGGCGACAAGGCTACCGGTCTTGTCAACGTGCTGACTGGAGAAGCTTTTGACCAGAACGGCAAGAAGATCGATGTTCCTTCTGATGCGGCTGACCGCATTGAGGAATACATGGAGACCATCAAGGAAGCCGTTGCCGAGACTTCCGAAGAACTCATGGAGAAGTATTTCGGCGGTGAGGATTTCACCGCGGAAGAAATGTCCTCAGGTGTCCGTGAAGCGATCCGTACCCGCGTTCTGTTCCCTGTATACTGCGGCTGCGCAATGAACGGACTCGGCACGCTTATGCTTCTTGACGGTTTGGTTGCGCTTGCTCCCACTCCTGCTGAAGGCATTCCCGCAAAGGGCGTTAACGGAGCAGGTGAGGCAGTCAGCGTTCCATGTGATGCAAAGGGCGCTCCCATCCTATTTGTTTTCAAGACCATCTCTGATCAGTACGGCAAGAACTCCTATTTCAAGGTACTCTCCGGAGAGATCACACCTGATATGAGCCTGTACAATGTTCGTGCCGGCGTTAACGAAAAGCTTGCACATCTTTATGTTGCAAAGGGCAAAAAGACGACGGAAGTTGACAAGCTCGCATGCGGCGATATCGGCGTTCTGACAAAGCTCACCTCTGTTAAGACCAGTGATACGCTCTGCCAGCAGAATGCACCAATCACAATTGATCCGATTGTCTATGATGAGCCTTGCTATAAGATGGCTGTTTACGCAAAGGTCAAGGGCACTGAGGACAAGGTTGCGACAGGCATTAACAAGATCCGCGAAGAAGATTGCTCTTTCAAGTATGAGAATGACCCGGAAACCAAGGAGATGGTTATCTCTGGTGTCGGTGACATTCATCTGGATCTGATCAGTTCCAAGCTGAAGAACAAATACGGCGTTGAGATCGAACTCAAGCCCGCAAAAATCGCCTATCGTGAATCCATCAAGAAGAAAGTCGAAGTACATGGACGTCACAAGAAACAGTCCGGCGGACACGGCCAGTTCGGTGATGTTTATATCCGCTTTGAGCCTCAGACGGAATCCGAAGAAATGATTTTTGCCGATGAGACTGTCGGCGGCTGCGTTCCGAAGAACTTCATTCCTTCTGTTGAGAAGGGCCTGCGCAGCTCTGTTACCAAGGGCGTCCTTGCTGGTTATCCGGTTGTGTTCCTGAAGGCAACCCTTTACTTTGGATCCTCTCATCCCGTCGACTCCTCCGATATGGCATTCCAGACTGCTGCAGGCATTGCCTACAAAGAAGGCCTGCCCACTGCCGCTCCCACCATTCTGGAACCTGTTTGCCTCTTGAAGGTCGTTGTTCCCGATAAGTTTACCGGTGACATCATGGGCGATCTGAGCAAGCGCCGCGGTCGTGTTCTCGGCATGACGCCGAACGGCGACGGTGAGACTATTATCGAAGCAGAAGTTCCGCAGGGCGAAATGAGCAGTTATGCCATTGATCTGCGCTCCGTCACTCAGGGTCGTGGTTCCTACAGTCTTGAATTCCTTCGTTATGAGGAAGTTCCTCAGGCGAATCAGGCAAAGATCATTGAAGAAGCCAAGAAGGCTGGCAACATCGAATAATGTTGAATTGAAACACCCGGAGCAGCATTGCTGCTCCGGGTTTCGCTTTATCGTGCTCTAATCTTGAACACGGAATCTGTATTGCTTTGTTATATGACTATTTCTATAGCTCACTGACAGAACAGTTATCCTTTTTCTGATCCCAATAGTTTTTTTCACGGATTCACATTTCAGTGACCTTAAAGATAGGGAACAAGGTCTTCAGAATTGATTGGATGCAGCTTCAAAGAAAACGGCTGATCGCTTTTTCCGCAGCACAGGGAGATCACATAGCCGGGCTGCAGAGGAATCAGTGCACATGCCACGTCCGGATCCGAGCAGACTGCCAGTCCGGTGTCAGATATCGAAAAGGAAAAGGACTGAAAATCCATCGTGATTCCCTTACCGGTGTATTTGCTGTATGCTTCTTTCAGCGTCCAGAACTGAAGAAATCTGCTGTTTTGCGACTCGTTGCTGAAAGGCGCACGAAATACGGCTTCCTGTTCTGTTTCAGTCAGGACTTTGCGGATCAAAGCTTCTGATACATTTCTTATTCCCTCACAGTCGATACCAATCGGCTGTGATGCTGCTGCACAAACCACAAGTCCTCGGCAATGTGAAATATTGAAATGAATTTGAGGGTAATCCGGAAGGGCGGGCTTCCCGAATCGGCCGTATTCCAGGCGAATCTCATTTGGGCTGAACCCAAGCAGATCCTTCAGACAGATGGACAGTAGCCCCAGTCCAGCAAGATGTTCCAGTTTTTTTCTTTCACTGGAAGAATTGCCCTGATCCTGCGTCAGGCAGTAATAGATATCCGGCATGCATTCACCTCACTCTCTGAATCTCTCTCTGAAGGGAAGGCGGCTCCGGATTGGAGCTGCCTTCAGCTTTTTTCAGAAGCTTACCTCGGTATAATGCATAATGGGAATATCCCCATCGCACATTGCTACCAGTTTCGGCAGAATAGATGTGAAGTGCTCAGTAGCATTGTGGTAATCAATAGCCGCCTGATCTTTCCAGCACTCCATAATTGCAAAAGAACCGGGATTCTCAACACTTTCATTGAGCGTATAGTAGATGTTTCCGGCTTCAGCTGCGGACTTCAGAATCAGTTCCTTCGCTTCCTGTTTAAATGCTTCAGCGAGTCCTTTCTTAACAGGCATGTTGACAACGATTTTAATCATGACAGGATCCTCCATTCATAAGCTGTGTTTGTTTTTCCTTGCATCATTCCTGATGCCTTCAGGGTATTTAAAAGTCCATGTGCGCATTGAAATCTTTTCTGGGATCAAACAGTTCAAAAATTAGCGCAGAATTCATTGCGTCTGCGATATTCTGCTGTTCTTTGTTCCGCACTGTCCAGGAGAATTCCGTGACGTCATAAATTTTTCTGCAGAGATTAATGCTTCTGTCACGGTAATCCTCAATGTTATATGCTAGAAAATCAGGCTTTGCAATAAAGTTGAGAAGATAATTGTGCAGAAGGAATCTTAGAACAGGATTCAGCTTTTCATTGTGCTTTGTATAATTGGTGGAAAGCTGTCCTCGCACAATCTTCGGGCGGTTTCGGCGGAACCAGATTAGTACTCTCGGATCAAAGGACTCTATACAGTACATGCCGTTATAGCCGTCCAGCGTTCTCATCAAACGCTCACAGAGTTCCGGAGCATTCTTCCCGCATGTTTTCAGTTCAATCAGAAGAGGGGTCGTGCTCTCAAAATAGGGGAGAACATCCTCCAAAAAAGGGATTCCTTCCTGAGATTTTCCTAGTTTGTACGAGCGCAGTTCATCGGATATGCAATCGCATATTCTGCGGTCAACACCGCACATTCTCAGCAGGGATTCGTCATGCATCACTGCCAGCTGACCGTCTTTTGTCAGATGCACGTCCAATTCAGCCGCAAAACCTTCTCCTGCCGCTCTGCGAAATGCGCCGAGTGAGTTCTCCGGCAGCCCCAGGGCATCATCATGAAAGCCTCTGTGTGCATACATCCAGTCATGCAGTTCCGGCAGGAGATCAGGGGAATGGGTCCTGGGTGCAATGGCCAACATCCAAAGAAGTGCCAGTGCAGCTAGTGAGATCAGGAACCAAATGAAGACATGCATGTTCAATCCTCCACTTCAAAAGCATCCAGAACAACCTGTTTTGCAGTGGGACGATTATCACCGTGACGAACTCCCTGCATGCTCAGAAGTGCAAGAAGTACAAAAATGGCACCGTAAGGGAAGAGCGTACGCATACCCCATCTGTCCATAATCAGGCCGGAAAAATAGGGCGTTACAGTCTGGGCGAACATACTTGCCGTATAGTAGAAACCGGTATACCGGCCAACATTGCTGCCGGTTGCAAGCTCAACAACCATCGGGAAGCTGTTTACATTGATGGTAGCCCAGCCGATGCCGGCAAGTGCAAAGAAGATCGTCATAACCCACATGGATGTTCCCATACGAAGGAAGGATGCAGCGAAGAAGGAAAGTCCCATAATGATGATACCGAATAGAATGCAGCTCTTTCTTCCTACCTTAGAAGCGATAAAGCCAACCGGAAGATAGGAAATGATTGCCGCTGCCTGAGCAATAATCAGTGTCATATTGAAGTCTAGATTCAGAACGCTTCCTGCATAAACAGAGTACTTGGAAGTAACCGCGTTGTAGCCCATGAACCAAAGGATTACCGAGAGAAGGAGAAGAAGCAGAGATGTCCGTTCGCCCTTCTGCAGTTTTCTGTCACCGTTTTCAGGCTTGTCATCTGTTGTTTCAATTCCAAGCTGTGCGGATTCCGTAAGCATTTCTTCGCTCCATTTGGGCTCGCGCACGGTCAGCGCAAATACAACAAGGGCGGCAGTCATAATAAGAGCAATGCAAGCGAAAAACAGAAGGTAACTCATCAGGGAATTATCCAGTTTTCCGGTTCCAAAAACAATGCCCAGTACCAAAACCAGAATACCACCGACGGAGCCCATCAGGTTGATAATCGCATTGGCTTTGCTGCGAAGCGGTTTAAGTGTTACATCCGGCATAAGTGCCACAGCAGGTGAGCGGAAAATCGCCATACTGATCAGGAGGAGAAGCAAGATTGCCATAAAAAAGATAAATGGTTTGGGATTATCCAGCGTCTTCTGTCTGGCAAACATCTGCCTTGCGGGAGTTACATATTTCGCGTAATCCTCAGAACCTTTTTCGATTTCCGTGAATTCCGTTTTTGTGAATTCCTTGCTGATCTCCACTGTTTCGCCGTCAGGTGTAGTGACAGTCAGATCTGCATCATACAGTGTCTGCAGTGCAGTGGGATTATCCATGGTGATCTCATCAAGCTGCTTGAGCTGGACAAGATCTGAAACACCCAGAAGCAGGAAAAAGACAACAGCAAGAACGGTACCGATAAAGATATATGGTGTCCGTTTGCCGTATCTGGTTTTTGTTCGGTCTGAAATTGCACCGAACAGAGGGAGCATAAACAGTGCAAGAATATTATCCAGTCCCATAATCAAACCGGACATGCTCTGGGTCAGTCCAAATTTATCAGTCAGTATCTTGGGGATGATACTGTCGTATGCCTGCCAGAACGCGCAGATCAGGAAAAAAGCAAATCCGACGAGAACTGTCTTCTTGTAGCTGAGTTTCATATGATTTCCTCCCTTTCTAGGCAGGTTAGCACCTGCCGGATATCCTGCATTACGTAGGTCGGTTTGATTTCGCTTTGATTCAGGGTTTCCATTGTGGATTCCCCGGAAAGCACAAGAATGGTATCAATTCCTGCAGCATCACCGCATGCGATATCCGTATAGATCCGGTCTCCGATCAGAACGGTTTCTTCGGATGATACTCCAGCTTTTGCCATGGCAAGAAGCGCCATATCCGGCTGCGGTTTCCCAATCACTTCCGGCGTTCTACCGGTTGCTCGGAAAAGCATCTGACAGACACTTCCGCAATCCGGAACATATCCATAATCCGTAGGACAGACCCAGTCTGGATTTGTAGCAACAAATCGTACGCCTCTGCCTAGAAGAATGCAGGCGTCCTCCAGTTTCTGAAAGGTGAGTTCCGTGTCGAAGCCGCAGAGCAGGATATCGATGTCCGGCTCAAGGGTTGTTGTCACGCAGAATCCTGCCTGTTGCATTTGTGTATAAAAGGACCTTGTACCAAATAAATAGATCTTCTTATTCCTGTCCTGTGAAAGAAAAGCAATGGCTGCGTCCACGGAAGTAAAGAAATCCGAAGATGTACAGGGAATACCCAACCGATGCATTTTTCCCAGGTAGGCATCCACACCCTTTGAGGAATTATTGGTCAGAAATACCGGTTTTCCTCCATGACTTCTGATATAGGAGAGGAAGTCCAGTGTTCCATCAAACAGCTGATCACTCAGATAGAGCGTTCCATCCATATCCAGTAGAAACAGCTTCTTTTTCAATCATAACCGCCTGCCTTCACGATTTAAATTCATTATAGCAAAGTTTTCCTGAAAATGCATCATATTATTCTTTGACTTTGTGAATTCTGCCGAGTACAATATTGCATAAGAAAACTAAAGAGGTGAGACATGTCTTCATCCGATCTTTATCCGCTTCTGCCGGAACGGCTGCTTCCCTGGTTTTCCAGAAATGCAAGAGAACTGCCATGGAGAAGAGATCACGAACCATATCATGTGTGGATCTCAGAGATTATGCTTCAGCAAACAAGGGTAGAGGCAGTCAAGCCATACTATATACGGTTTCTCTCAGAGCTACCCGATATTTCTTCACTGGCGAATGCGCCCGAGGAGCAGGTGTTCAAGCTTTGGGAAGGACTTGGATACTACTCAAGAGCGCGAAATCTCCAAAGGGCTGCCCGAATGATTATGGACCGTTTCGACGGAGTATTTCCGAATCAGATGCCAGAAATTCTGTCTCTTCCCGGGATAGGCCCTTACACAGCTGGAGCAATCGCTTCCATCTGTTTTGAACTGCCGGAACCGGCCGTCGACGGGAACGTTCTTCGTGTTATATCCCGGCTTCTCTGCTTAGAGGATCCAGTGGACGCTCCATCTGTAAGAAAAGAGATAACTGAATCACTGCGCCGCATCTATCCGGCTGGCAAATGCGGCACATTCACCCAGAGCCTGATGGAACTCGGTGCCATCGTATGCGTACCGAACGGCACTCCTGCGTGTTCCATATGTCCATTGGCGGATATTTGCAAAGCGTTTCTGGAAAATCGCACAGAGCAGTATCCTGTACGATCCGAAAAAAAGGCTCGCAGGGAGGAAAATCTGACGGTTTTTCTTCTGCGGGATCAGAATGACCGGATTGCGGTGTCTCAAAGGCCAGATCACGGATTGCTTGCCGGCCTATGGGAACTGCCACATATGGATGGACTGCTGAACGAACAGGAAGCTCTTGATGCCGCTCGGGATATGGGTGCTGCACCCGTTTCCCTGATTCGATGTATGAACAGATCCCATGTTTTCACGCATATCATCTGGCATATGCGCTGTTATGAAATGATCTGTGAAAGCACAGACAATCTTTTGTTTGTTAATCGCGACGTGCTGGAGACACGGTATTCTCTTCCAACTGCATTTCGGCAGTTCCTGGAGACGTAAATAAATAGGGGGTGATGCAGAACAACAGCCCGCATCACTCCCTTAATTATTTCTATCTATGCTTCTTGCCGGATTGACCGGATACGTTTTTTCTTGAACGGCTTTCTGATTGATCCGAGTTGTTTCTCTTTGCGGCTGGCTTGCGGTTATTTGAAGTGCCGGTTCCAGCAAAGGAACCGTCCTTTTTGGGACGGATCAGACAATCTGGTCCGTATCCAATCAGATCCTGCCTTCCCGCGAGCGTCAACGCTTCATGCACAAGTTCATAGTTTTTCGGATTGCGGTACTGAATCAGAGCACGCTGCATTGCTTTCTCATGTGGATTTCTTGCTACATAAACTTTCTGCATGGTTCTCGGATCATATCCGGTATAATACATGACAGTGGAAACGGTAGACGGTGTCGGATAGAAATCCTGTACCTGCTCGGGCGAAGCGTGTTCTTTATGGAGATATTCCGCCAGAGCAATGGCATCTTTCAGCGTGGATCCCGGATGGCTGGAGATGAGATAGGCAACCAGATACTGGTCCTTATGATAGCGTCTGTTCAGTGCATCATACTTTTCCTGGAACTTGCGGAATACTTCATTCCGCGGTTTGCCCATTAAAGAGAGAACGTGATCGGAGATGTGTTCCGGCGCGACTTTCAGCTGTCCGGAAACATGATACTGTACCAGTTCCCGGAAGAAGCTGTCATCCGGATCACATAAAAGATAATCAAAGCGGATTCCGCTACGGATAAAAACTTTCTTCACGCCGGGAAGTGCACGGAGTTTCCGGAGAAGTGTAAGATAATCCGAATGATCAGCAATCAGGTTCTTGCAGGGAGTGGGGAAGAGGCACTGGCGATAATTGCAGACGCCATGTTCCAGCTGCTTGTCGCATGCGGGTCGTCTGAAGTTTGCTGTTGGTCCGCCAACGTCATGGATATAGCCTTTAAACTCCGGATCTTTGATCATCAGTTCCGCTTCCCGGAGCAGTGACTCATGTGATCTTGTCTGCACAACACGGCCTTGATGATAAGTAAGTGCGCAGAAACTGCATCCGCCGAAGCAACCGCGGCAGGAAGTCAGGCTGAAGCGAACCTCCTGAATCGCGTCAACGCCGCCCAGTTTTTCATAGGAAGGGTGATAAGTCCGCATGTAGGGCAGCTCATAGACGTCATCCATTTCCTGTTGCGTCAGTGGCTCGGATGGCGGATTCTGAACAATGAATTCCCGATCAGAATACGGTTCAACTAAAACTTTTCCGGTAATCGCATCCATGTTTTTCGATACTTCTGCAAAACTCTCCGCATATCTTTTCGGATTGCTGCGAAGTTCATCCCAGGACGGAAGCGTCACGTACTCCGGAATGTCCTGCAGTGATCTGGTTTTATATACGGTTCCGCGCAGGAATGTGAGTTCATTGACAAGAAGGCCGCTGTTCAGTGCGTCTGCCGCTTCCACGATGGAGTGCTCACCCATGCCATAGAGCAGCAGATCCGCCTGTGAGTCAAGCAGAATAGATCGTTTCAGCTTGTCAGACCAGTAGTCGTAATGGGCAAATCTGCGAAGGCTGGCTTCGATCCCGCCAATCAGGATCGGAGTTTTCGGGTAGCTTCTGCGGATCAGGTTGCAGTATACCGTCACGGCGTAGTCCGGCCTGTGACCGGGTTTTCCTCCTGGCGTATAATAGTCATAGTTTCTGCGATGCTTGGAAACTGAATAATGATTTACCATGGAATCCATATTGCCGCCCATGACGAGGAACCCGAGACGGGGCTTACCAAGGATGGAAATGGAATCCGGATCCTTCCAGTCCGGCTGTGATATAATGCCGACACGATAGCCATGTGATTCCAGCACGCGGCTGATTATGGCATGTCCGAACGAGGGGTGATCCACATAGGCATCCCCGATCACATAGACGAAATCACACTGATCCCAGCCTCTTTGTTCCATATCCTCTTTGCAGATCGGAAGAAATTCACCCATTTGTGTCACCTCTTGATAAAAAAAGCCGGCGGAGAGTCCGCCGGCAAAGATTCAATTGTTACGTTTTTTGAGAAGATTCCAGGTTTTCAGAACAGCAATCTGTGTTTTGGCATCCTCAATTTTCCCGTTCATGACATCTTCAACAAGCTCTGAAAGGGGAACCGTCTCTACATCGAGAAATTCGTCTGAATCCAGTTCCTGACTGCCAGCATGGAGTCCAAGAGCAAGATACAGATAAAGAATCTCATCACAATAGGCGGGAGCAGGAAGGATTTTTCCAAGAGAAATCCATTCAGAAGCTTCATATCCGGTTTCTTCGCGAAGCTCTCGTTTGACTGCATCCAGAGGCGGTTCATCGGCTGAGTCCAGTTTCCCGGCAGGGATCTCTCGAAGAATTCTGGCGACTGGATAACGATATTGACGCTCCATGACGACTTTCTCATCAGATGTCAGGGGGAGGACACAAACCGCACCGATATGACGAATGATTTCCCGCGTTGCAGGTAAGCCATTCGGAAGAAGTATCTGATCAACCCGAACATGAAGGATGTCTCCGTCAAAGATCTTTTTTTCGCTGATCGTAGATTCAATCAAATGCGTTTCATCCATCTTTCCACCTCAACGGGTTCCCGTACTTCCAAAGCCGCCTTCTCCCCGAACAGTATCGGAGAGCTCTTCCGATAGTTCGAATTCCGCCTTCAGGAAAGGAGTGACCACCAGTTGAGCGATCCGTTCACCAGGCATAACAGTCTGAGTCAGATCTCCGTGATTATAGAGGCTGACCATTATTTCGCCTCGATAGTCCGCATCGATAACACCAACTTTGTTCGCCGGGGCAAGGCCTTTTTTTGTGGCAAGGCCGCTGCGTGCATACACAAGTCCGCAGTATCCTTCCGGGATTTCGACGGCAAGACCGGTACGGATCAGCGCGGTGTGCCCGGCAGGAATCTCGACAGGTGCAAAACAGCATGCATAGAGATCCGCGCCTGCAGACTCAGAACTGGCATAGGTTGGTATGGTGGCATGCGGATCCAGTTTCTTGATTCTTACGAGCATACTGATCAGACGTTCTCAATCAGATCGTTGCAGTTCTGAACCATGCGCGTCAGGAGCTGGCAAGCGGCTTCAATTTCTTCATCGGTAAAATCCTTGCAAATCATATCTGTCCATTCCTGATAACCGTTGTAGATCTCAGGGATCAGCGCCTCGCCATCCTCAGTCAGATAAAGGCAGTACTGCCGGTGATCGCTGTCATTGATTTCTCTGCGGATCAGATTTCTGCTTTCCAAAATCTTGCACTGCCGTGCAACAATTCCTTTATCCATATTGAATCTGACAGAAAGATAATCCTGGCTGACACCCGGCTTGCTGTGAAGGGAAGAGAGAATCATATGCATAGCGCCGGAAAGATCATGCTTGGAAAGGTAAGAAGAGATAAAACGACGATGTATTCTCTGAAGAGTGGAAATCCTCGCGCCAATATTTAGAATTTCTTTTCTTTTGTTGTCTGCCATAAGATCACGCTCCTTTATAGAGTGGGTGTTTTCTCCATTTAACATATCACCAGTCCAGTTTTCTGTCAAAGTATTTCTGCAAATTTGTCTAAACTGACCATGGTTTTTCGGATGTCAGTTACACAGAACTATGATACAATGTAGCAAGTAGTTCGACTACCAATTCTCAGACTCCAAAGGAGGGGCTTTATGAAACGGTTTTCTTCTGCACTCCTGTCGATCCTGATTCTTCTTTCCATTCTGGGAGGATGCAAAAAACAGGAGGTTCCCGATCAGGTAAACCTGCCGGAACAGGAGCAGACAAATACGCCCGTTGCGCAGACGGAGCCGGAGACGGAAACGGAGCAGAACTGGCAGACATCAGAACCGGAACATCTGTCCATTGAGATCAAACTCCCAGAAGCTTCCGTTCGTCACGCCCAGAGCTATCAGGAAGTATTTCAGCTTTTTTC
The DNA here is from genome assembly GCA_017516005.1 of Oscillospiraceae bacterium. Lineage (GTDB taxonomy): Bacteria > Bacillota > Clostridia > Oscillospirales > Oscillospiraceae > SIG488. The sequence continues at coordinate 40,926 of JAFWDU010000006.1, read as the reverse complement.
AGCTGCCCGTGATGACACTGACGAGAATAACCGCTATCTTCCGGAAACGGTCGACAGCAGTGTAAAAGTGCTCGGTTTTGATCAGGATCAGACTGTCAAGACTGATCAGAGTTTCGTTTATATTCTGACAGCACAGGAACTTCTGATTGTCTCTCCGGAAGGAGCTGAATCCCAGCTGGTCGGTAAATGCTCCATTCTTGGAGGATACGGGAAAGGTACAGAATCCCCGATCGCCGTATTCCTTTACGGCAGGACGGCCTACGTCTTGTTTAATTATTATGCCTGGTCTGAAATAAAGGATGAGAACGGTCACTACAGCTATTCGTCCACTGAGCAGGTTCTGATCAAGCAGTTTGACATCAATGATCCTGAAAACCCATTCATGACCGGTATATCCGCCATTGACGGAAGATATCTGGCAGCAAGGCAGTTTTCGGACCGCCTGTATCTTGCGTCCAGCTTTACGGCATGGAATTCTTCTGTAGAGGAATACGGACGTTACATACCTTCCATCGTCAACGGCGAATCTTCCAGTCTTATTTCGCCTGATCGGCTTTATCTGATTGATCCGTGTCAATCCAGCAGTTTTACGGTTCTCGGCTGCCTCGATATGGCTGAAGGAACAATCTCGGAAAATGCGGTTGCTCTTACCGGAACAGCCAGCCAGGTCCTTTTTACGGACAAAGCAGTCCATGTTGCCATTGGATCCTACGAGCTGCTTCAATCGGAGCCATACCAGGAAAACCAGTATCGGGTTACGGATCACGTGCAGCTCGCAGCCACTCGACTCTTCACTCTCCAGCCGGATGACTTCTCTGTTACCGCCTCAAACAGCGTCGAAGGATTCCTCGTGAATCGTTTTGCCATGGATGAGTGGAACGGTCAGCTGCGCCTTGCAACCAGCGAATATCAGAACGCATACAAAACTTATGTGGATGAAGCATACGGCTTTATCAACTACGTCAATGCCGGGGAAGAACGGAATAACTCCATCAGCGTCTTTGATGATTCTCTGAGCATGAAAGGCACTTTTGAAATACCGGCTGAATTCGGTACAATCAGCTCTGCCAGATTTCATAATTCTCTGTGTTTTCTCCTGAGCAATCAACGGCTGGATCCCGGGATCGTTCTGAACCTTGCTGATCCTGAAACCCCTAAAATGCTTGAAAACGCATTGATCCCTTCAAACTGCGGATATTGGGCATCACTTGGCAAGGATCAGCTGTTTGGACTTGCCGTTCAGGAAAATGCGGACAGCGGCCTTGTTCCGTTCCTCCTGGATTGCTCAGTCAGCGATCCTGTAGAAAAGGCTCGGTTTGGAAGCAGCATCGCCGCCGATAGCGGATACTCCGTTTATATTGGCGAAAACGGCATTCTCGGATTGCCTTTGGATGGCTCCTACTGCTTCTTTGACTGCAACGAGGGCACTTTTGAACCGGTTGCTGAAATGGAAATGAGCAGCCTGTACTATCGAAACGGCAGCATTATCCGCTGCGGAAATGCGCTGTATCTGTGCACTGCCGCATCCGTACAGGTGATCAGCCTCGATGATTATCAGCTTCTTTGTTCACTTACTTTCGCAAACGGTTAAGTAGTAATTATCTCGTCTGCGTGCATCATGCATGCATGTTTCAATACTCCTGGGAGAGGTGGCAATCCTTTTGGATCTTCGAATTCGGATTTCGAAATATCCGGGCACTCCGGAAGATCGGCTATTGTTGTCTCATACGCTAGATCTTCTGGAACAGGGATCACAAAAGGACAGACTGACATACACTGATTTTCTGACTCCTGCGGAACAGGCGCTGATCACACAGCAGCTTTCCATTCTCCACCCCGTATTCTTCGGCGGTCATCCGGAATCGGAGCGCCGAATCTGTCTGTATCTTCCTGAGTACCTGACGCTGGAAGAGCTGAGTCAGGACGGCCCCATCACCGCATTCCGGGCTGCATTCTCACCCCGTGAAAAGCTAACGCACAGAGATTTCCTTGGTTCACTTATGGGCTGCGGGATAGAACGCTCCTGCATCGGAGATCTGTTTGTCAGGGAGGGCTTCTGCGACTTTTTCCTCACGAAGGCCATCTCACCTTATGTGAGACAGAATCTTCTGTCAGCTGGCCGTGTTCCTGTGTCCGTAACCGAAATATCACTTGAAGATGTTGTGATCCCGGAAAAGAAGAGCAGAATCCTTCAGGATACTGTGGCATCTCTTCGGCTTGACAGTATATGCTCAGCCGCTTTCCGGATGAGCAGGGAACGTGCATCGGCTGCCATCCGTGCTGGAAAAGTCAGCGTAAACTCTCTTCCCTGTGAGAAGGCTGACCGGCTTCTTCGGGAAGGAGATGCCGTATCACTTCGTGGATCCGGCAAAGCCGTTCTTGATGAGATCGGCGGCAATACAAGAAAAGGTCGCATATCCATAACAATCCGTGTTTTATTGTGAGGTTATTATTATGATTACATCCGTATGGACTGTTCCAGGCGAACGGAATGAACCTGCATTTCAGATCCGTAATGCAGTCTTCTGCAAGGAACTTGGCATGGATCCGGAAAAGCTGGAAGACGCATTTGATCCGTTTTCCTTTCAGCTGACTCTTCTGCTGGATGACGTACCTGTAGCAGCAGGCAGGTTTTATCTGCGCTCTGTTGGAAAAGCTCAGATGAGCCGAATCTGCGTTCTCCCTGAATACCGCAGGCAGGGGATCGGTGACGGTCTGATCAAGATTCTTGACTATAAGGCTGCCATGGCTGGGCTGAAGGAATCCTATGCGGATGTCCCTTTGGAATACGAGCCTCTGTTCCTTCGTATCGGATTTCTCCCGGATGGAGAGCCATTTGAACAGGAGGGCCGAATGGTAAGAACGATGAAGAAGGAGTGCAACGATGGAACAAAAGGACATTGCACGCATTAATGAACTTGCAAGAAAAGCAAAATCGGAAGGCTTAAGCGAAGAGGAGAAAATCGAACAGGCAAGGCTTCGTCAGGCCTATGTTGCTGAGTTTCGGAAAAACCTTGAGGCGCAGCTCAACAGCACGATAATTGTGGAACCGGACGGCACACGCCACAAACTTACACCAAAGGAACGCACGGATTTGAATTGACCTTGGCGCTCACGCCAACAATTACCAAGTGATATGTTGATTTTTTATCGACTTTCCCAACTTGACGTATTTCTCGGTCGGATGGTACACTAAATGTAGTATTTTTGGCAGTTTCCAGCGACTGACGGGATACAGGCAGAGCCCTGCAGAAGAGCCGGAAGCAGGGCACAACCTATTGATGACGACCGATCGGGCGCACTTGACCTTACCAAAGATTAAGTGTGCCCTTTGTGTTTTTGAAAGAAGGTAAATCCATGAAAAAAGTTGGAATCGTGATGGGCAGCGATTCAGATCTTCCCATCATTAAGAAAGCTACGGATACTCTGAAGGCACTTGAAATTCCTTTTGAGGTCCACGTATACTCTGCGCACCGTACTCCCGATCAGGCGAGAGACTTCGCCAGAAGCGCCAGAGCAAAAGGCTTTGGCGCCATCATTGCAGCCGCCGGCATGGCTGCACATCTTGCCGGGGCCATTGCAGCCAATACAACGCTTCCGGTGATTGGAATACCCTGCTCATCCGCTGTTTTAGACGGCATTGATGCTCTTCTTGCAACGGTACAGATGCCTTCCGGCATTCCTGTGGCTACCGTCGCGGTCAATGGAGGCGTCAATGCCGCTTTGCTTTGTGCACAGATACTTGCCGTAGAAGACACAGAGCTGGCACAGAAACTTGACGACAAACGCCGCAAAGATGCCGCAGCCGTCCTCGAGAAGGACGCTGGCATTGCGGACAGGCTCTGATTACGAAAGGATTACTCTATGGGCGGTTTTTTTGGCGCGGTTTCGCACCGCGATGTTGTTCTTGATGTATTTTTCGGCACCGACTATCATTCCCACCTCGGCACACGGAACGCCGGTATGGCGATCTGGAGTGAAGAGCGCGGCTGTCAGAGGCAGATTCATTCCATTGGAAACACTGCTTTCCGAACAAAATTCGAAAATGACCTTCATGAATTTGAAGGCACCTGCGGCATTGGCTGTATCAGTGATTCCGATCCTCAGCCCCTTCTTGTTCGCTCAAAGCTTGGCCTTTATACTATCTCGACTGTCGGCATCATCAATAATGCCGAGGCTCTGATCAACAAGAATTTCTCTTCCCGCGGTTTTCAGTTTATGGCTATGAGTTCCGGCAAGGTAAATTCCTCCGAGCTCGTCGCCGCTCTGATCAATGAAGGGGATGATCTGATTTCCGGCATCCGGCATGCACAGAAGCTGATTGAGGGCTCCATGTCCATACTGATCATGACCTCCGACGGCCAGATTATTGCCGCCAGAGACCGTGTGGGACGGCTGCCTGTCCTGATCGGAAAGTCGGAAGACGGCTACTGCGTCTCCTTTGAGTCTTTTGCATATCACAAGCTGGGATATCAGGACTGCTATGAACTTGGCCCAAATGAGATCGTAAAGATTAACGCGGACGGATTTGAGACTCTTGCACCTGCTGGTGACGAGATGAAGATCTGCGCCTTTCTCTGGACCTATTACGGTTATCCCAACTCCAATTATGAAGGCGTCAATGTAGAGGTCATGCGTTACCGCAACGGCGAGATTATGGCCAGGGAAGAGGAAAAAAACGGAACAATGCCAGATGTAGATTACGTAGCCGGTGTCCCTGATTCCGGCCTTCCTCATGCCATCGGCTATGCCAACTATTCTCACAAGACCTTTGCAAGACCGTTTGTCAAATATACGCCGACTTGGCCCCGTTCCTTCATGCCGTCTAATCAGGCCATGCGGAATCAGGTTGCAAAAATGAAGCAGATTCCTGTTCCCGAACTGATTGAAGGCAAGAAGCTTCTCTTCGTGGACGACTCCATTGTCCGCGGCACGCAGCTTCGGGAGACTGTGGAGTTCCTCTATGAGTCCGGTGCGAAAGAAGTGCACATGCGTTCTGCGTGCCCGCCAATCATGTATTCCTGCAAGTACCTGAATTTCTCCCGCGGTGGTTCCGATCTTGAGCTTCTTGCCAGACGGGTCATTCAGGAGCTGGAGGGCGATGAAGGCCAGAAGCATCTGGAGGAATATGCAAATGCGGCAACCGAACGCGGTCAGTGCCTTCTAAAAACCATCTGTGAAAAACTCGGCTTTGCCTCACTTGGCTATCAGACCCTGGATGGCCTGATTGAAGCGATCGGCATTGACCGGGAGAAAATCTGCACATACTGCTGGACTGGAAAGGAATGATTGATATGTCCAATTCCCACTCCGCCTCCTATGCAGCTGCCGGCGTGAACATCGAGGCAGGCTATGAAGGCGTCAAGCTGATGAAAAAGCATGTCGCAAGAACCATGATTCCAGGCGTTGTTTCCGATATCGGCGGTTTCGGCGGTCTTTTCGCGCCGGATTTGACCGGTATGACTGATCCGGTCCTTGTCTCCGGTACAGACGGAGTCGGAACCAAGCAGCGGATTGCACAGATCCTTGACAAGCACGATACTGTCGGCATTGACTGTGTTGCCATGTGTGTGAATGACATCATCTGCTGCGGCGCTAAACCTCTGTTTTTCCTGGACTATATCGCCATTGGCCGCAATGATCCTGAAAAGGTGGCAACTCTTGTCTCAGGCGTTGCTGAAGGCTGTGTTCAGTCCGGCTGTGCTCTGATCGGCGGCGAAACAGCTGAACATCCCGGTACCATGGCACCCGACGATTATGACCTTGCCGGATTCAGTGTCGGTATTGTGGATCGGAGCAGAATTGTCGATTCCGGACGCATGTCTGCAGGGGACGCCATCATCGCGCTTCCCTCTACAGGCATTCATTCCAACGGATACTCTCTTGTTCGCAAAGTTTTTGACGTGGAGCACACAGACCTTGGAAAGGTCTATCCGGAACTTGGCTGCTCTCTGGGGGATGCTCTGCTCACACCAACGAAAATTTATGTCAAGCCAGTTCTGGCAGTGATGGAGGAAATCGAAGTTCACGGCGTCAGTCATATCACAGGCGGTGGTTTCTACGAAAATATTCCCCGCAGCATCCCAGATGGACTTGGTGCCGTCATTGACAAGGCTTCTGTCCGCACGCCGGCTATTTTCAATCTCCTTCAGAAAACAGGGGAAATTCCGGAACGGGACATGTTCAACACTTTCAATATGGGTGTCGGCATGAGCCTCATTGTTCCCGGCGCATCCGCTTCCGAAGCGATTCGAATCCTGAAGGATCAGAATATTGACGCTTATATTGTCGGTTCTATTGCCGAGCAGACGGATAAGGTGGTTATATGCTGAAACAGACTGCCAGAATTGCAGTTTTCGTCTCAGGCGGCGGAACAAATCTCCAAGCGCTCATTGATGCACAGACATCCGGAATCCTGAAAAGCGGACATATCTGTCTTGTTATTTCCAACCGTTCCGATGCCTATGCACTGACTCGAGCCGCTTCCGCCGGCATTGAGACAAAGGTGATTGAGAAAAAGGCACTAGGCTCCCAGGAAGCATTTGAAGATGCGTTGATTGATGCTCTGGAGATTGCCGGAATCGATCTGATTGTGCTGGCTGGTTTTATGAGTATTCTCAGCAGCAGATTCACTTCCCGATATGAGAACCGTATTATCAACGTGCATCCCTCTCTGATCCCGTCCTTCTGCGGGAAGGGATTCTATGGTCTGAAAGTTCATGAAGCCGCGCTTGCTTACGGTGTAAAAGTCACCGGCGCAACCGTACACTTCGTCAATGAAGTTCCGGACGGCGGACGCATTATTGCACAGAAAGCTGTGGAAATTCAGGATGGAGATACCCCTGAGATTCTGCAGCGCAGAGTCATGGAACAGGCAGAATGGATACTGCTTCCGCAGGCGGCTGAACAGGTATCAAAAGAAATCATTACAATGAAAGCAGGGAACGAATCATGACGAATTTTCTTGAATTTTTGAAAAGCAATCCTTACCCCGGCCGCGGTATTGCCGTTGGAAAAAACTGCGTCTACTATTTCATCATGGGACGGAGCGAAAACAGCCGCAATCGGATTTTCTCTTTGACGGATGACGGCATCCGCACGGAAGTGTTTGATCCCAGCAAGGTTTCTGATCCCAGCCTGATCATTTATCATCCCGTTCGCTCCATGGGCGACGCTCTCATCGTGACAAACGGAGATCAGACGGATACCATCAAGAATATGGGTGATTTCCGCAAGGCCCTTATGACGCGTGAGTATGAGCCGGATGATCCGAATTTCACACCACGGATCTCCGCAATCTGCTATGCAGACGGCAGCTTTGAGCTCTCCGCACTGAAGCGGAAAGACGGGCGCTGCCTTCGGGAGTTCTTCTGCTATGAAGGCTGCGACGAGGGCAAAGGCTATTTCATCAGCACGTATCAGGGCGATGGCAGCCCGCTGCCTTCTTTTGCCGGCGAGCCTATTGAGATTGATATGCCGAAACCGGAAGAAGTATGGAACGCTCTCAATGAAGCAAATAAAGTGTCTCTCTACACCAACGTCAATGGAGAAGTCAAACTGTTCAATAAGAATCTGGGGGATTAAGAAATGAAGGAATTTGAACTCAAATACGGCTGCAACCCGAATCAGAAGCCTGCTAAGATCTACATGAAGGACGGCTCTGACCTTCCGATTCAGGTCCTCTGCGGCAGGCCTGGCTTTATCAACTTTCTGGATGCCTTTAATTCCTGGCAGCTGGTCAAGGAACTGAAGGAAGCAACCGGTCTTCCTTCCGCCGCCAGCTTCAAGCATGTTTCTCCCGCCGGCGCCGCCGTTGGCAAGGCGCTGAGCGAGGTTGACCGGAAGATCTATTTTGTTGATCCGGATCTCGAACTCTCTCCCATCGCCTGTGCGTATATCCGCGCGCGCGGTGCGGATCGTCTCTGCTCTTATGGTGACTGGGCTGCACTGAGTGATGTCTGTGATGCGGCCACCGCAAAATATCTTAAGGCAGAGGTTTCTGACGGCATTATTGCGCCCGGCTATACAGAGGAAGCGCTTGCGATCCTCTCCACCAAAAAGGGCGGCAAGTATAATGTTGTCCAGATCGACCCGAACTATGTTCCCGCTGCACAGGAGTGCAAGGATGTTTTCGGTGTGACTTTTGAACAAGGACATAACAACTTCAAGATCGACGAGAGCCTTCTCGAGAATATTGTCTCCAAGAACAAGGATCTGCCCCAGCAGGCGAAAATCGATTTGATTGTCTCTCTGATTACCCTGAAATACACCCAGTCCAACTCCGTCTGCTATGTCAAGGACGGTCAGGCAATCGGCGTTGGAGCCGGCCAGCAGAGTCGTATCCACTGCACTCGTCTTGCCGGATCCAAGGCAGACAACTGGTATCTCCGTCAGTGCCCGAAGGTTCTGAATCTTCCGTTTGTTGACGGCATCCGCCGTGCAGACCGCGACAACGCCATCGATGTCTATATGTCCGATGAGTATGATGACGTGCTGCGGGAAGGGGAATGGCAGAAGTACTTCAAGGTACGTCCCGAGGTGCTTACAGCGGAGGAAAAGAAAGCCTGGATTGCAACACAGTCCGGCGTTACTTGCGGAAGCGATGCTTTCTTCCCCTTCGGTGACAATGTAGAGCGTGCCCGCAAGAGCGGTGTTGCATATATCGCAGAACCCGGCGGTTCCATCCGCGATGACAATGTCATCGAGACTGCCGATAAATATGGTATTGTGCTTGCCTTCACTGGCATGCGTCTGTTCCATCATTAATTCCACAAGGGGCGAATTCTATGAATATTCTCGTGGTTGGCGGCGGTGGCCGCGAGCATGCCATTATCAAAAAGCTTCGTGAGAACCAGGAAGTAGAGACCATTTATGCACTTCCCGGAAACGGTGGCATTGCGCATGACGCGGAATGCGTCTCAATCGGTGCGAAAGACATTCCTGCAATTGTAGCATTTGCACAGAGTCACAACATCGACTATGCGGTTGTTGCGCCGGATGATCCCCTTGTCCTTGGCTGTGTTGATGAGCTGGAGAAAGTTGGCATTCCATGTTTCGGACCGAAAGCAAACGCAGCCATCATTGAAGGCAGCAAAGTCTTTTCCAAAAATCTGATGAAGAAGTACGGGATCCCAACTGCCCGCTATGAAACCTTTGATCGGATGAATGATGCGCTCGAATATCTGCAGACAGCTCCCATTCCTACCGTGATCAAGGCGGATGGACTTGCTTTGGGTAAGGGCGTTATTATCGCCATGGCCCGGGAAGAGGCGCTTCAGGCTGTCCGGGAGATGATGGAAGACAAAAAGTTCGGCGCCAGCGGGGAAAGAATTGTTATCGAGGAATTTCTGGAAGGACCGGAGGTCTCCGTACTTTCCTTCACAGACGGAAAAACAGTCGTTCCAATGGTTTCCTCCATGGATCACAAACGTGCGAAGGATCATGATGAAGGCCTCAATACAGGCGGTATGGGCACCATTGCCCCGAACCCGTACTACACGCCCGAGATCGCCGAAGAATGCATGAGAACCATCTTCCTTCCCACAATCGAAGCGATGAACAAGGAAGGACGGACCTTTAAAGGCTGTCTCTACTTTGGCCTCATGATTACAAAGGACGGTCCAAAAGTCATTGAATATAACTGCCGATTCGGCGATCCTGAGACGCAGGTAGTACTGCCGCTTCTGAAGAGCGATCTTCTGACGGTTATGCAGGCCGTGACGAACGGGACACTCGCCGAAACGGAAGTCCGTTTTTCCAGTGACAGTGCCTGCTGTGTCATTATGGCTTCCGATGGATATCCCTCATCTTATGAAAAAGGTTATCCCATTTCCATCCCGGAAGCGCTTTGGGATCATGTTTACGTTGCCGGCGCCGCAATCAAAGACGGAGCGCTGGTAACCAGCGGCGGGCGTGTCCTTGGATGCACAGCCGTTGCGTCGTCTCTTCCGGAAGCAATTGACAGTGCCTATGCAATTGTGAAACAAATTACATTCGGAAACGCCTATTACAGAAAAGATATCGGGCAGCGTGCCCTCAATGCAGGGAGGACCTGATTATGGTATTCAGAGTCTATGTGGAAAAAAAGAAGGAACTGGCCAGCGAGGCGGCCTCACTTTACAGCGAACTAAAAAACCTCCTGGGCATCTCATCCCTGAAAGATGTCAGAATTCTCAACCGCTATGATGCGGATGATATTGATGCGGAACTGTTTGAGTATGCGACCAGAACCGTTTTCTCTGAACCTCAGCTTGACCACGTCAGTTCTGAGTTGGATCAGGATGACGCTGTGGTATTCGCTGTGGAATATCTTCCCGGTCAGTTTGATCAGCGTGCGGATTCCGCTGCACAGTGCATTCAGATCATTTCCCAGGGTCAGCGGCCTCTGATCCGTTCTGCGAAAGTATACCGGCTCTACGGTTCACTTTCTGAAGCTGACATCGCAGCCATCAAGAACTACGTAATCAACCCGGTGGAAGCGAGAGAGGCTTCTCTTGAAAAACCGGAAACCCTGGAATCACGTTATGACATCCCTACTGAGGTCGAAACACTGGAAACCTTTAATGACCTGGATGAAGCAGGGCTCGCGGAGTTTGTCCGGAGTTACGGTCTTGCCATGGATGAAGCCGATGCAGCTTTCTGCCAGAATTATTTCCGTTCCGAAGGCAGAAATCCGACAATTACGGAAATCCGCATGATCGACACCTACTGGTCGGATCATTGCCGTCATACCACTTTCAATACAATCATTGATTCTGTTTCTTTTGAGGATCCCATCCTTCAGAAAGCATATCAGGACTATCTGGATACCCGTGCTGCGCTCGGCCGTACCAAACCCATCTGCCTGATGGACATCGGCACACTGGCTGCAAAGGCGCTCAAAGCACAGGGTAAACTGGATAAGCTGGACGAAAGTGAAGAGATCAACGCCTGTACTGTTAAAATTCAGGTGGAAGTGGATGGTGTCAGCGAACCCTGGCTGCTCCTTTTCAAAAATGAGACCCACAACCACCCGACGGAAATTGAACCTTTCGGCGGAGCAGCAACCTGCATTGGCGGCGCAATCCGTGACCCGCTGTCCGGAAGAAGCTACGTATACGGTGCAATGCGCGTAACCGGAGCAGCGGATCCCTTGGTTCCGGTAAGCCAGACGCTTCCCGGTAAACTGCCGCAGCGCAAAATCGTTACTACTGCCGCTGCCGGTTATTCCTCCTATGGCAACCAGATTGGTCTCGCGACCGGTATTGTGGATGAACTCTATCATCCCGGCTATGCAGCCAAGCGTATGGAGATCGGTGCGGTTATCGCCGCAGCGCCCGCTGAAAATGTACGCAGGGAAGTACCGCAGCCCGGAGATGTTGTTCTTCTGCTCGGCGGCAGCACAGGCCGTGACGGCATTGGCGGCGCTACCGGCTCCAGCAAAGCGCATAATACGCACTCCGTAGAAGACTGCGGAGCGGAAGTCCAGAAGGGCAATGCGCCGGAAGAGCGCAAGCTTCAGAGACTGTTCCGGAATGGTGAAGCAACCCGTCTGATCAAACGCTGCAATGACTTCGGCGCCGGCGGTGTCAGCGTCGCGATTGGAGAACTTGCAGACGGACTCCGGATTGATCTGAATGCCGTCCCTAAAAAATATGAAGGCCTGGATGGCACGGAACTCGCCATCTCGGAATCCCAGGAACGCATGGCTGTTGTTGTGGAAGCTGCCGACGTGGATCGTTTCCTGGAACTTGCGCAAAAAGAAAATCTACAGGCATGTCCTGTCGCAGTTGTTCAGGAGGATCCCAGACTGGTCATGGACTGGAATGGGAAGAAGATTGTGGATATCAGCCGTGAATTCCTCAATTCCAACGGTGCGAGCAAGCATATCACGATTCAAGCTGCCGAACCGGCTCTGAAAGAGCAGAAGCTGAGCGGTGGTTTCGAGGAAAACATCCGCGCACTGGCTTCAGATCTGAACTGCTGCTCCAGAAGAGGCCTTTCTGAACGCTTTGATTCCACCATCGGCGCCGGTACGGTTCTGATGCCCTTCGGCGGAAAATATCAGCTGACGCCGATTCAGGCTATGGTTCAGAAGATTTCCGTTGAGAAGAAGCATACGGATGACTGTTCTGTCATGAGCTGGGGATATAACCCCTATCTCACGGAGGAGAGTCCATATCACGGCGCATATCTCGCCGTCGTGGAGTCTGTCTGCAAACTGATTGCAACCGGTGCTTCTTTTGAAGATACATATCTGACTTTCCAGGAATACTTTGAAAAGCCCGGCAGAGATCCAAAGCGCTGGGGCAAACCTCTTTCCGCTCTTCTTGGCGCTTTTGAAGCGCAGATGGGTCTCGGAGTTGCTGCCATCGGCGGTAAGGATTCCATGTCAGGCACATTTGAAGATCTGGACGTTCCGCCCACACTGGTTTCCTTTGCAGTTACTACAGCAAAGGCCGGTGAGATTGTCTCGCCTGAATTCAAGGCAGCAGGGCATTGTCTGATCCGAATCGCACCCGAGATTGGTAAAGACGGCCTGCCTGATCCGGAATCCATGAAAGCGGTTTTCGCTCAGGTCACAGAACTGCTCCGCAGCGGTAAGGTCTATGCGTGCTATACGCCCGGTATGGGCGGAATCGCTGAAGCGGTGCTCAAGATGAGCCTGGGCAACGGTATCGGATTCCGTTTTGATCCGAAGCTCCTGCTTTCCAGCCTGTTCTGCAGAGATTACGGCGCATTCCTCCTCGAAGCGGATCTGGATGTTGCAGCCGGCACTGTTCTCGGCGAAACCGTTTCCGAACCCGAAATCTCCTTTGCAGATGAGAAGGTATCCATAGAATCTCTCTGCAGCCTCTATGAAGGCAAACTGGAGAGCGTCTATCCCTGCAATATTCCGGACCGGAAGACACCTATGGAGAACTTCTCCTTTGCCGTCTCTTCCTGGCCCGCTCCTGCTGTAAAAGCCGCGCGTCCGAAAGTCCTGATTCCGGCATTTCCTGGCACCAACTGTGAATATGACAGCGCCAAGGCTGTTCGTGATGCCGGTGCTGATCCGGAAATCATGGTCATCAACAATCTGAGTGCAGACGGCATTGCGAAAAGCGTGGACGATTTTGCGAAAGCGCTCAAGCAGGCGCAGATCGTCTTCATTCCAGGCGGTTTTTCAGGCGGTGACGAACCGGACGGTTCCGGTAAGTTTATCACAGCATTCTTCCGGAATGCTGCTGTTAAGGAAGGCGTAACGGAGCTGTTGGAGCAGCGTGACGGTCTTATGTGCGGCATCTGCAACGGGTTCCAGGCACTGATCAAGCTTGGGCTTGTTCCGTTTGGAAAGATCATTGACACGGATGAAACTTGTCCAACCCTGACCTTCAACACCATCTCCCGCCATCAGTCCAGAATTGTCCGTACAAGAATCGCTTCCAACAAGTCCCCGTGGCTGTCTTTAACCCAGGTCGGTGAGATTTATTCCGTGCCGATTTCCCACGGCGAGGGCCGTTTCCTTGCCAGTGAAGAGATGATCCGGAAACTTGCCGAAAACGGTCAGATTGCAACACAGTATGTGGATCTGGTTGGCAACGCAACAAGTGACGTTCATTTCAACCCCAATGATTCCATGTACGCAATTGAGGGCATTACCTCTCCTGATGGAAGAGTTTTCGGCAAGATGGGTCATGCGGAACGCATTGGATCCGGGCTTTATCGGAATGTACCCGGCAATTATGATATCCGCATGTTTGAGGCAGCAGTAAGATATTTCAAGTAAGCAGGAGGCATTCCTCTTTATGAATTATAAATCTGATATTGAGATCGCACAGGAATGTGTCATGACTCCCATCGTGAAGATTGCAGAAAGTGCCGGCATTGACGAGCGCTATCTGGATCTCTACGGCAGATATAAGGCAAAGGTGGATCCCTCCATTCTCTCTGAGGACGGAAGAAAGAACGGAAAACTGATTCTTGTCACGGCCATAACACCTACGTCGGCAGGTGAAGGAAAAACAACCACTACAATCGGTTTATCAGATGCGCTCCGCCGCCTCGGCAAGAACGCAGTCGTTGCACTCCGGGAGCCCTCTCTCGGGCCGGTATTCGGCATCAAAGGGGGCGCCGCCGGAGGTGGTTATGCGCAGGTTGTTCCCATGGAGGATATCAACCTGCACTTCACCGGAGACTTTCACGCCATCAGCGCAGCAAACAATCTTCTTGCTGCGATGCTGGACAATCATATTCAGCAGGGAAATGTACTTGGGATTGATCCCAGAAGAATCACCTGGAAGCGCTGTATGGATATGAATGACCGTCAGCTTCGTTACATAACGGACGGTCTTGGCGGAAGGTCTAACGGAACACCAAGAGAAGACGGTTTTGAAATTACGGCTGCCAGCGAGATCATGGCGGTATTCTGCCTCGCAGATTCCATACGCGACCTCAAGCTTCGTCTTGGACGCCTTGTTGTTGGTTATACCTATGAAGGAAAACCGGTCACCGCCGGGGATCTGAAGGCTGTTGGAGCCATGACCGCGCTTCTAAAGGATGCTCTGAAACCGAATCTGGTACAGACACTGGAAGGAACTCCCGCTTTTGTACACGGCGGTCCCTTTGCAAACATTGCCCATGGCTGCAACTCCGTAATCGCTACCAAGATGGCTTTGAAAATCGGAGATTATGCATTGACTGAGGCCGGATTTGGAGCAGATCTCGGTGCAGAAAAGTTTTTGGACATCAAGTGCCGCACTGCTGGACTTGCGCCGGATGCTGTCGTGATTGTCGCAACTGTCCGCGCTCTGAAGCTGCACGGCGGCATGGATAAAAAATCTCTTGCTGATGAGAACTTGGAAGCGCTGAAAAAGGGAATCCCCAACCTTCTCCGCCATGTGCGAAACATCCGGGATGTCTTCCATCTGCCCTGTGTGGTAGCTGTCAACCGCTTCCCAACGGATACGGATGCGGAAATTCAATTGATTATGGATCAGTGCCGCACGCTTGGAGTCAACGCAGTCCTGTCTAATGTCTGGGCGGAAGGCGGCGCAGGGGGAACTGACCTGGCAAAAGAGGTTATCCGTCTTTGCGAAAGCGGCAGTTCCGGAATTCAGTTCTGCTACTCCCTGGAGGATTCCATTGAGGACAAGATTCAGGCAGTCGTGCAGAAAATCTATGGCGGCAGAGGTGTAACCTATCTTCCGGCTGCAAAGAAACAAATCAGCACGCTGTCGGAGCTTGGTTATAGGTCTCTTCCTGTCTGCATGGCGAAAACACAGTACAGCTTCTCAGATGATCCCACTCGAACCGGCGCGCCTGAGGACTTCGAAATCACAGTTCGGAATGTCAAGGTTTCTGCCGGTGCCGGTTTCCTGGTCATCCTAACCGGTGATATTATGACCATGCCTGGCCTTCCGAAAACGCCATCTGCTGAACGGATCGATGTAGATGAAAACGGTAGAATTACGGGGCTTTTCTGATCTAATTATTTTGGGATGGAGGGTTTATTTTGCATAAGCCTAGTTTGAAAATGATTCTGACACAAAACCTTGTATTCAATCTTCCCGTTTGTCTGATAATGACGCTTACTGCCGTTCTTGCTAGCGGTGCTGGTTTCAATCCCGGCGTCATTCTTCAGTTTATTATTGGTCTTGTTGTGATTGAAATCCTGGGTTTACTGATTCCCGCGCAGAAGATTGCCACTGCAATCGGAAGAAAGTGCTTCCCCGGCAGAAGCCCCATGCAGCTGCCTCAGTTTATGCT
Source organism: Oscillospiraceae bacterium (assembly GCA_017516005.1). Classification (GTDB taxonomy): domain Bacteria; phylum Bacillota; class Clostridia; order Oscillospirales; family Oscillospiraceae; genus SIG488. Next base: position 25,200 of record JAFWDU010000006.1, on the reverse strand, counting down.
TCCCGCAGCTGTCCTCACGATTCTGTTTACCGTGCCTATGACGCTGATCATGACATTTTTCGGCATGAAAATGGGCGGCGCTCCCATGGCTTTTTACTGGAGCTCCGTTCTCAGATCTCTTCCATTAATGCTTCTTGCGGCTTATGTTAGCGTTCTGATTTTTCTTCCGCTTTCCCTGAAAGTATCCGGAATTGCCAGGCTTTCTGTACCACCGGAGAAGTAATTCTGCTTTGGTGCAGCTGTCATTTCCTGCTTCTGAATCAGCTGCGATTCGACTTCAATAAGGAGGTATGACCGCTTGGCCATGCCTCCTTATTGGAATATGATCATTTTGCAGAATCTGAAATTTTTATGACATGGATGACAATTTCATAATAGTATGATATTGTATGTTCGTTCCAAATGATACCCAAACGGAGGTGATTCCATTTGAAAATTCAAATAATGGGGATCGGCTTTGATAACGTAACCATGGATGAAGCCCTTTCCCGCGCCTCTGATCTGCTCGCTTCTCCCGAACCCTCTTACTGTGTTACACCGAATTCCGAAATTGTGTATGTAGCCATGGAAGATGAAAAACTGCGGGACATTTTGAATTCCGCAGATCTGGTTCTTCCGGACGGCGGCGGTGTTGTGCTTGCCTCTAGAATACTGAAAACTCCTCTTAAGCAAAAAGTTGCCGGTGTTGATTTTGCCGCGGAACTCCTTGGAATTCTCGCAAGAGAAAAGAAAACGCTGTATCTTCTTGGCGCAAAGCCTGGCATTGCAGAACTTGCAGCACAGAAGATGCTTCTTCTTCAGCCGGAACTTCAGATCTGCGGCATGCACGACGGTTATTTTAAGGAAGACAGGGAAGTTCTGGATCTTATCAACGCGCAGGCGCCGGATGTACTCTTTGTCTGTCTTGGCGCGCCGAGGCAGGAACGGTTTATGTCAGAGCATCTTCATGATTTGAAAGTCCGTCTTATGATCGGTCTCGGGGGATCACTTGACAGTTTTGCCGGCACCGTAAAACGCGCACCGAAATGGATGATCCGGCTGAATCTGGAATGGCTCTATCGTTTGATCAAGGAACCCCGGCGCTTCGGCCGGATGCTCCGTCTTCCGAAGTTTCTGTTTGCAGTCATTCAAAAACGTTTACACGGAGGCAGAACCTGATGGGAAAGCTGATTGTATTTGAAGGGACCGACGGGTCCGGCAAATCCACCCAGTTCCGAATTCTGACGGAACGTCTGGACCGGGAGGGGATCGATTATACCAGACTCGTCTTTCCACAATATTCTGAACCCTCCAGTGCGCTCATCCGGATGTATCTCGGCGGGGAATTCGGCGGTAAGCCCAGCGATGTCAACGCATACGCTGCATCCACATTCTTTGCTGTCGATCGCTATGCTTCCTATAAAAAAATATGGAAGCCGATCTATGACCGGGGCGGACTGATTATTTCGGATCGGTATACAACGTCGAATGCAGTGCATCAGGCATCCAAAGAGCCCCCTGAGGCCAGAGCAGCTTTTCTGGACTGGCTGTATGATCTGGAATTCAACAAGATGGAGCTTCCCAAACCGGATCTTGTTCTGTATCTGGATATGCCGGTCGAAATGACTCGCCAACTCATGCACGAAAGGGAAGAGGCAACCGGAACCCATGCGGATATTCACGAGCAGGATATCGAATATCTGCAGCAGTGCAAAGAAGCTGCAGAATTTGCTGCTGCGCATTACGGATGGATCCGTATCCGCTGTGCCCAGGGAAACAGTCTGCGCACTGTGCGTGACATCCACGAAGAAATCTTTTCCTATGTGAAAAAGTGTCTGGAGGAAGCATAATGGTTTATCAGCTTTTGGGAACCGGATTTGAGGAAGTCGAGGCTGTAACCCCGTGTGACCTGCTCCGGCGTGCCGGAGTTGATGTTAAGATGATCGGTATTGACGGACTGAGTGTGACCGGCGGACACGGAATCACCTTTATATGTGACGGAACCCTTGAGGATGTGGATATTGACCAGGCTGAGATGATTCTGCTTCCTGGAGGCCTCGGCGGCGTCAACTCCATCCGGTCTTCTGATAGAGCGCTGGATCTCATTCAAACCTTTCATCGGGAAGGGAAGTACGTCGCCGCAATCTGTGCCGCACCGACCATTCTTGCTCAGCTTCACATCACTGACGGCTGTCTGGCGACATGCTACCCCGGCATGGAAGGTGAGATGGGTCAGGCTGTCATGGTTTCTGAGACGGAATCTGTTCAGGACGGACGAATCATTACCGGAACATCTGCCGGCTGCGCGATTGATTTTTCCCTTCAGCTGATCACGGCGCTGAGAGGGCGAGATGCTGCGGATAAAGTAGCACAAGCGATTGTCTACCGCAGATAAACAAAGGAGATACCTTTTATGAGTGAACTGGATAACAGCAGATTTAATGACGAAGTGATTCCGGAAACACCAAAGATCCCGGAAAGTGAAGAAGAAGTCACCGCTTTCATTACCTCTGTTCTTGAATCCATATCCGACGAACCTGTCGCTGACGATTCTCCGACGCAGAGAATTGCAACACAGTACATTGATACACCGGAGTATACCAGACAGATTCATTCTTTCGATGAAAGACCGGAGAGGAAGCAGAAGAAACAGCGCAGACACCGTCTGCCTGCCGCTTTGCGTGCTGTTCTCTACCTTCTGTTTGTTGTTCTATTTTCATTTCTTCTTGCTATTTTTGCCTGGAACTGCGCTTTGGACGTTCTTGCGCTGACAAAGCCTGACAGAGAAGTAACCATTACCATTTCGGACACAGACAGCATTGAGGACGTTACGCAGAAACTCTATGATAACCAGCTTATTGATTATCCCTGGCTGTTCCGAATCTACTGCAAATACTCCCACGCCGAGCGAAAAATAGATCCCGGTGTCTATACCCTGAACAATCTGTTCGATTACCATGCGCTTGTAAACGGAATGATAGCAACTGCAGAGACACACGATTCTGCGAAAGTAACCATTCCAGAAGGCTTCGAATGCCGCCAGATCTTCAAGCTTCTCGAGGAAAAGCAGATCTGTTCATACGAGGAGCTTGCCGACTGCGCCGCTAACCACGAATTCGACTATGAGTTTCTGAAAGACCTGCCTTACGGATCTCCGAACAGGCTGGAAGGCTATCTATTCCCAGATACCTACGAGTTCTACCTCGATGACGATCCGGTAAATGTTCTTCGGAAATTCCTGAACAACTTCGAACGTAAATACAACCGGCTCATGGAAGAAGGATCTCTTGAGGATCTCAATGCTTCTCTCCGTACAAAAATGGAGGCTAACGGGTTTACAGAGGAACAGATCAGCGCTGGAATGATCACTCCTTACAAGCTGATCGTCGTTGCATCCATCATTGAGAAGGAGACGGCAGGTGCCAGTGAAAGCGGCAAGATCGCCTCTGTCATCTATAACCGTCTATGTTCCAATCTCTATCCGCTTCTGCAGATTGATGCAACGGTCCAGTATATTCTGGATGAACGCAAAGAGATACTTTCACAGGATGATCTTGCCATTGATTCACCTTTCAATACCTATCGCAATCCCGGCCTGACGCCTGCTCCCATCTCCAATCCCGGCCTTGAGAGCATGCGTGCGGCACTGATCCCGGAGGTGACGGATTATTATTTCTATGCGCTTGCAAAGAACGGCTGGCATCACTTCTCATCCTCTTACTTCGATCACCAGGCATTCCTTGAGGGTCTGAACAATGAGAACTAAACCGGAACTTCTTTCCCCGGCGGGAGATTTTGAACGGCTGCAGATGGCAGTCGCATTCGGAGCGGATGCTGTCTATCTGGCGGGCGAACGATTCGGCATGCGCGGCGGCGTCAAAAACTTCTCACCTGAGGAAATGGCCGAAGCCGTCCGTCTCTGTCACAGCAGGGGCGTTCGCGTCCATGTAACCTGCAACACACTGCCAAGAGGCGATGAACTGCCGGACCTTCCGGATTTTCTCGCTATGGTTCAGGAAACCGGCGCAGATGTGCTCATTGTTGCGGATCTCGGCGTGTTCCGTCTTGCGCAGCGAGAGGCGCCCCGTATGGAGCTGCATGTTTCCACCCAGACCGGAATCGTTAATTCTGTTTCCGCTTCTTCCTGGTATGATCTCGGGGCCAAACGCGTTGTTCTTGCCCGTGAGATGAGTCTGAAGGAAATCACGCAGCTCCGCGATGAAATACCGGACGACCTTGAAATTGAAACCTTTGTGCATGGTTCCATGTGTGTCAGTTTCTCCGGACGCTGCCTGCTCTCCAATTACATGACAGGCCGTGACGGAAACCGCGGAATCTGCGCGCAGCCATGCCGCTGGAAATATGCGCTGGTTGAAGAAACACGTCCAGGTGAATATTTCCCCATCGGTGAGGATCGGGACGGAACGTATATCCTTAATTCCAAAGATCTTTGCATGATTGACCACATTCCCGAGCTTCTGGACGCCGGCATTGATTCCTTTAAAATCGAAGGACGGGCCAAATCCAGTTACTATACCGCCGTGACGACCAACGCCTATCAGAATGCGATCCGTGCTGCCATGGAAGGCAAGCCTCTGGATCCTGTCTGGCTTGAGGAAGTGGAAAAGGTTTCACACAGGCATTACTATACCGGCTTCTACTACGGATATCCAGGCGACAGCCAATACTATGAATCCTCCCGTTACATCCGGGACTGGCAGGTTTCCGCATATGTGATTTCCGATGACGGGGAACGTGCATTATGCACGCAGCGCAACCGTTTTTCAGAAGGCGATGAGCTGGAACTCCTTGTTCCCGGACAGGCACCGGTTCGATTTACCGCTCGTGATATGAAGGACGAGGACGGCAATTCTCTGACGGTTCTGCCGCATCCGGAACAGCGCTTTACCATCCCGCTGCCTGTACCGGCAAAACCGGACTCTATTATCCGAAGAAGCGTGAATCTGAGTGCAAAATAGTGCATTTTCCCAGTTGACATCCGGAAAAACTATGCTAGAATATTCGAGATATTACGGCAATGATGAAGCCAAGCAGGTTACGCCGCCGCCAAGCGAGAGAGGTACGGTGAGAGCTCTCCGGCAAGCAGCCTGCAAGCCACTTCTGAGCCGCCCGGGATGACCGGGCTGATTCATCCCCATTACAGGATGTCCGAGATGCGTATAAAAGCGCAATTAGGGTGGTACCGTGAGCTATGCCTCGCCCCTAACTACTGGGGCGGGGCTGTATTTTTAAGGAGTGTTGTAATGAAAGCCTTTGGATTGAATGAACTTCGTGAAATGTACCTTCGCTTCTTTGAAAGCAAAGGCCATCTCCGCCTTCCCAGTTTTTCTCTTGTGCCCCAGCATGATGCGTCCATTCTCCTGATCAATGCGGGCATGACCCCCATGAAGACCTATTTTACAGGAGAGGAAGAGCCTCCGAGAAGAAGAGTCTGTACCTGCCAGAAGTGCATCCGCACAGGAGATATCGAGAATATCGGCAAAACAGCCCGCCACGGCACATATTTTGAAATGCTCGGCAATTTCTCCTTCGGCGACTATTTCAAGAAGGAAGCCATTCCCTGGGCGTGGGAATTCCTGACCAGCCCGGAATGGGTCGGCATTGATCCGGACCGTCTTTATCCTTCCGTCTATCTTGATGACGATGAGGCCTGGAATATCTGGCACAATGACATTGGAATCCCTGAAGACAGGATTTTCCGTTTCGGAAAGGAAGACAACTTCTGGGAACATGGTTCCGGCCCGTGCGGTCCCTGTTCGGAAATCTACTATGACCGCGGCCCGGAGAAGGGCTGCGGAAAGCCTGACTGTACGGTTGGCTGCGACTGCGACCGTTACATGGAGGTCTGGAATATTGTCTTCTCTCAGTTTAACAATGACGGGCAGGGCAATTACACGGAGCTTCAGCAGAAAAACATTGACACCGGCATGGGTCTTGAGCGTCTGGCAGTTGTCTGCCAGAATGTAGATTCCCTGTTTGATGTCGACACTGTTATGAATATTACCAACGCCGTTTCCGAAATCACTGGTGCGCACTATGGGGAAAGCCATAAATCTGACGTTTCTCTTCGCATCATTACAGACCATATCCGTTCCGCCACATTCCTCATCGGTGACGGTGTGCTTCCGTCCAACGAAGGCCGTGGATATGTACTTCGCCGCCTGCTCCGCCGTGCGGCGCGTCACGGCAGACTTCTGGGTGTGCACGAGTGCTTCCTTTACACCGTCTGCGAAACAGTTATCCGCGAAAACCAGAACGCATACCCGGATCTTCTGGAAAAGAAGGATTATATTATCCGAGTCATCCGCAATGAAGAGGAGAACTTCGCCAAGACAATTGACGGCGGCACCAAGATTCTCGAGGAGCTTGTCGCTTCACATCTTGAAAAAAGTGAGAAGGTATTCTCCGGTGCAGACGCTTTCCGCCTGTATGATACCTATGGTTTCCCCATTGACCTGACGATCGAGATGGTCGCTGAGCGCGGCCTTCAGGTTGATCAGGATGGCTTCCAGACAGAGATGCAGCAACAGCGTGAACGCGCAAGAGAAGCCCGCAAAGCGCTTGGTGATCTCGGCTGGGCCGGTGTGGAATTCGGCAAGGAGATTCCCGCCACTGAATTCGTCGGCTATGATAACACGGTAACCGACGGAAAGGTTCTTGCCATTGTATCTGAAGGGGAACTTCGGGAAGAGGCCGGTGCTGGTGCGGAAGCCATTCTCGTTCTGGATCAGACTACGTTCTATGCGGAGATGGGCGGTCAGGTCGCAGACCATGGCATCATTCTCAAAGACGGTGCCTGGACTTTCCGTGTTACCAATGTTCAGAAGAACAAGGGCGGCAAATACATGCATTACGGCGTCGTGGAATCCGGTGTTTTAAAGCTTGGGGACCTCTGTACCGTTATCATTGATTCAGACCGCAGAGACGCCATCCGCCGCGCACACTCTGCAACGCATCTTCTTGATGCAGCATTGAAACAGGTACTCGGCGATCATGTCCATCAGGCCGGTTCTCTGGTTGAGGAAGACTCACTGCGATTCGATTTTTCTCATTTTGAGGCTGTCAGCCCTGCACAGATTACGCTTATTGAAGAACAGATCAACAACTGGATTCTTGCCGGTTATCCCGTTGTTACTGAAGAACTTCCCATTGAGGAAGCGAGGAAAAAAGGTGCTGTTGCAGTATTCGGCGAGAAGTACGGCGATCTTGTCCGCGTTGTGGAAATGGGACCGAATGAAGCACCGGTATCCATGGAATTCTGCGGCGGTACACACCTTTCCAATACTTCCAAAGCCGGCCTGTTCCGAATTCTCAGCGAAGGCAGCGTTGCATCCGGCGTACGCCGCATCGAAGCCGTTACCGGATTGAAAACCTATCAGCTCATGCGTCAGGAACACGGCGTTCTTCAGTCCGCTTCCGCTCTTCTTAAAACGACATCGGCAGAATTGGCCGGTCGTATGGAACAGACCCTTTCCGAACTCAAGGAAGCAAAGCGTACGATTGAGCAGTTCAAGTCCAAGGAAAGCGCCGGTAATGCCGGTGATCTTCTGAAGAATGCTCAGGAAATCGGAGGCGTTCATGTCGTGACAGCCACGGTCTCCAGCGGAGATGCCAATTCTCTTCGCCAGATGGGTGACGTCCTTCGTGATAAGGATCCCGCTGTTGCCGCTGTGATTGCGCTTGCAGGGGAGAAGCTTACGCTTCTTGCCGTCTGCGGAAAGGATGCCGTTGCGAAGGGCATTCGCGCCGGCGATATCATCAAGACCATTGCGCCGATCTGCGGCGGATCCGGCGGCGGAAAACCTGACAGTGCAATGGGTGGAGGCAAGGATCCTGCAAAGCTGGGAGACGCACTCGCTGCAGTCAGTGAATTTGTTGCTTCCCGCGTGAAGTAAAGGAGAATAAAACCATGAATGATTGTATTTTCTGCAAAATTGCAGCAGGGGAGATCCCTTCCACAAAGCTGTATGAAGATGAGCTCTGTGTAGCTTTTAACGACGCAAATCCCATGGCACCCGTTCATTTCCTTGTCATTCCAAAAGAACACTTTGCATCCGCAGCGGAAGTAACGGCGGACAACGCATCCGTCATCGGACACATTTATGAGGTGATCGCCAAGCTTGCTTCTGAACTTGGCATTTCGGATGGATTCCGTGTTGTCACAAACGTCGGATCACTTGCAGGTCAGACCGTCCGGCATATCCACTTCCATGTGCTCTCCGGAAAACAGCTGGGAAGCTTCGACTGATTGGGAACTATCGCAGGAAACAGACGTCAAAACATACGTCTGTTTCCTGTACTTTTTGCATGCGCAGCCAAACAGACACATCAGGCCGGAATGTTACACTTTGTTGTTGAATCTGATTCTGCCGCATGTTAGATTATATTGGATGTTTTTAATTAGGTGTGTGTGATGTTATGGTCTTCTCAAGTCTGATTTTTTTATATCTCTTCCTGCCGATCTGCATGCTGCTTTATGTGATTTCCCCCAGCATACGGATTAAAAACGGCGTTCTGATTCTGTTCTCTCTGATTTTCTACGCATGGGGTGAACCACTGAATGTGATTCTCCTTGTCATCTCCGCCCTGATTAACTGGGCATGCGGCATGTTGATCGATATCTGGAACAAAGAGGGGAAAACTGGCAAAAAGCGCTTTGCCATGATTCTTGCCATTGTGGTGGATCTTGGCCTGCTCGGCCTTTTCAAATACGCCGGTTTCCTGGTGGAGAACCTCAATGCAATTACCGGGCTGAGTATTCGTTCACCCGGGCTTGTGATGCCCATAGGCATTTCCTTCTATACCTTCCAGGCTCTGACCTATGTGATCGATATCTATCGCGGCAATGTTAAGGTACAGCGTTCCTATCCGCGCTTTCTTCTTTATATTGCTCTCTTCCCGCAGCTCATAGCCGGCCCTATTGTTCGCTATTCTGATATTGAGGTTCAGCTTCAGGACCGCAAAGTGACATCTGATGGATTTTTCACCGGCCTGACCCGATTCTGCGTCGGCCTTGGAAAGAAAGTCCTGATTGCAAACTACTGCGGTGAGATGACCACACGGCTTCTGGATGGAAAAACCGCGGGACTTACAACAGTCGGTGCCTGGCTTGGCATTCTTCTCTATACTTTCCAGATTTACTTCGATTTCTCCGGATATTCCGATATGGCAATCGGCATGGGAAGAATGTTCGGATTTGAATATCTGGAGAACTTCAATTATCCCTATATGAGCAAATCCATTACAGAATTCTGGCGCCGCTGGCATATCTCCCTGTCTTCTTTTTTCCGGGACTATGTGTATATCCCGCTGGGAGGCAACCGGAAGCATGTCTACCTGAATCTGCTGATTGTTTGGGCTCTGACCGGTCTTTGGCACGGAGCCAGCTGGAATTTTGTTCTCTGGGGTCTTTACTTCTTTGTGCTTCTCTGCATTGAAAGAATCTTTAAAAAGGCTTTGGATCATATTCCAGGAGTCATTCGTTATATTTTTACGATGATTCTGGTCATTTTCGGCTGGACGCTGTTCTACTTCACGGATCTGCATGATGTGTGGAATACCTTTGCCGCCATGTTCGGTTTTGGAGCCGGCGTCTTTAACACGGAAACGAAGATAAATCTGATTTCCACGATTCCGCTTCTGATCCTTGCAGCTGTCGGATCTACAAGCCTTCCGAAAACGATCGGTATGATTACTGCAACTGTTTTTGCCGGAGGGAAGAGCAGTGACGGGGAAGTCCGATCCTCAATGTTCTATATTCTTACTTTCCTTTTTGATCTTGCCGTTCTGATTCTCGCAACAGTCTCTCTTGTCGGATCGAGTTATAATCCCTTCCTGTATTTCCGTTTCTGAGGAGGTGCTGAATTTGAAAATTCGCGGATTTCTTCTGGGTGGAATTCTGCTTATGTCTCTTCTTGTCGTTGGAATTGTTTCCCTTTTTGATACGGATCCAACGGTATCCATAGAGGAGAACAGAAAGCTTGCAACAAAACCCGAATTCTCCTTTGAAAGTCTTTTCAAAGGCAGCTATATTTCAGATCTGGAAGACTATTATGCAGATACGTTCCCCATGCGTGACCGCTTTACACGCGCAAACAAGCAGCTCAATGGTTTCTATCATTACTCTTCCAAATCAGAAGAAGGTACCATGCTTCTGATAGACGCATCTAACGGCGCAGAGCAGGGTGGCATGTCATTAGCTGACTATGAAAGTGCACGTTCAGAAGCTTCTACTGGCAAGGACGCGAATCCTCAGGATCAGCAAAACCAGCAAGAACACACTGTTCAGCCGAATTACAGCGATGTAACGGAAAATAATACAGATCCCGATACACCCGACGAACCTGTTGCAGAGCCTGAACCGGAAGTTGATGTTACCGAAGAGGTGGACGCAAACGCCGCCCACGATTCCGGATGGGTTCAGAATGACAATGCAGATTATCAGACTCTTGGCGCTGTCACGATTATCGGCACGCAGGCCATGGAAATTCCAACCATGGTGCCCGATGTCATTGCATCCTATGCCCAGGTTGTAAATGATATGGCTGAAAAAATGCCGGACCTGCAGGTATATTCCCTTGTGACTCCCAATGCAGCGGAGTTTTATTCTCCGCTTGATTTCCATACCGGTTCCCACAGCCAGAAAAAAATGATTGATACGCTTTACAGTCAGATGTCCGATTCTGTACGGACGGTTGATATCTATTCCAAGCTGGAAGCGCGTACTGATCAGTATATCTATTTCCGTACCGACCATCACTGGACCGCCCGCGGTGCATATTTTGCCTATGTTGCGTTCTGTGAGACTGCAGGCTTCAAACCTGTCTCCCTGGAGGATTTTGAAACGGGACGTTATGATGAATTCGTCGGAAGTCTTTATACCTTTACATCAAAATACCCCCAGAGCGAAATTCTGTGGAACAATCCGGACTATGTGGACTATTATCTTCCCATTGTGGAAAGCCACGCAAAATATTACACGAACTCCTCGCTTACGGGAGGCATTCCCATTGCAGTTGTCAGCACCAATATCAGCAACGAATCCAAGCAGAACAAGTATCTCTGCTTCATTTGCGGCGATACGCCCATCTGCGTGATTGAAACGGCTCTGGAAGATGCTCCGACGTGCATTGTCCTCAAGGAATCCTACGGAAACGCCTTTGTCCCGTTCCTGACCAGCCACTACAGCAAAATCATCGTGATTGATCCAAGAGAATTCAACCACGGCAACAAACCGTATCTGGATCTTGTTTCCTTCGCAGCTGAGCAGGAAGTGGATGATCTTCTTGTAATTAATTATCCTTTCATGATCAACAACTCCACATATGTCAATTACCTCCGCGGACTGATTGGATGGTAAATACGTAATATGAAGATAAATGCCCGGTGCCAGAAAACAGCACCGGGCATTCATTCGTTGAAAGGGAAGTTCGTTATTTGATCTGAGATTCCACGTAGTTAAGCACGATCTCTTCCGCTTTTGTGCGGTCAAAAACGCCGTTGAGAACAAGGTCAGCATGCCAGCGGGTCGGCTCAATTAGCTCATTATGGCGGAAACGGACTGTGTCAATGTAACGGTCAGTCACTTCCTGCTTGGTCTGGCCTCTTGCCATAAATTTATCAATCCGGCGGACAAGACGCTCATCACTGGCAAGATCCACAAAGATCTTAAGATCCAGCTGCTTGCGGATATGTTCCAGATAAAGCGCAAACAGGCCTTCAATGATTACCACATCGGCAGCATCGTCCGCAGGGGCAACTGCAGCATCAAAGTCCACATACATATCATCCAGACGGAGTGCATCCGGATGGTTGTGCTCCACATATTCAATGCCGGTAATGGGAGCGATGGTCGTAATGCCAGGACGCTTGAAATAGCGGTCCATATTGATCAGATTGACCTTGTATTTCTTGCTCAGCGCTTCGGTGAGATGTTCCGAAAGTGTTGATTTGCCGCTGCAGGTACCGCCTGCAATTCCGATCACAAAAGGCTTTTTCATGAGGATGACCTCCTTATTCATTGTGTAAGTCAAGTATACCACCATAATATTCGTAAAGCAATAAAAAAGAGCGGGACAAGCCCGCTCTTTTTTGCAGATTTGAAATTAGAAGTCCAGATCGTAGTGGATGGTGCCGAACGGAGTCTCCTGATCGGTGATAGCCATGGACTTGGACATAGCCTTGATCTCGTCAACAGTGACTTCACGGCCCAGCTCGCTGGAGAGGAACAGGCCGTCGGTGAGGAGCAGCATGTTCTTTGCGATCTCGGGAGTGTTGTAACGGGTCTCGTCATTCAGGATGCCCAGCTTGTATGCCAGCCACATAACCTGGTTGTCGTTGTAGAGAAGCTTGCTGGGATCGGCCAGCTCTTCGAGGTTGCCGTTCTCAGCGCAGTTCAGCTCGACAGTGACGTTGCGGCCGCCCTGATCTCCGAAGAAGGTCAGCTCGGGAGCGCCGCCGAACAGGGTAGCAGCATTTGCATTAGCAGCAGCAGCAAACTTGCCGCCGGTTGTGTCGGTGCCGGTGATCTCAAGACCACCCTTGGAGCCCAGGATGTAGGTCAGGCCGTAGTCTCTGTAGTTACCAGCGGAAGCACCCAGAACGTTGAAGGTCATGCCGTTAGCATACTTTGCAAAGCCGGTGCCAAAGTCCTCAACGGTGAAGCCGTTGGGATCCTTGATGAGGCGGTCATCATACTCGAGGCCGCGGGTAGCAAAACCGGAAACACTCTTCAGTTCGGGAACACCAGTCACAAAGAGGATCTGGCTGATGAGGTAAATGCCGAGGTCGATCAGCGGGCCATGGCCAGCGACTTTCTTGGTGTAGAAGTCGGTGGTGAACTGGGGCAGATCGTAGCCGGGACGGCGGCGCTGAGAGAAGAAGTGCAGGTTGACGTAGTACAGGTCACCCAGATCGCCGCGAGCGATCATATCACGGGCAACACGGGACTGCGGGGTCATGATGGAGCTGATCTGAACATGGAACTTGCGGCCCAGTTTCTTTGCAGCTTCGGTCATCATGTTGGCATCGTGCCAGTTGGAGCTGATGGGCTTCTCGCAGTAGCAGTCGAAGCCAGCCTTCATGACAGCGATGGAAACAGGAGCATGCAGGTTGTTGTGGACGCAGACGTCAATGGTATCCAGATCGTCGCGCTTCAGCATTTCACGGAAATCGGTGTAGCAGTCCTTGGCATCAAAGCCGTAGCGCTGACGCCATGCTTCCAGCTTGGCAGCGTCGATTTCAGCGACAGCAACAACTTTGGCAGTGAAGCCGAGCTGTTCTGCATGGCGCTGAATGTTGGAGTAGATGGTCATGTGACGATGGCTGATCATGCCGCCGCCGATGATACCAACGCGGATTTCTTTCATCTTGGTTTACCTCCTGATTAGTGTTTGACATTCATATCTTGAATGTTTTGAAAGACAAAGGTATTTTAGCATAATCCAATGAATTATGCAACTGTTAATCTATTGCATTTTCGCTCCGGAGTTTGACTTTTACTTATAGCATAGAATTCGTTGAATGAAAGATGCATATATTATATACGTAAATTTTACATAAAACTGCATTATTCGACTTGCATTTATACCGGCAGACAAGATCGGAACAAGTCATTTCAGAGTTTACTTTTCTTACTTCAAATGCTATTCTTATTGCAGAAATGAGGGAATATCATGCTGAGCGATATGCTTGAGAAACTAAAAAGAGTCGAAGACCGATATGCGGAAATGGGTGAACGTGCTTCGCAGCCGGATTTCTATTCTGATGCACAGGCAGCAGCAAAGCTGCTGCGGGAACAGAAGGAACTGGAACCTGTTGTTACTGCTTTCCGCTCATACTGCAAAACTCAGTCCGAATCGGAGGATCTCCGAGAAATGCTGGACGGCACTCTGGAACCGGAACTTCGAGATCTTTGTCAGGAGGAGTACACATCCCTTAAACAGAAGCTTCAGGATCTGGAACAGGAACTGAAGATTCTTCTGCTGCCGAAGGATCCAAATGATGACCGGAATGTCATTATGGAGATCCGTGCCGGTGTCGGCGGAGAGGAGAGTGCTCTGTTTGCGCATTCTCTCTACCGGATGTATACCATGTATGCAGAACGTCGGGGCTGGACGACGGAACTTCTCAATCTCAATGAGACAGAACTGGGCGGATTCAAAGAAGTTACTCTTTCAATCTCCGGTTACGGCGCTTATTCCAGGCTGAAGTTTGAGAGCGGAGTTCATCGTGTTCAGCGCGTTCCGGAAACAGAATCCGGCGGACGCGTTCATACATCCACCGCAACTGTTGCAGTTCTTCCGGAAATGGATGAGGCTTCGGTGGATATTCGCCCCGAGGATATTAAAATGGATGTCTACCGCGCATCCGGAGCAGGCGGACAGCATGTCAATAAGACATCCTCTGCTGTGCGTCTCACGCATATCCCTACAGGCACGGTCGTCGCCTGCCAAGAGGAGCGCAGTCAGGCTCAGAATCGGCAGAAGGCCATGAACATGCTTGCCTCAATCCTTTATCAGGCGGAACAGGAGCGGATACAGAGTGCCTATACTGCTGAGCGAAAAAGCCAGGTTGGCACAGGAATGCGCAACGAACGCATCCGGACATACAATTACCCGCAGGGTAGAGTGACTGACCACAGAATTGGCCTGACTCTGTATCAGATTGAAGATGTGCTCAACGGAGATCTGGATCTGTTGATTGATCCTCTGATTACGGCAGATCAGGCAGAAAAAATGCAAAGAAGTGAGAATCCCGGATGATTACAAAGATCATGAAAGCAGATGAGCCCGGTGTAGTGGAATCCGCTGCTGAAGTTATCCGCGCAGGCGGACTTGTCGCTATTCCCACCGAGACTGTTTACGGGCTTGGCGCCGACGGACTTAATGAGTCTGCTGTTGCAAAGATTTTTGAGGCAAAAGGAAGGCCACAGGATAATCCGCTGATTCTTCATATTTCGGATGCTTCACAGCTTGAATCCTTCTGTGAAGACGTGCCTCCTGTAGCATACGAACTTGCAGAACAGTTCTGGCCTGGTCCTCTGACCCTGGTCCTTAAATGCCGTGATAATGTTCCCAAACGGACAACCGCCGGATTGAATACCGTGGCGATCCGCTGTCCGGACAATACAATCACAAGAGCGATTATCTCAGCAGCGGGTGTCCCCATTGCCGCGCCATCAGGAAATCTTTCCGGAAGGCCGAGTCCGACGACGGCTCAGCATATGATTGAGGATATGAGCGGCAGAATCGATCTGATCGTGGATGGCGGAAGCTGCGGAATTGGTGTGGAATCCACAATCCTTGATTTGACCGTTTCTCCTCCCAGACTTCTTCGACCGGGCGGAATGCCTTTGGAATCTCTAGAGAAAATTGTCGGCCATGTTGCAGTTGATGAAGCGCTTCTGCGTCCGCTGTCTGCCGGTGAACGTCCAAAAGCGCCGGGAATGAAGTATCGGCACTATGCGCCGAAGGCTCCCGTAACCGTTCTTACAGGTTCAGCGGATAAAACCGCGGTTTATATTGCACAACACGCTCCCCTAGGAGCAGGCGTAATCTGTTTCGATGATTTCTCGAATGCTTTCCCCGGCCGTGTTATACAGACGATCGGCAGGAGCGGCGATCTTCTTTCAAACGCGCAGCGTGTTTTTGATGCGCTTCGAGCTTTTGATTCCACTGATGTCATGGAGATCTACGCCCAATGTCCGGACGAAACAGGTCTCGGACTTGCAGTTGCGAACCGTCTGAAGAAAGCCGCCGGCTTTCATGTCATTTCACTCTGAAGAGGGGGAATACCATGATTATCATCGGATTTACCGGTGGTACTGGATGCGGAAAAACGACCGCACTGCGCTGTCTGGAACCACACTCCAGCGAAATCTTTGACTGCGATGCGGTATACCATGAACTTCTTCTGACAGATCCGGAACTGACGCAGGCAATCGGTGCACATTTTCCCGGGACGGTGCAGAACGGCATTCTCGACCGAAAAGCCCTCGGCCGTATTGTCTTTGCAAACCCTTCCGCATTATCTGAACTGAGTGCAATTACAGATCCGGTTGTAAAAAAGCGGATTCTTCAATTGCTGGAACAGGCAGAAGCTGCCGGGAAAGATGCTGCTGCAATCGACGCGATCCGTCTGTTTGAAAGCGGAATTTCCGATCTGTGCGATGTTACCATTGCTATTACCGCACCTGAATCTGACCGCGTTCAGCGGCTTATGTCCCGAGAACGAATTGACGAACAGTCAGCGATTACCCGTATTCGTGCCCAGCAGCCCAACTCCTATTTTTCCGGTCTTTGCGATTACACGATCGAAAACACCGGAGACCTTGATTCATTTCAGACAGCGTGCAGCACACTGCTGCTCAAAATCATAAACAACAAAAAGGAGTGCCAAAAAATGAACGAAGAAAAGAAGCCAGACCTCCGTGATGAACTGTTTTATCAGCCGAAAAACGCTTATAAGGATTTGTCTGAATCGGACATTCAGGCAATGAATGCTTATTGCAGTGACTATATGGCATTTCTGAACGCAGGCAAAACCGAACGTGAATGTGTTTGTGAGGCCGTACGTCAGGCGGAAGCTGCCGGATTTAAGGCATATCAGCCTGGTATGGCACTACAGCCCGGTTCCCGCATCTATGCGGTCAACAGAGGGAAGAGCGCCGTATTTGCCGTAATCGGCAATGCACCGCTTTCTGCCGGCGCGCATATCACTGCGGCACATATCGATTCACCCAGACTGGATCTGAAGCCCAATCCTCTGTACGAGGATGCGGAGCTTGCGCTCCTGAAAACCCATTACTATGGAGGCATCAAGAAGTATCAGTGGACTGTTACGCCAATGGCAATTCACGGCGTTGTCTGCCTGAAGAATGGAAACACTGTAGAGATCTGTATCGGTGAAGATCCCTCCGATCCGGTTTTCTGTGTCACGGATCTTCTGATCCATCTTGCTGGCGATCAGATGAAACAGTCACTCGCAGAAGGTGTTTCCGGTGAGAGCCTGAATCTGCTGATCGGCAGTCAGCCCTATCCGGAAGATGAAGGAAAAGACCTTGTCAAGCTCCAGGTTCTAAAGCTCCTCAACGAGAAATACGGAATCGTAGAGCAGGATTTCTATTCTGCAGAGCTGAGTGTTGTTCCAGCGGGTCCCTGCAGAGAAATCGGTCTTGATCGCAGTATGATCGGCGGTTACGGACATGATGACCGTGTTTGCTCCTATGCGGAGTTCTGGCCCATGATCCGTCTCGGAACACCCGAGCATACATGCGTCTGTGTTCTTGCTGACAAAGAGGAGATCGGTTCTGTCGGCGTTTCCGGCATGCAGTCCGTATTCTTTGAGACTTTCATGAAAGATCTGTGTGAGAGTCAGAACGTTCCTCTTCGCCGCTGTTTTGAAGCATCCAAGTGCCTCTCCGCCGATGTCTCCAATGCCTTTGATCCCACTTACGCTTCCGTTTCCGACAGCCGGAACAATACACGGTTCAACTACGGAATTGGATTGTGCAAATACACCGGTTCAAGAGGCAAGGGCGGCGCTTCTGACGCCTCCGCGGAACTTGTGGGATATGTAACGCGCCTGTTTGACGCGAACAATATCCGCTGGCAGATGGGCGAGCTCGGCAAGGTTGATCAGGGGGGCGGCGGAACGGTTGCCGCATACATGGCAAACAGAAATATCGACACATTGGATGCCGGCGTTCCCGTTCTGTCTATGCACGCTCCCTTTGAGGTTGTTGCAAAGCTGGACTGCTACATGACCATGCGGGCAATGCAGGTATTCTACGAAGCCTAAATCCCTGATTTATAGTGCAAGAGCGTCATCCGGTCGCGTTCCGGGTGACGCTCTTGTTTTGTCGAAGAATGAATTATCAGGTATCAGGCTTTATTTGTTTCTGATTCAGAATCGGAACGGGTCAGATTCTTAATCCAATTGAAGGAATTGATCTTCCAGATTGCCACAAAACACTTCAAAATCTGATCACTCATGAGGCAGGCGTAAACAACCCAGGATGGTGCATGGAAGATACGCTGTGCAATAATTGCAGAGGGAAGGACCACGAGGAAGACGAAGATGGTGTCGTTCTTGAACACAAAACTGACATCTCCGCCTGCTTTAACAAGGCCTGAAAGGCAAGTTGCCTGATAGCACCGACCAATCATCGCAATTGAAAGGACGGTCAGGAACTGCTTCGCAACGGAGATCGTATCCGGAGCAAGATCATACAGCGTCAGGAATGGTCCGCGGAGCAGGAAGAGCAACGTGCCCATAAACACACCAATGGCGGCAAACAGCACCTGTGCCGTTCTGGCATATTCTTTCATCAGTTCATACTTTCCTGCGCCAACCATCTTTCCTGTAATAATTCCAAGAGCGGCAGAAAGGCCGAGAACAACCATGAACAGAAGCGTATTCAGGTTTCCTGCGACACTCACAGAAGCAATGGCTTCCGCGCTCATGCGGCCGATGATAGCGCTCTGCGCGAGAGAATTAATTGCCCATACAACCTGTCCGCCCAGGACCGGCGCACCATACCGAAGCAGATCCTTGAAGAGCTTTCCGCCTGGAAGCAGAAAATCCTTCAGCTTGAAACCAAGCTTCTTGTCAATGAAGAAGACATAGATCACCATGACAGCAGCTTCTACAAATCTGGAAATCAATGTTGCGATAGCTGCGCCCTGGATGCCCAGTGCAGGAAGGCCAAGTTTGCCGAATATCAGGATATAGTTCAGTGAGATATTCACAAACAGTGTGATGATGGATATCACCAGGCCGATTCGTACTGTTTCAACACTTCGCATTGCGTTGATGAGAAGCTGGCTGATGCAGAAGAAGAAATAACTCCAGCAAACGATTCGCAGATACATTACGGTATGTCTGATGACTTCCTCGTCCTTTGTGAAAATGCGGGTAATCTCAGCAGGGAAGAGAAATGCACTGACAGACAGGATAATACCGATGATTGTACTGATCCGAAGACACATGGAGGTCAGTCTGCGAATGCTGAATGTATCTCGCTTGCCCCAATATTGTGCAGACAGGATTAGAAGAGCCTGACCGATGCCGTTGACCACATACTGCAGCAGTGTCTGTACCTGGTTTCCCATATAGACGCCGCTGATTGCATACTCACCAAGCTGCCCGATCATGAGATTGTCAGCAAAATTGACTGCATAACTGATGAAATTCTGTAGGGCAATGGGAATCGCAAGCAAAATGAGAGACTTATAGAATTCCCGATCCCGCGTCATAATGCGCACTGGAAAACGCCTCCATTCAATACAGGATTTCTGCTGTAAGATATCAATAACAATATAACATGGTTGATTGTGATATACAATAGAAAATCCCATATCTTGCTATGTCATCATAAAAATGCCAGGCTGCTCAATCACTGCAGCCTGGCATAGCATTATTTACCTTTAAATGGGGGATCAGCCGGATGAAGTCCCTTCAGTTTCTGCATGGATCTGGACAGCGCGTCCCTGGTATTGGCCGGCATAATCGTATTCTGCTGATGATAATCAAACATTCCGACGAAATCGTCCAGATCCGCTTTAACACGGTCCATATTGTCCTTCATCAGAGAAAACACTGTCTGGTAGAACCACTCTCTCTGACCATTCGGAAGATTCGACTGTGCAGAAGCAACCAGTTCACCAAAATGCCGCATACAAAACCCTTTGGAAGACTCAACTTTTCTACGAAAATCTTCCGTTTTGCTCATCATGAAAAAAGTCTCATAATAGCGCTGCATGTTGCTTTCGATTTTCCCGCAGACATAGCAGGTACTTTGACGGCGTCGGCTCCATTTGACAAGGGGAGGTGTTGTATCGTCAGAGTTCTGCTTGGATTTTGAAAACAGTCCGCGCTTTGCAGGCTGGTCAAAATGCTCAAGCTGATCTCTGAAATCGTCCATAAGCAGCTTATAATAACTCTGCAGAATCAGTGCACTGCCAAGGGAATTACCATAGTCATAAAGGGACTTCATATGGTGCGTACAGAATCCCTGCTCATTAGTCAAGCCACGAACATCAGACTCCATGTAGCTTGCTTCCGGTCCGACCGCGTAATTGATTGCGCTGCGTTCCACATTTCTTTCCAGAAAGCAAAAAGGGCATTCATCTCCGGAGTCAAATGATTCATTCAAGGGGATGGTATAGATCTGTTCCTTCATATCGCACCGCCTTTTCTTATCATGTATTTATCGGATACAATTTCTTGTAGACAGTCTAGCATGAATCCTTTTTAAGCGCAAGCATTCAATGATTCAGTTACTGACACACCTATTTTCTGAAGGGACAGATATCATTCTTTCGAACCGATTGCCGCTCAAAAGAATACATTCGAAATTGGAAAAATGAAAAAATAGTTCTTGCAATTTTATCTGCAATCTGATAAGATGAAGCACGTCCTCGGGGTTTCAGCTCAGGATCAATCACATATGGGGGTATAGCTCAGCTGGGAGAGCGCTTGAATGGCATTCAAGAGGTCAGCGGTTCGATCCCGCTTATCTCCACCAGAATAAAGACTGGAAATCTTATGATTTCCGGTCTTTTTCTTATCTTTTTCGATCGATTACGTTATTTCGATTTTTCTAATGTCAACAAAAATAACAACAATTACCGATCATTCTTGCATTATATATTTGTTTGCACGCTTTCTGACTCTGCCTGACTTTGCTAGTATCTCCAGCGCTGCACCAGTCCGAAGGGTCGACTGAGAATCGCAAATTCATCATTTCTTTGATTCCACACTTGACATTACCACTTGTTCTGAATAAACTTAGTTTGAAGGGAAAGGTTTACACTTTCAAAGAGATTGCGTTTCAATCGCAGCCTTACGGAGAGTATATCTCTGAAGGAATGTTTCCTTTATGAGTATGATATGATCCGGATTATCAAATTACGAGGTGAATTGCAATGAAGAAAAACAGAACAATTATCGGAATAGTCGTTGCAGTCGTACTGATTGTACTTCTACTCAATCTGGGACGTCTTCCCATTGCTTCCCAGTTTAAAGATGCATTTCTTGAACTTAAGAGAGATCATTTTCTTCTTGAAGGAAACGGCCATATCACCATTGCACATTTGATGACACTTCTCCTTGCAATCTGTATTATCTGGCTGTGCTATATTGTTATTAAGTTCATTCTCTTTGCAATTGGCAAGAAAACTGCACGGGCTCAGACCGTAACCGCTCTTCTGACCGGTGCAGCAAAATACATTTGTGTGATTGCCGGTATTGTTTGGGGCCTGAGCATTCTGGGCGTTAATACCACAGCTGTTCTCGCTGGCGTTGGAATTCTTGGATTGATCCTCGGCTTTGGCGCACAGAGTCTGATTGAAGACATCATTACCGGTATTTTCATTATTTTTGAAGGCCAGTACTCCATCGGCGACATCATTGTTCTGGACGATTTCCGTGGTGTAGTTAGAGACATCGGCGTTCGTACAACCAGCATTGAAGATGCCGGCGGAAACGTAAAGGTTGTCAACAACTCTGACATTCGCAACTTCCAGAACCGTTCCCGCAACACTTCTCTTGCAATGGTCGAAGTCAGTGTTGCCTACAATACGGATGTAAAGCGCATGGAGCGTATTATTCGTGAAGCCATGCCAGCCATGTACGAGGAGCATAAAGATCTGTATCTTCACGTTCCTTATTACCAGGGTGTTCTGAGCCTTGGCGACAGCGGTGTTGTCATTCGCGTCATTGCTGAAGTAAAGGAAGAGAATATCTTCATCGCACAGCGTCAGCTTACCAGAGATATCTGGGTGCTGTTTGGCGAAAAGGGAATCGAGATCCCGTTCCCGCAGGTCGTTGTACATCAAGGCGATTAATTGCTGAATTAAAGATCAAGCTCTCCCTGGACGGATTACGTTCAGGGAGAGCCTTTTTTCTGAAGATTACTTCATTCTGAAGAGCCGTCTGATTCATACACTGACTGTGATTTTACAAGAAGCGCAAGAAAATCACGTCTCACGGATTCCGGTGAGAGTATTTCCGCTCGATCTCCAAACATCAGCACCCAAGAGAAGAACAGGGGAGATACAGCAATTTCCGCTGAGAATATGAAATGATCCTTTCCGTCTGGTATCATGATAATGTCTGCACCAAAACGATCCCGAACTACACCTGCAAGTTCATTTCTCATACGAAGCCGGACTGTTTCGACTTCGCCTGAAAACATACCAAATACCCGATTGGTATATTTCCCAAGATCAAGGTTTCTGGCTTCTTCACTCAGGCTTGGGTGATCATTCTGCGTGCTGATTTCTTCCATCTTATCTACACGGTAATGTGTTATTCCATGCTTCTCCGTCTCTGCAATCAGGTAATAGTATTCATCATCCCAACAAAGCGCAATTGGAACTGCCTGGTAATAATCCGGCCGGAATTTTTTCGTTCCGTCCGGTGACCAGTCGAAATAACGGAAGATAATGGAATGATTCTCTGCAATCGCAGTCTGTAGTGCGTCGACATTATAATAAATCCGTTCATTTCCGGTTTTGCCCCTGCCGCTGATTGCAAGATTCCGGTTAAGGAGCCGTGCCTCATGCTCTGAACATAAAGACTGAAGCTTCCTGATTAGCTCGCGCGATTTTTTCTCTGTAACAAATCTGCTTGCCTGGATTGCGTCCACCAACAGTTTCAGTTCAGCCAGTTCAAAATCTCTCGACGCAATGTAATAACCGGAATTGTTCTTGTAAATGATATCCAGTCCATCGTCCTGAAGAGCCTGGATATCATTGTAAATGCTTTTTCTCTCTGAAGGAGCGTCATTGTCACTTAGCATTTTCTGCAGCACACTGATCGATACAGGATGTTCTTCATCTGTTTTCTGAAGAAGAAACCTGCGAAGAAGCAGTACTTTTTTCTTTTGATACTCCGTCCTTGGCACAACAAAACACCTCTGATCACATTATTCTTATCGAATCATATTGTACCATTCCATGATGTTCATAACAAGAACTGATTCCATTGGAACGAAAGAAGTAATTGTTAATATATTGCAAAAGGAGTCTTGCGCGCATTGACGCAAGGACTCGTGATGTGATACATTGAAGACGGAAAATGACTGGAAAGGGTAGGGAAGCAAATATGCGGGATCCAGTAAAAACCAAATATATCCGCTGGGGCGTTACCCTGTTTTCTGTCATTGCGGCAAGCATTGTTCTTGCAATGATTCTGTCAAGGCTGTCCGGCATCAGTTCCTGGGTAGCAAATACAATTGCTGCAGTGTCTCCGGTTATTTGGGGTTTGGTAATTGCTTTTATTGTGAACCCTATTGCTGTATTCTTCGAAGATACATGTTTCAGACTGTTCAAGAATAGAATGAAACCCAGGACCGCATCAAAACTGGCACATGCGCTTTCAATTGTTTTTACTGTTTTGTTTACTGTTCTGGTTATTTTCGGTGTAATTATGCTGATCGTTCCTCAACTAACCAGCAGCATTTCTGTTTTGATTGAAAACGGACAGGATTACTACAATACACTTGAGGAATGGATTAATACGCTCCTGGAAGATAACCCGAATATTCGCGACTATGTGGAAACCATTCTTGAAAAAGGTTATGCTTTCCTGGAAGACTGGGTCAATAATCGACTCGTTGCATCTGCACAGTCTATCATGTCAAAGGTTGCTTCCGGTGTGTTTTCGGTTGTTCGCTGGATCGCAAATTTCCTGATTGGCATCATTATCGCCGCATATATGCTTGCTGACAAAAAGCGGCTCTTGGCACAATGCCGTAAACTCAGCGCCGCTATCTGGAAGCCGAAAGCAGAAGCGCGGATCAAACGTGTTGCACATAAGGCCAATGAAGTCTTTGGTGGTTTTATTCGCGGAAAACTTCTTGATTCTACAATCATTGGTATTCTTTGTTATATCGGTGCGCTGATTCTTAAACTTCCTTATCCGATTCTGGTTGCTACCATCGTAGGAATCACAAATATTGTTCCTTTTTTCGGTCCTCTAATCGGCGCGATTCCCTGTGCACTGATCATTCTTCTGATCGATCCAATCAAATGTCTCTATTTTTGTATTTTTATTCTAGCTCTCCAGCAGCTTGACGGCAATGTCATCGGACCTAAAATTCTCGGCAACACAGTTGGTATCTCCAGTTTCTGGGTTCTGATTTCCATTACCGTATTCAGCGGGTTATTTGGTGTAATCGGAATGCTGATTGGTGTTCCTTTGTTTGCTGTTCTTTACACCATTGTCAAAGATCTTGCAGAGGAACAGCTGACCAGAAAGAAGCTGCCAACAGATACGCTGGCTTATATGGAGCCTTGGAAAACTTCGCAGTTTATTTCAGGCCAGCCGGAATCTCATCAAACCATGCTTAATGTTCAAGAGGAACCGGCTAACCCAGATCCGTTATCTAAGGATCAGCCTGAAACATAAAGCACAAACCTTCTGATTCATGTATAATCAGAAGGTTTGTGCTTGGCGCTTTAGCATGACAAAGCCCCTGGTTCTACTAGGGGTTTTGTCATGCTAAAGCGCCAAGAAAAAGGCAGGTAATTCTATCAAAATTACCTACCTTTTATGTGGAAGACCGCGTAAAAGTGTACCAAAGCATAGAAAGAACGCCTAAAAGTACACCAGCAGGGGAGCCCTGCAAACTGGTATTTGTCAACTTGTTCGGTTTTGCTGAAAAGATCATTTCAGCGGCAGCACAGCGACTTCCTCCGCATCTTCATAATCGCTGTCTTTCTCACCGTTCGGCGCAAATCCAAATGAGGCGTACAGATGCCTGGCTGCTTCATTTTCCTGATCGTATGATGTACTCCATGTGTCTTCCTCTCCATCCGGAAATGATAGAACATAGTCCAAAAGAAGGTTCAGTGCATCCCTTCCGAATCCTTTTCCTTGAAATCTGTGATCGATCATAAATCGCCAAAGATAATAGCTGTGGCGATATATTTCCGCCATACCGTTATATTCCTCGGAATGGTGTCCGATCATGGCAAATCCGACCGCTGTGTCTCCATCGTAGATACCGAAACACTGAACAAATCTGCCGCTTGCATTTACGGCATAAGCCTGAGCCATACTCACCGTGTTCGAAGCAACGTAGTCTTTCTGCGATTCAGCAACTTCAAGCTTCATCAGATCAACGAAGTTATTGTCATTCACCTTTTCAAGTCTTATCCCTTTGTTTTTCAGTTTATATCTGCCTGACATTTT
>JAFWDU010000005.1 GCA_017516005.1 Oscillospiraceae bacterium | reverse complement strand
GAAGCCCCCGAGTAGGGGGCTTGCCAGTAATAAAAGTGTGGTTGTCAGAACCATTTCAGTGCCCCCTTAAGGGGGCGACCACAGGAAATAAGCCCTTATAGGGCTTGATCAAACCACCGGTTCAACCGGTGGTTTTGATTTTAATTGCCTTTTTTCAGAAAGGCGGTGCGGAAAGACACTGCCGGCGGGAGAGAAAACCTCCTCAGTCATGAACGCGTGCATCGCCGGAAACGGTTCGAATCTGAATCTCCGGTGTGCCGTTACCCGGCATGGGATTCCGGATTCCGCTGGTGCGGAGAGTTCCGGAGACAGAGTGGAACTGCACTGCACACTCCCGACCAGATGGAACCTCAATATCCACATCTCCGGAGGTGGTGAAGGTCTGGATCTGGACAGGCCAGTCCTGAAGATCCAGTTCCACCTCACCGGACACAGAGCCGGCGCTGATCTCTTCGCAGGATCCGACAAAGGAAAGATCTCCGCTGACAGTCTGCAGATGAAGAGAGCGGTAAGTACCGGCAATATCCATATCACCGGAAACCGTACGAATGGCTGCGCTTCCGCCAGCGGCAGAGCGCAATTCAATATCGCCGGAATTTGTCTTGAGGTCCATGTCCTGTGCATCGAGAGATAATTCCATATCCGACGACGCACCAGCGGCGGAAAAACTGCCTGCGGTGAGATTCCTTGCTGTAATATCCCCGGAAGTGGTCGAAAGGTTGAGCGTGTGCACCTGGAAGTCATGAAGATCTACATCTGCGGATACCGTACGGAGAGAGAGCAGCGTAAAACGATCGCTGAAGGAAACCGGGAGGTGGACCTCCAGATCCTTGTTCTTCTGCAGATGAACACCGGGAGAAGCACAGCGGATGCGAAGGGTTCTTCCGGGCGTTTCAAAAGACAGTGCCTGGGCATCTTCCGGACGTTTTTCCACCATCCGGATTTCAGAGCCCTGCTCGTCGGCAACAACAAGAACTTCGCCGCGCGGCCAATCGATTTCGATGGCGTCAAGTCCGGAGGCGTCCAGTCTGGATTCATAAGACTGATAAACAGATGAGGTGCTGAATCGAATATTCTCACGGGTGTTTGAGATCAGGCCTTCAATCATGTCGCGGAAAATACTGCTCCATCCGCCGGCTGTATTCCGCTTCGGCTCTTCGCTTGCCTGCGAAGACTCCGTTTTCGGAGCGCCTGCGGTAACGCCTTCTGACATCACTTTTTCGGCCAGATCCAACGGAGAACCCAGACGTGCAACCGCGTCTTCCTCCAGAAGGCCGCCCTCCATCATGTCATTGAGCATTTCATCATAAAAGGTGCAGATTTCGGACGATTCTGCAGCGCCGCGGCGGATCAGTTCCTGCTGCAGTGCTGACAGAAACTCATATCTTTTCATGGATCTGTTCCTCCTTGTTATATGACTTCATTTTATCATCAGATTCGAAACGGATACCTGACTGGAATCTCACAGAGTGCTTCAGACGCCAGTCATTGAGAAATGGGGCAGTCCATTCATTTGAAAACGGCCAGCTCTGCTGTTCATGCATTTGCGGATCCCTCCCTGATATAATCATACATTTTCTGAAGTTCCGGCCAGCTTTCCAGAAACGCTTCAATCTGCTGTGCGCCGGCCGGTGTCAGACGGTACATCTTCCGAAGACGGAAATTATGTTCCACGCTGTATACTTCCAGGCTGCCGGAAGCCTCCAGCCGCCGGAGAATCGGGTACAGGGTGGACTCAGAGACACTCACATAATCCTCCAGGTCCCGGATCAGCTGATAACCGTAGGAATCGCCCCTGCTCAGCGCGGAAAGGATGCAGATTTCCAACACACCGCGCTTCATCTGCGGATCCAACATGGTATAACCCTCCTTAGAATGGAATTGACAGGAAATATCGGATTACCCCCTGACACATCATACTATACACAACATAGTACAATGTGTCAAGAGGTAAATTAATAGAAATCCAGAAACATTCACTTACCCCTTGCTCGGAGCAGAGTGACTGCTCTGGATTCAGAACGTCAGAATGATATCGTGCGATTGCCAGGAGAAGTAGAAAATGATCCCGTGTTTCTGAAAGCGAATGAACGAGCGGACATGCATTTTTCAGGTGAAAGAAAAAAGATGACCGGCGAACTGGATACCCGTCACAGGGTAGCCGTTCGCCGGTCAGATGCATCTAATGGGATATCAATCAAAAAATGGTACGATTTCAAACAGATAATTCCAAATGAATGACCCTATGGATTTGAATCCTTACTGCACGTCTTTCAGGCGGTTTCCGCGCTCCACCCATTTCCATGTGTAGTAGAAGCAGGCGCACGGGATAATGCCGAAGAACCAGCCGACAGGGCTTGCAAGCCACACACCTGCGGTTCCGATAAAACGAGTCAGGATCAGAGCACATACCAGCTTGAATACAACTTCCACCAGACCGGAAATAAGGATAATTGTGGCCTCGCCGAGACCGCGGAGGCTGCTGGTAAACATGAAGATGATTGCCAGGAAGGGAAGACCGGCGCAGTAGATCATCAGGCACTTCCAACTCTCTGCCATGACGGCTTCGTAGTTGGGATCCGCCGTCGTGATGAACAGACCGATAAGTGTCTTTCCGAAGACCAGCATCACAAGGAATCCGGCAACCGCGACACCGGCGGAGAGTAGCAGGATCTTGTTGAAACTCTTTTTGATACGATCCGGTTTTTCCGCACCGATGTTCTGACCGGTGAAGACGGACATGCCGCCGGAAAGGGAACTGAACGCCACGGTGATATAGCGGGTGATCTGGCTCACAGTGGAGTAGGCAGCCATCGTGCTGGCGCCGTAGCTGTTGATGCGTGCCGAAACAATCACGTCCGCGATGCGGGTGGCGATGTACTGCAGACTGCCCATGATACCGAGACGCATGGTCTCCTTCATGATCTTGCCGTCCGGCTTCATATCTTTCAGGCTGAAGCGGAATACCGGGAAGCGGATCCATGTATAAATGACGGCAACAAGAGCACTCAGATGCTGGCTGATGACTGTCGCCCAAGCCACACCCGCGACACCCAGCTTCAGTACCAGTACGAAGAGCAGATTCAGCAGTACGTTGAGAATACTGGTGATAATCAGGAACATCAGGGGCGTCTTGCTGTCACCCACGGAGCGAAGCAGGGAAGTGACCGCGTTGTAGACAAGTTCACCGCCGCACAGTCCGACTGTGATCCGCAGATAGGCCGCCGCATCATCCAGAATCACTGGATCCGTATTGATCAGCCTCATCAGCGGCCGTGCCAGGGTCAGTCCGATGAGACCCATGACGATGGCGCCGCCTGCCACCACATACACAGCGCAGACCACGACTTTTTTGACCAGGTCCTGTTTTTTCGCGCCAAACGCCTGAGACGCCAGCACGGAGAATGCAGAGGTCAGACTGACAATCACGGTCATGAGCAGCATATTCAGCTGAACATTGGCACCCACAGCTGCCAGAGCATTGGAGCCGACGAAACGTCCGACCACGATAGAGTCCATCGTGTTGTACAGACTTGACAGCAGTCCTGCGAACGCCACCGGGATGGCGTAGGTGACGACACTCTTCACCGGACTGCCTACCGTCATATCCAAGCCTTGCCTGGATCGAGCCATCATGAACACCTCGTTTCAAAAAGGATCTATTAATGTAATTGTATGACGACCTCATGCACATGTCAATTCCATTATGCACATTGTCCGTTTTATCAAGATATATAAAAACAAATCCAACAGATCGAAAAAGATCATTATATACTATTGCTGCCGGGTCGGTCATTACGAACCACATGGAGACGCGGGTGAAATCTTGGTCAGTCAAGTCCGGAATTTACACACAACTCCGGACTTGACTTTTTGAGGGCCATTGCTGTCTCTTGTTTAGACTACACAAAACTACCATTGTCCACTTGGTGAAAAAGTAGAAGATTACGGGAATGCGTTTCGTTTGAATGTGAAGAATCGTTTTATATAGTAGAAGTACATAATCGAACGAATTGAGGAGGTTTTTATGGTGGTATACTTTGGCTGAGCTTGGCATCCGGTACAAACGAATCAGAGTGTTTACACCGAGGTAAAATGCCAAGGTTGAACGCAGATATCGTAAGGATAACGAACACCTCTACGTTTCTCATTTGAGAGCATTGACAAGCACTTATTAATGATTTAAATTATTTAAAGAGACGAGTATCAGGCTATTGTGAGCTTGTAGAGAGGAGCTATACAACATGAAATGGGTTGAAATATACCGAGGTAACGATGAACATCACTTTTCAGAGTTATTAGCTCTACTCAACCAGAAGGGAATCAAAGCAAAGTCCCAGATTATGAGGCCAGACAGCAGAATGGCTGCTATGGCAACGGTTGGATCCCGATATGGCTCCTTCTGGATTGGGAAAGAGGCCGATCGAGCAGAACACTCTGAAAAACGATATCTAATCCGCGTTCCGGAGAAAGACTTCTCTTACGTTCACGAATTGGAAAAAGGATTGAGTGATTGACTCCTGATTCACCTTTCCCTTAATAAGGACAGAGCTCGCAGAAAACCGACCCATGAATCTCTGCAATGCGGCAGTGACAATGGTTTAGCGAAGGAGGAAAGTAAGATGTTTTCAAACTATGTTGAGCTTTATCGCGGATACGATGCGCATCATTATGAGGAACTTTATGCTTTGCTCAGCCAGGCAAAGATCAAAAATAAGTCACAAGCTGCACGCCCTGACAGCAAGGTTGCGGCCATGTATGGTTCTGCGGGCACTTATCCCGGAACCCCGAATACACGGTATGGCTACCTGAACCAATCCTCCTTCTTTGCAGAAAAAGAACTGGAACGGACAGAGAAAGAAGATAAACTGTACATCATTCGCGTACGCGAAAAAGATTTTCCCCGTGCGGCTGCCCTGATCAGAAAAACGGATGACTTTTCCAATGGCTTGGTGCACGCAGATGAGACTGCTGACATTCCATTCCAGGACGATCTGAACATCACACCGAATCCTGAGGATCTGATCAGGCTGAGGAAGGAAAAACAGAAATCCAGGATTCTGCTTCCTATCTCAATTCTCGTTACTGTAGCCGTTTTCATTCTGCTTTTCTTTGCGGCAAGGAATTATGAGAGAATTCTGTCTTTCTTGCAATATCATCTGCCTGCATCGAATCGGATGCAGCAGGCTGTGGCTTCCTTCGCAGAAGATTCCCTTTCTAACTATCTGTCGTATGGGGAGCAGTTGACCGGACAGTTGGGATATACCCGGCTTCCAGTCTATCGAATGGTCGATGGTGAACTGAAGGATGCTTCCCTCCAGGAACAGTACTGGCTTTTGTTCTCAGATGATACTCCTGTATGTTTCCTGACCGTATATGAATCCGGATCGCCCACAATGGTTACTGTCGTTTTCGAAAACTGGGACTGCGAAATCCTTCGCGGGTCCGATCTGGGACTTGTCCTGGTTGAGGAAACAACCGGAAATCTTGCGGGCTGGGAGTACAGCCGCTATCCCAATCGCCCGGACCTGAAAAGACGCTGCTTCTGCCTTTACCGATCAGACGGATCTGCAATCCCTTACGGCGGTATTACAGCTGATGACGACAAATACGCGGAAGCGCTTTCGGACACACTTGCTGAGGTTCAGCCTGCCGCGAAATGGGTTCCCTGTAAGCCAATGTTTCAGATGAAAAGCCGAAAATCGTGATTATTGAGGCGTTCCTTAACTTCAACCCGGCTACCATACCCTATCATGTGGCGGTGGTGCCCGTGTGGCAGACGCTGAAAAGCATCGACATCACCATCTCCGACGGACGCACATGCCTGCTGGAGATCGTGCCTGACGAACCCGGCATCGTGAGCTACCGGATCCAGAGCAGTGAAAACAAAAACGGTGATGAAATGTTTGCGATATCTTTTAATGCTCTTGGTATCGCAGGAGACGTTCCCATCAAAAGGCAATATTCTGATCTGGATACAGGAGAGTGACAATCACAGCCGGACCGGAATAGAACAGCACCCTCTCCGCCATGACGCGGAGAGGGTGCTGCTCTAATGGAATGAATCGCTTATTCCGGCTTTCCCACGTTTCCGGAGTTGATGCCGGCGGCACCGCTGTCCAGCGGCAGCCAGTTCAGAATCTTCTCTATGTAGGTATCCCAGAAGTTCCACTCATGCGCACCGGGACCTTCCTCCCAAGTGACGTCGAAGCCCTTGGACCTCAGATCATCTCGGACGACATAGTTGGAGCTGATGAGCCCGTCTTCGGTGCCGCAGCACATGTAAATCTTCGGGAGATTCACAGTTTCTCCGGCAGCCTTCTTCTCAGCCAGTTCCTTCGCGAGGAACTGGGGATTCTTGTCTGAGAACCAGCCCTGCTTCATGGTGCCGAAGATGTATGTTTCAAGACCCATGCGGCCGATTGGTTCATCTTCTTTGTCCGGATCAGGCTCACGAAGAATGAAAGCGCCAGACAGGGAGGCAATACAGCCGAAAGTGTCGGGATATTTCAGGCCGTTTCTCATGGCGCCAAAGCCGCCCATGGACAGACCGGCAATGAAGCAGTCTTCGCGTTTGTCAGAGATTTTGAACATCTTCCGCATCATGGCCGGAAGCTCTTCACCGATAAATTTGCCGTAGTAATTTCCCGCCTGCGGGAAGTCGAGATAGAACGCGTTGTCGCCGGAAGGCATGACCACGCAGAGATTCTTCTCCTCCGCCCAGCGCTGGATGCGGGTGCCGTTCACCCAGTCCGTGTAGTTGCCCAGAATGCCATGAAGCAGAATGAGCAGTTTGAAGGGTTTGTCTTCCGGCTCGGGCATGCCGGGAAAGACCATCTTATCCACCGGAAGAATAACATTGACAGGAACAGTCCTCATCAGGCTCTTGGAAATGAAATTCACAGTCAGGTAAGCCATGGCAGTCTCCTTTTTTGTTGTGTTTGGTTTGTATTCCGATCTGGGACCATCCCTGTAGATCCGGAAATCCGTATCCGGCTGATCCTGTTTCTATTATTCTACATCCTTCCGGAAGACTGTGTCAATTCGCCTGTAGAAGGATTTGTGTGGAAACTGGAAATCTATGGAGAAGGCGGTTTCCTAAAAATATGTTATGTATACTGAACGCATTTAACACAGGCCGGCTTATGGCCGGCCTGTGTGGGTGTTGGATCAGGAATCTCTGGTCACAAAGCCAGGGACGATCATGCTCCAACTTGCTGCTGTTGGCTTCTTCTCAACCCGGTCCCAAGTAAATGAGAGGGTATACAAAACCGGTTCTCCTGTCTCGTCACATGTCGAGTAACGCAGAGATACATCCATCTGGACACTGCCGTATTGCGCAGACAGCGTTGCCCATAAAGGCGTGATGGATTTGATTTCCACGCTTGGAACGTAATAACAATAACCCGGATCACTGTCCAGCTCAACCAGAATAGACGCGGTATCCCAAAACCAATTCGGATAAATGTCACTGGTATCTGTCAGCTTCCTGGCGGTTTTTTTGTTCATGCGCCAGAGACTGGACACTGCCTGTCCTGTTACCGTTTCAAAAGCCTGTTTCTGTGCATTTGTAGCTTCCTGTACCGCATCACTGGAACGGAATCGCTCCTCCACAGTCGCAAGAATTACTTCGTTGCGATATGCCTGAAGATAAGTTCCGTAAGCAGTTTCAACTGCGCGGATATAGCAGTTATACTCCGGCTGTTCAAGCGTGTTTCGAAACTGCGTAAGTTCTTCATCCGTTGCATTCCGACGGATCTGATCCAGATCCAAGCCAAATGCAGGCCCCAGTTGCTTACGGGTCATCGACTCAAAGCTGTCCAGGGTTTGATAGCTTCCCGCATGCTCCAGATACGGCCAGATCGAGATCGAGCCGTCATCCTGTATGGGAATCAGATCATACTCCGGAATATCCAGAACGAATACATCATCGCTGAACCAGTTGGTGCAGAACACCGCCCGGGAGATATCTTCATTCAAAAGCCGCGGCGGCTCATACGTCCCGTCCGGACGGATCATCAGAAGCTCCCGAACCGTGATCTCCCGACCGGCGAGATTGCTGCGGCCGGAGTATACCTGTGCCGGTTCTACACGGACGACGGCATCCACATAGTGGCACTGATACCACAAGTAGGGATAGATCTGCCGAGTCAGGTAACGACTCGGGTCGAAATCCACGACAGATACAACCGTTCCAACAAAGACTGTGTTGTTTCTGTTCAGAGATACGAGATCCTCTGCAGAGTCAATCATGTTGATCAGATTCTGATTGATCTGCTCCAGCCGCAGATCCACTGGATCTGGGACTTTCCGGTGGATTCTCGAGACGCCGGCGATTACAGTCCCGAACGCAACAGCGCATGCCAGCAGGATCCAGCCCAGCTTTTTGTGACGGCTTTTCCGGATCCGGATTACAGTCAGCACCAGCAGCAGGAGAAGAACAGCAAGAATCCCGATCAACCATGCCGTTTCCTCCTGCCTGCTTACCGGAACGTTCGGGGCAACGATCATATCACAGTATGCGGGAAAGGATGAAACTGCTAAGACAAAGAATGTGACGATCACGCGAAGGATATACTTTTTCATGATCTGTTGTTTCATTCATTACCCTTCTTTCAAAGCTGTGGCAGTTGCCCTATGACAGACCAGGGATCCGATACTGGATTTCTGCCTGCTTATTTGCCAATGATCTTGCTTTAAGTCATTACCGAAGTAATGATGACCGAAGGAAGGCCGGAACGATCTATTTTGAAATTTATCGTGTATTGCATGTTCCGTTTTGCCTGGTCGAACCATCGGGTGTAGACAAAGATGCAATCCATCTCTCGTTGACAAGATCTCGCACGAAAAGTTGCGCTGACTGGTTCAATTGTG
The DNA here is from genome assembly GCA_017516005.1 of Oscillospiraceae bacterium. Taxonomy (GTDB): domain Bacteria; phylum Bacillota; class Clostridia; order Oscillospirales; family Oscillospiraceae; genus SIG488. The sequence goes on along the minus strand of JAFWDU010000005.1, from coordinate 79,807 downwards.
ACGATATCTGAAGTATCAGGTTCAAAATAGAAGTATCCGTCCATTTGAGGAAGTGTTGTCAAATACATACGAATCCATAATAATTTCCGCCATGAGCGATCCGAATCTGAGCTTCCAAATGGAACAAATTTCCGGATATCCGACACGGAAATACGCCATAATAATTCCGGATGATTCCCGGTTTTTTCTTCATAGGCTGAATAATCCTTATCTGAAGCAGCTTCTGGTGTTATGTCAATAACTCCAGCCTCTATTTGACCTGTCAGCTGTCCGATGAACAATTGTTCTGTGAAGTCGTTGTTGCCGGGTAATCTACGGACAATTGCGTTATATTCCCGCGTTTCCAGGATTGCTTTCAGTTCTGCAAGCTCATCCTCCGTTGCTTCCCTCTCTACAGGACTCAGATCAACACGATATAATCTGCCAAGTTTTTCGCGCGCCATCGCATCAAAGGTTTCAAAAGAAGGGTAGTCCTCCCAATGTTCCAGGTAGGACCATAATTGCAGACTGCCGTCATCCGCCTCCGGGATAATGCAGATCTCTGGAACATCCATCTGATATGCGTTGTTCTCCTGACGTGTACAGAATACAGCCCGTGTGATATTCCCGCCTTGAAGGCGGGAGGTGATAAATCTGTCATCTGCTTCTTCAAGCAGCAGTTCCCGAATCGTCACAACAGTTCCTTCCAGGGCAGGATTCCCTTTGAGCACCTGTTCGACAAGGACGGGGGTATCTGCATAATGAACCGGATATGCTTTATCCACTTTCCCCATTAATTGGGCGAATGAAATCAGGCAGGGCTGAAACGATCCCGCTTCAAAGACTGTTTTTCCGGACGCGGTCAGACTGCCAACAAAAACAGTGTCAATGCTGTCTGAGATGATCAGATCCACCACGCTCAGAAGCTGATTTTGGAGGCCAAGGCGGTCCAGTCTTCGCTCGACGGGGTTCATACGAAGCGGCGCAGTTAAGGTCAATATCACGAAAATCAGGACAATTATAAAGGGGATCAGATAAGGCAGCAATTTCTTACTCTTCATAAGTCCATCCTTTCCGTCTTTCATCTTCCGAATCCAGAATGCGGGATTATGATAAAACCTTCCTGATTAAAGTGTGTTCACTTGTCCATTTGGGTTGTGATAGGACCCGTTACGAAGATTACCTGGATGATGGTCTTTGCTAACCGGTCCCATCGAAAGGCCACAGTGTACAATTCAGTGATCCCTGCTTCATTGACAACCTCATATCCCATTGCAACATATACGATACTGCTGCCGTATTCTGCATCAAGCCTTCCCGAAACAGGATGAAATGCCCGTCCGGGAGAAGGTGAAAGCGTTCCACTTTCCTGCTGTTCAAATGCGGCCTGAAACATCATCAGTTCCTCATCTGTGGCTAGCCGGCCGATTTGACCAAGATCCGCATGGAAAGCGTTCCCAAGATGATGCCTTGCCATTTCCTCAAAGCTGTCCAGCGTCTGATAATCTGATGCATGTTCCAGGAATGGCCAGATTGTGATCGATCCGGTCTCTTCAACTGGAATGATGTCATATTCGGGAATTTCGATCTGGAAGTATTCAGAATTCCAATTGGTACAGAAGACAGCCCGGGAGATGTCCTCGTTCACTAGACGGGATGGCTCATGACTGCCGTCATGATTGGCAATCAGAAGCTCGCGTACCGTAATAATCTCTCCAGCGATGCTCTGGTCTCCCAACCAGACGCCTTCCGGTTCCACCTGCACAGCAGCATCCACGTAATAGCACTTGTAAGAGTGTTGCCCAAGCCATATTTTGGTGGTTCGTTTCTCATCCAGCTGCCCGACAGTGAGGATGGTTCCCAGAAAAACGGTGTTGTTTTTTTGGGAATCGACCAGATCCTCGACGCATTCCACCTGAACGCTTATACTGCGATCTGCTGCACGTTCCAATCTCCTGCGGACAGGATCATAGCTTTCTCTGCTCAGAGCTGAGACGAAGGCCATGACAGCGATCAGAATAGCTGCGCAAAATGCGCCGATCAGGATCCGGGTTTTGCGGCTCTTTCTCCTGACAGCAAGCAGAGTCAGTACGAAAAATAGAACAAACACAGCAAGAATGCCAATGATCTACCAAGCCCGTTCAGTCCTCGTCAGAGTATATCCAATCTGTGACGAACTGAAAGGCTGCGGAGCAGTGATCATATCACAGTATGCGGGAAAGGATGAAACAGCCAAGACGAAGAGAGTGATGACCATGCGGATGAAATGCTTCTTCATGATTTGCTTTTTCATTCATTGCCCTTCTTTCAAAGCCGCGGCCGCTGGCCTATGACAGACACAGACCTCGGATTAGATAGTGTACCTTTCCGCTTGCATTCCTGCCAGTGATCGTGATTGAGATTTCTCCGTCCTTCGGGACCTGTATGGGGAAGCTGTTTTTGCCGGAGAATGTTCCCTCGAGGATCTGCATGCCGTCCTGCTCGATGAGCAGATCAATCTCGCCATGATCTACGTTGATCTGGATCGGATGCTTCCCGGCGTCCAGTTCCGCGACTGCCGTGCCGGTTTCAGAATAATGACTGAAATAGATGGTGCCGTCCTCCAGGACCTGAAACGCCTCCGGCCTGCTCAGATGCCAAACAAATATGAACGCCAGGATGCACAGCACAGCCAGGTAGATGCACAGACGTTTTTTCCGTCTCCTGTTTCTGCCTGCCTTATGAATGGTATTCAGGCACATCTTCTCCAGTTCAGGAGGAGTGGTCAGTGTCGGATCCTCCTGAAGCCGCTCATTTTCCGACAATAGCTCTTTTCCTTTTGCGGAAGCGGCCTCTTCAAATAACTGTCTGAAGAGGCTGTCTTCATACTGTTCTCTCATTTCTTCTCTGCGAGTCATTCCAATTTCACACCTCTGTCGTTCATAATCGTCATAGCTCTTTGCCTTGCCCGTGACAACATCGTGCGGACGCTTTCCTTCTTCCACCCGAATAAAGCGGCAATTTCCTCATTGGAATAATCCAGACGATATTTGTATGTCAGAAGAAGCCGGTCATTTTCGGGAAGAACATCCAGAATGGAGTCCAGAACAATATGGAGTTCCGATTGTGAGACCCAGGAATGGGGATCCTGGAGCTCTTCCAGCGCCTGTTCTTCCAGGGGGAGTTCCGCCTGGGAATACTTCGCCTGCTTCCGGTTCAGGGAGAATGCGGCGTTTCGTACGGTGTAGTAGATATAGCTCACGAGCGTTTCTTCCGAAAATGACTTTAACAGTGTTTCCCGGTCGCCTTTAAGCAGACTCAGAAGCGCCTCCTGTACGACATCTCCGGAATCAACGCCTTCCACCCGGTACTTCTCCGCGGTGAAATACATGAGTCGGGAGTGTTTCTGAATCAGATCCTCATAGAATTTTTCGTCCAGCGTGCTGCCGGCTTTGCTTGCTTTCCGCATCTGTTGTCACCTCTTTTCCTGAGCCCTTTCATACTATAAGACGAAAATTGGAACGAAAACGAAACAGGGAATTCGAAATATTTAATGCTGAAACACGAATGCGACATTTCTCCCGCAATCAGAAACGGTTTCTTTGCTGCTCTGACAGACGGACAGGCTTTCGAAACAGTTTCCGCGGAATGGATGAATTTTCCCTATAAAAGACGAATACAATGAACCGGATCCGGTTCATTGTATTCATGCTTATTCGTGTTCAAGAATCAGATTGTCGGTTCCGTTTGCCTCAAACTCTGTGATGTAGTCATCCATTCTGCTGCAGAGTTCCTCATAGTTTTCCTGGCTGATGGGTTCATAATCCATGTCGCGCCGTGCAAGTTCCTCAGCGAGAATCTCAAAGAAAACCGTGTCCTCATAGTCCATGATCGCTTCGTGAATGCCGCCTTCGGCGTAGGCGCGGGAGGGAATGATGGTGTTGTTCCAGCGTTCAGCCAGTTCCGGCATGCCGACTGTACGGCACAGGGCGAAGAGCTTGCTTTCCACTTCGTCGTAGTCATGAAAGCGGTCATCTCCGCGAGTGGAATTGAGAATCCAGTTTCCGATATATACAAGATCCAGCAATCGCCGGAATTCCTTGTTTGTAAGTTCTATGTTCATGTGGGATCACCTTCCATAGATGATTATATACCCTTGCAGGTGGTTTTTCTACCGGAAATTACGTTAGGACCCTGAGAGAATGCGAACGTGAGCAGCCATAGACAGAGAATCCGGCATTTGCGGACGTAATGTGCGAAAAAGCCCCTGTTACTGAGGTAAAATTGTGAAAAATAAGACTTGTACAACAGCGTGTTTTCGAATATAGTATACGGCGATGAAAGGAGAGGGTTTCCTTGAACAGCATTCGTCTTCTTGTGCTTTTCGGCGGCGTTTCACCGGAGCATGAGGTTTCTCTGCGGTCGGCAGAGTCCATTCTGTCAACGCTCAGAAGAGAGCGCTACCATGTTTTCCCCGTCGGCATCACAAAAGAAGGACAGTGGTTCTATTTCGGGTCGAGAGATTATTCTCTGCTTCCGAACAATACCTGGCGTGAGGATCCCTCTGTATGTCCGGCCTATCTTTCACCGGTCCGCGGTGAGGGACTGGTGATTCAGACCGCGGAAGGCGTGGTCAGGGAACCGGTTGACGTGATTTTCCCGGTGCTTCATGGTGAGAACGGGGAGGACGGTTCCATTCAGGGCCTGGCGCAGCTTGCCGGAATTCCCTGCATCGGAGCAGGAATTGCAGCTTCCGCGACCTCTATGGACAAGAGCCTCACAAAGCTCGTTGTGGATCATGCCGGTGTTCGGCAGGCAGCCTGGGAGCTGGTCACCAGCCGTGACATGGTGTATTCCGGTGACGTGATTGCCCGCCTGGAGCGGCGCTTTGCCTATCCCATGTTTGTCAAGCCCGCAGGAACGGGTTCCTCGGTCGGCGTCAGCAAGGTACGCAGCGCGTAGCAGCTTCTCGATGCTCTGCATGCAGCTTTCCTGTACGATCAGAAGGTGCTTGTGGAGGAGTTTATCGACGGCAGGGAAATCGAGTGCGCGGTTCTGGGCAATGAGGATCCTTTTGCGTCCGTCTGCGGCGAAATTGATGCCGGCGCAGACTTTTATGATTACGATACCAAGTATCTGACGGATATCGCCGTCCTCTATATTCCGGGAAGAATTTCGGAAGCGGCTTCAGAGCGGGTGAGGGAGACAGCCAAGAAGGTCTATCTGGCGCTTGGGTGCCGCGGCCTTTCCCGTGTGGACTTCTTTGTGACTCATGCGGATGAAGAAGTCGTCTTCAATGAAATCAATACCCTGCCTGGCTTCACATCCATATCCATGTATCCGAAACTCATGGAGGCATCCGGCGTTGCCTATGCGGATCTGCTGGACCGTCTGGTGGATCTGGCACTGGAGGATCATCATGGATAATCGTCCCATCGGTGTTTTTGACTCCGGTATGGGCGGCCTGACCACAGTCCGGGAGCTGCGCAAACAGCTGCCGGGAGAGGATATCATTTATTTCGGTGATACCGGGCGCGTCCCCTACGGAACAAAGTCCAGGCAGACCCTGATGAAGTACGCAAGACAGGATATCCGCTTCCTCTTACAGTTTGACCCCAAAGCGATCGTGGTCGCCTGCAACAGCGCCGACACGGTTCGCGCAGCAGTGGCACCGGAGTTTGATGTACCGATTCTTGGCGTCGTGGAGTCGGCCGCCAGGGCGGCGGCGGCAGCAACCGTTTCCGGCAAGATTGGCCTGATTGCGACGGAAACCACAATCCGGTCCGGCGTCTATGAGCCCATTCTGCAGGCGCTCCGTCCGGATGCGGTTCTGAAGAAACAGGCGTGCCCTCTGTTTGTCCCGTTGGTGGAAAACGGACGGACGGAGCCGGGGGATCCGGTTTTGGAACTTGTGGTGGAGGAATATCTGTCTCCGCTGCGCGACTGGAACTGTGATACCCTGATTCTCGGCTGCACCCATTATCCTCTGCTCAGTCAGGTAATCGGGAATTTTATGGGGAAAACGACAAAGCTCATTAATTCCGGCGCGGAAGCGGCCGAGTCTCTGGTACGCTATCTGGAATCCGAAGATCTTCTCTCCGCTCCGGCACACAGAGGGGAATACCGTTACTATGTTTCAGATGCGCCTGACAGCTTTGCCGGACTGGCAAAAGGATTCCTGGGAAGGGAACTGGACGGAACAGTGGAACAGGTGGAAATCGGACAGTTTTAAGGAAGATGACAATGAGAGATAACAGAGATAAAAGAGAACAGGAAGTGCTGATCTCAATCCGCGGAACACAGACCATGCACGGCAATGAGCCGCAGACTGTGGAACTGCTGACCGGCGGCACGTTCTCTTCAAAAAACGGGGAATATACGGTATCCTATGTGGAGAGTGAAGTGACCGGTATGGAGGGCGTCCATACCACCTTCGAAGTGGAGAAGGACCGGATCACGCTCCGCAGAGAGGGCAGCCTCGATTCCACCATGGTCTTTGAGGTTGGCAAACTGAACGAATCCCTCTATGATATGGGATTCGGCGCGCTCCTTGTCGGGGTGCAGGCAAGTCATGTGGAATCCGATCTCCATGAGGACGGAGGAAGCTTCTCCTTCGACTACGCGGTTCAGATTGAGCAGGAGCCCGTGGGGATCAACCGGTATGAGGTTTCCGTGAAACCGAAAAAGAACAGATCGTCCCTGATCGACACGGAAACCACGCTGCTCGAGCAGCTCAGCGAACGGGACAAGACGGTCTCCTGACCGCATTCCAGTTTGAACTCAAACCGCCGGCTTTTCACTGCCGGGCATGAAAAATGACCACTCCCTTCGGATCTGCCGAATGGGGAGTGGTCATTTTTCGGTTCTTTATCGGAGAATGTTGATGCCGACCGCACTCAGACCGGCAATGATGAGGCCGGACAGGATGACGCCGAGGGTGACCGCTAAGATGCTCCGCTTGAAATTCATATCCAGGAAGGAGGCGCCAAGAGTGCCTGTCCAGGCTCCGGTTCCAGGAATCGGAATCGCGACAAAAAGCAGAAGAGCGAAATACAAACCTCGGCTGGATTTCTCTGTCAGCCGCACGCCCGCATGATGGCCTTTCCGGAGACACCAGGAGCAGAAGCTACCAATGAGCCTTTTTCTGGAACCCCACTCGAGAAATCCCCGGGCGAAGCGGAAAATGAAAGGCACGGGAATCAGGTTTCCGATGATCGCAAGCAGGTAGGTCTGCAGAAGGGGAACAGGAGGATCGCAGATCAGTGTGCCGTATGGAATTGCACCGCGCAGTTCCACAACGGGAACCATCGCGATCAGGAGTGTCATGAGATAACTCTTCAGCATAGTATTCCACCAATTAGGATGTTCAGTCAGTAATCCATGACATCATATCATGGATGCTGAGCAGTGTCAAACAACAGACCGCACAGGAATCACCCCTGCTTGAAATGGAAAAAACCGATGGAGAGGAGTTCATCGAAATAGTCGTAGGGGACCAGCTCGCCGGAAGCGCGCAGATTCAGAAGCTCCTCCATAGTAACCCACCTTGCATCGACGGTTTCTCCCGGCTGAAGATGCAGGCAGGACAGATCCCACTCCTGACAGACATGCCACAGATCCAGGAAGTGGCTGTCTCTTTGAATGGTGTGGCCGAGCCTGGCGCTGCCAGGATCCGCGACGAGGCCTGTCTCCTCCCGGATTTCCCGGATGACCGCATCCAAGGAGTCCTCTCCGGCCAGAGCAGATCCGCCGGTGCATTCCCACAGAAGCGGGTAGCCTTTATTCGGTGCACGCTGTGTGAGCAGATACCTTCCGTCAGGACGCTGAAGCCAGCAGTGAACCACCAGATGATAATCACCCGGCGCAATGGGGTCTGCGCGCCGCATAGTCCGTCCGGTACGGCGGCGGTTTGCGTCATAGACATCCCACAATTCATCGGGGCTGGAGATAAGGTTCAGATGCCACTGCACCCGCTGGAAGAGCAGCGGCTCGACATCCGGCCTGGCAAGCTGGTCGGGAAGCGTGGGAAAAGGGGATAAGTCACCGGAATAGGCTGCGGAATCCGACAGTGCAGCGTAGAAGAGAATCCCAGGCATCCCGTCCTCCACATAGGCGGTCACGGCCTGAACGGCTGTGCTGCCTTCCGATACGCTTTGCAGCAGTTCATCGGCAGCTTGAGAAAGAAAACCCGACTTTGCTTCTTCGGAAAGAAAAGCCCAGCCTTCTGGCTCCCGGCATAGAAGCCAACTTCCTCTCCAGTGCAGAGCGAGCGTCAGACGTGCTGCTCCAAGGAGCAGTGGCTCGGAAACAGGGAAAAAAGTGATGGAATCCATGAGACCTCCCGATTGACAGTGGGCAGATGTTGGAAAAAGACTGCGGCAGCGTTATGTGCTGCCGCAGAAGATGCTGTATTACATGCGCTCCGGTGCGGAGAAACCCAGAAGATCGATACACTGTTCCAGAACACGCTGGGTCAGTCGGATCAGCGCAATGTACGCCGCTCTGCGGTTCTCATCCGGCTCGGTGAGAATTTTCACCTCGTGGTAGAACTTGTTGTATGCGCCGGACAGTTCATAGAGGTAGGCGGCAATGGTGCTTGGCGCATTGTCCCGGTATGCCAGCGCGAGATTGTCGGAGAAGCGGCTCAGGGCGAGCATCAGATCCTTTTCCTCCGGACCGACCGGCGGCTGGATGGGAAGCACATCCGGATCCCCGTCGTAGCGGGAGAGAATGGACTTGATCCGGACAATGGTATACAGAAGATAGGGGCCGGTGTTGCCTTCGAACGCGGCGAACTTGCCCATATCGAAGATGTAGTCCTTTCCGGGCTGATTCTGAAGGTCTCCGTATTTCAGCGCCGCCATTGCAATGATCTTTGCGGTGGCTTCCGTCTCATCTTCGGAGACAATCTGATTCTCCCGTACTTTCTCATGCACGAAGTCGGTAATATCGGAAATCAGGGTTTCCAGACGCATGACGCCGCCCTCGCGGGTTTTGAAGGGCTTTCCGTCCGTACCGTTCATGGTGCCGAAGCCCAGGAAGGAGAGTTCCGTCTGCTCCGGTACGATGCCGCTCTTGCGGGCGGCACGGAAAACCTGCTCAAAGTGAAGGCTCTGCCGTTTGTCTACCACATAGAGAATCCGGTCCGGCTGGAAATCCTTCATACGCTGCACCATGGTGGCAAGATCTGAGGTGGCATAAAGCGTGGCGCCGTCGGACTTGACTAGGATGCAGGGCGGCATCTCCTTGGTATCGCCTTCCTCAGCGACCTCCATGACGAGAGCGTCCTCGGATACGGTGGCGAGACCTTTTGCCTTTAGATCCTCCAGCATGGGAGCAATATAGGGCTGTGCATCACTCTCGCCATACCAGACATCAAAGGAGACGTCCAGATTCGCGTAGTTTTTCTTCAGATCCGCAATGGACAGGTTCATGATGTGCTGCCACAAAGCGCGGTAGCCTCTCCGTCCGGACTGAAGCTCAAAGGTTGCGTCATGAGCGGCGGCGGCAAAGGCTTCATCCACCTTGGATTTGGCGCTGGCCGCGGGATAGATCTCCTCCAGTTCCGAGAGCGTAAAGGGCGGTTCGGCGGGATATTCCCCGGTGAAGTCCGGATCAAAATAGGGAAGCTCCGGGTGACGCGCTCTGGTTTCCGTGATGATCAGACCCATCTGCAGGCCCCAGTCGCCGAGATGAATGTCGCCGATGACGGTATCGCCGCAGAAACGGTCAATGCGCTTGACGCTCTCGCCGATGATGGCCGAGCGAAGGTGACCGATATGCAGAGGCTTGGCCACATTGGGCCCGCCGTAGTCGATGACCACTTTCTTCGGACTGGGATTCTCCCAGGCTCCGAAACGGGGTGCCGTGCGCATCTGCTCCAGATATTCCGCATATGCCTCCGGTGCAAGCTTCAGATTCAGGAAGCCGGGTGCAGCAGCATCAACCTGCGCAAACATGGATTCGCCCTGAAGACGCTCCGCGACAGCCTGTGCGATGACAATGGGTGCCTGACGCGCAGCCTTTGCAGCTTTCATCGCGCCGTTGCACTGGAATTCGCACAGATCCGGGCGGTTGGAAAAACTGACATCGCCGTATTCTGCGGCGTAGCCCGCCTGTGCAAACGCGGCGGATACTTTCTCTGAAATGCGTTCCACTAATCGATCCATGGCATTTCCTTCTTTCTTTCAGCTTCGAGTTTGAAATACAAACCTATTCTGGAATCTTCCGGGGCAGATGGGATGCCGGCGGAAGACGGTCAAACCGTTCCGGTTCCGCAGCATACAGGGAGTGCAGATCCGCAGATCGCATCCATGGGAGATCCGGCTGCGCGGAAAACGATGCGCGTGTGACAAGATTGTAGCCTACTCACAGGCAGAAAGTCAAGCATTTCTCAGGCTTTAAGCGGGATATCCGCCCATGGGCGGAAAACATCCGCCGGGTGATTCCGCGTTCCCGAATCAGATGCCTTCCTGTATCCATGACCGTGCCTGAAGCACGCTGGATCTTCAAAAGATGACAGAAGAAAAATATTCCAAAATCTTGTAATTATTCACTAAGAAAAGAAAAAACCGTGAAAAAACAGTCAAAAAGTGGAATAGAATCCATAAACTTACATTGACAAAGCCTGGTCGATTCTGTATACTGAACTTGCTGGAAGGCAAAAAGTGTAGGACACGGGGGAGGAGCGATCCCACATGAAGTCAACAGGCATTGTACGTAAAGTCGATGAGCTTGGCCGGATCGTCTTGCCAATTGAGTTGCGCCGGACGTTGGATATTGCGGAGAAGGATTCGCTGGAGATCTACTCGGACGGCTCTTCCATTGTGCTCAAGAAGTTTGAGAACGCTTGTGTATTCTGCGGCAGTACAAAGGAAATTGTCCATTATAAGGGCAAAAATGTGTGCGCAGCCTGCTTAGAAGAGCTCAAGGCCACCTGACCCTGGCAACAAAGAGGCAGCTTCTGTTTTGAATGGAAGCTGCCTCTTTCTGTGCAATGGGAACTTTTTCGGAGGAATGTCGTCCAATCATTGAGCCGGAGAGATGAACTGGGAATTGATACCAAATCTTCATCATTCCATAAGGCTGCCGCGGTTGACAATAACTGTGGTGCTCTGTATACTACAGTTAATCCAATAAGGAGGATTCTTCCATGAAAAAGAAACGTTTAATCGCAATAATCCTGGCGTGCATCATGCTGCTGAGTCTGCTTGCCGCGTGCAACAAAAACAGCGCAGATAAGACGCCGGGCGGAAACACTCCGTCGAACTCCGCAGACAAGAACGGAGATAAAACAGACAACAGCGGCAAAAACCAGGGCGGCAGCAATACGCCCGAGAAACCGGAATATGCCTACGTACCGACCTACTATCCCATGGAATATGCCGGGGATCAGGAGCTTCAGTGGATTGAACAGGTCCAGATTGTCGGGGAGAAGATCTATTTCGTTTCACAAGTGATCGCCGGCAAGAAGACCTCCACCTATTTTAATGAGGAAACCGGCGAAGAAGAGAGCTACGAATACGATGCCTATGAATCCGTCCTGTTCCAGATGGATTTTGACGGAAAGAACTGCAAACGCCTGGAAAGCTATCACCCCATCGAGATTGAAGAGGGCAAGGACGCCTGGAGCGGCGTTAACGGGATCTTCTCCAATCCCAATGGAAACATCCAGATTCTGGAAATGTATAATGAAACCATCTATGACCTGCCGGAAGATTTTGACCCGGAGACCATGGACCGCTGGGAATTCTATTCTGGTGAAAAGTCCATGGCAAGACTGGTGGAAGTGACACCGGAGGATGAGGTCGTCAACGATTATACGATCTCCTTCGAGGAAGGCCAGTACATGTACAATATCCTGCTGGACGCAAAGGGCAATCTGTACGCTTCTGACGGAAGCATCATCGCGATCTATAAGCCGGACGGAACAAAAGTAGCAACCATCGACATCATGGAAAAAGCGCAGTACGGCGGAAACATGATGAAGATGGGCGACAACGTCTGCCTGCTGGCATGGGCAGAGGAAGGACAGTCCGTCTATCCCATTGACAGCGAGACCTATGAACTGGGAGAGGCACTGACCCTCTCCAGCAGAGCCTACAACTTCTATCCCGGATTCGGCAATTACGAATACCTTTACAATTATAACGGCTCCATCTACGGCCATATCAAGGACGCGGATGTGAATACGGACGAGAAGGTTCTGGACTGGCTGGACTGCGATGTGGATTCCAGCAACATCAACAGCTTCACATTCCTGCCGGACGGACGCGTCGTCGCATTCTCGCAGGAATACGACAATACAACCTACAAGGTCAACTACAATGTCATCATGCTCAACCGGGTGGAGCGTTCGACGCTGCCTGACAAGAGAGAACTGACTTTTGCCTGCATGTATCTGGACTGGAATGTGCGCAGAAGAATTCTCAGCTTCAACAGAAGCCATGATGATATCCGGATCGTTGTCAGAGACTACTCCGAATTCAACACGGAAGACGACTACAATGCGGGCATGACCAAACTGAACACGGAGATGCTCTCCGGAAACATTCCGGATATCGTCTACCTGGACAACCTGCCTGTCCGGCGGTATGCGGCGAAAGGCTTCCTCCTGGATCTGTGGCCGCTGATCGATGCGGATCCGGATCTGGGAAGAGACCAGCTTGTCACAGAACTGTTTGACGCACTCTCCATTGACGGGAAGCTCTATCAAGTATGCGAGAATTTCTCCATCCGCACGTTGGCGGGCAACAGAGATGTAATTGGAGACGGAACCAGCTGGACGGTGCAGGAACTCATGAATGCGGCAAAGAATCTGGAAGAAGGAGCCACCGTTCTCGGCCAGTACAACACAAAGGCTAATGTCCTCCAGAACTGTCTCTTTAAAAATATGGCGTACTTCGTGGACTGGTCGACCGGTAAGTGCAACTTTGACTCCCAGGAGTTTATTGATATTCTGAAATTCACGGAGATGTTCCCCAAGGAATTCAACTATGAGGATATCGATTGGGAGACCTATGAGTATGAGAGTGACGCTTCCCGCCTGATGAACGGACGTCAGCTTCTCCTGGAGCAGTATCTGTACTCCTTCTCGGATTTCCAGTACACCTCAAAGATTTTCCAGGATAATGCGAATTTCATCGGCTATCCCACAACCACCGGAGACGGAAATACCTTTGAAGTCAACGGCACGATTGGCATCAGCTCCACATGCAGTGATGTGGATACGGCGTGGAGTTTTGTACGTCAAATGCTCCTGGCTGAGAACCAGATTCAGGAATATATGTATCAGTTCCCGACCAATCGAAAAGCGTTTGAAGAGCTCAAGCGTCAGGCAATGACAGATGAAACCTGGACGGATGAAAACGGTGAAGTCCATAAGCAGCCCAAGAATGTTATCTGGTATTCAGATGAGGAACAGATTGAAATCTACGCCATGACCCAGGAAGAGATGGATGCGTTCGACGAGTTCTTCTCCAGAATCAAAACAGTTGGATCCTACGACCAGCAGATTTTCGATATTATCAATGAGCAGGCAGAGGCGTTCTTCGATGGTGCCCGCTCTGCGGAGGAAACCGCCCGCATGATTCAGAGCCGCACCAGCCTCTACATTGCGGAACAGCGCTGATATTACATGAACCCCAGGGGGACGAAATGAGAACACCATGGTCAAAACTGAATAACCGTCTGCGGGATTTATTCGGCGCACTGGCTTTTCTGGGCCCCAGCGTTCTGGGCGTCCTGGTGTTCTTCGTCGTCCCCTTTGGCGTTGTTGTCTACTATTCTCTGATCCGCGGACCGCTGGATCACAGCTTCGTGGGTCTGGAAAACTATATCAGCGTCTGGAATAATGCAGCGTTTCGGATCGCATCCAAGAATACGGCCACCTTTACCGGGGTGGCCGTACCTCTGGCTGTGGTCATTTCGCTTATTCTGGCATTGGTACTGGAATGCCGGATTCCCCTGAAGAGCCAGTTCCGCACGTTTTTCCTGAGCCCCATGATGGTGCCGGTCGCATCCATCATTCTGATCTGGCAGGTGCTGTTCCATCAGAGCGGTGTCGTCAACGAGCTGGCAAAGATTGTGGGAAAACAGGGCGTAGACTGGCTGAACTCCGATCAGTGTCAGGTAGTCATCATCGTGCTGTTCCTTTGGAAAAACATCGGCTATTTTATGGTCCTCTTTATGGCGGCGCTGAACAATATTCCACAGACGCTGGTGGAAGTCGCGTCTGTGGAGGGGGCTTCCCCGGCCAGAATCTTCTTTTCCATCAAGCTTCGCTATCTCTCCCCGACGGTGTTGTTTGTTACGATCCTGTCCATCATCAATTCCTTCAAAGTATTCCGGGAGATATACCTGCTGACCGGAAACTATCCTTACGAAGGACTTTATATGATGCAGCATTTCATGAACAATATGTTCCTTGCACTGGACAACCAGCGACTGTCGGCGGCGGCAGTCATTCTGGCGCTGGTGATGGTTGTGCTCATCGCCCTTCTTTTCGCAATTGAGAACTGGTTCGGAAAGGATGTGGAAGGATGAAGAAAAAGAGACTTTTCGGACGCACTGCACTGTTCATCCTGACGGCGGTTTTCGCAATCCTGTTTCTTCTGCCGACAGTTGCAACCATTGCCGATTCCTTCATGTCCCAGAATGAGATCAACGCGACCTACGGAAAGATATTCGCAAGCACTTCCGGCTATGTCTCCGGAACGGTGCGGCTGAAGCTGATTCCCGATAAGGTGACATTCTCACAGTACATTACGGTTCTGTTCCGCTCGCCGGAATATCTGATCAAGTTCTGGAATTCCGTGATTCTGGTCGTTCCGATTGTCCTCGGGCAGCTGGCTGTCGCGTCTATTGCGGCGTATGGCTTTACCCGCTGGCGCGGCAGGGTCAGCAATGTAATTTTCTTCGCCTACGTCATCCTGATGCTGATGCCTTATCAGGTCACTCTGGTTCCCAATTATCTGGTCAGCGGCTGGATGGGCCTGCTGGATACCAGATGGGCAATCATTTTTCCAGGCGTATTTGCCCCATTCTCCGTGTTCCTCCTGACCAAGTTTATGCGCCGGATTCCCTCGGCAACCATTGAGGCGGCGCGCATGGACGGAGCAACGGAATGGCAGGTCTTCACAAAAATAGCGCTTCCCCAGTGCCGAAGCGCGTTGTATTCCATCGCAATTCTGGCCTTTATCGATTACTGGAACATGGTGGAACAGCCCATCATTCTCCTTCCGGATGCAACAAAGCAGCCCCTGTCCGTGTATCTGTCGTCCATTCGTGCAGATGAAATCGGCATCGCATTTGCGGTCGCTGTGATTTATATGATCCCAGGTTTGCTGATCTTCCTGAAAGGGGAGGAGTACCTGGTTGAAGGAATTACCTATTCTGGGTCAGTCAAGGAGTAGAGCATTATGGAACAAAAAGTTAAACGCAGAGAATGGGTCAAGACAGCGGCAATTGTGTTCCTGTCTGTTCTGCTGATCCTTACCTTCTTCTCCAATACCATCATGAACCGCTCCCTGCCGGAAGTGGCGACACAGGTTGTGCAGTCCGGCAGCATCAACGCCCAGATTCGCGGAAACGGCACAATCTCCGCTGAAGAAACCTATGATGTGACGATCAGCCAGTCGCGGAAGGTGCAGAGCGTCAAGGCGCGTGTCGGAGATGAAGTAAAAACCGGAGATGTGCTCTTTGTTTTGGATCCCGCGGAGAGCAGCGAGCTTCAGGCAGCAAGGGATGCTCTTGCCAGCATGGAACTGGCCTACCAGCAGAGCCTGATTAGTGCATCTAATACGGCTGCTCAGGAGAATCGAAATATTCAGAAATTACGTGAAGCATATAACGAGGCATTGGAAAACTATAAACTTTACTCTAATGTTGATCCAAGTAGAATAAAATCATTACTTGTTTCTGCTGAGGCATCTCAAAAAACACTGGATAGAGAAAAATCCGAAGCGTCAAAAGCAGTAAACGATGCTAAATCTGATAAGGATTATTTAGCAAACCAGGAGTATTTACAGGAATTAAAAAACGAAATGGAATCGATAACGACTAAATTGGAAGAGGAAAAGGAGAAAAAAGCCAAAAATCAGGAGTTGCTAGATAAGCACAATACTCAAGAAGTGTTTAAAGAACTGATTGACGAAAAACAGCAGGAAATAAGTGAAAAAAGGGAAGAGCTAGAAAATGCGAATGCCGCAGTGAACTCAGCAGAAGCTGCATACAATAATGCTTTAAACCTGTATGGGGAAAGTTATAATGAACTAAAAGCATATGTAGTTGAGGATCCATACTATACAAGTGAAAAAACTCTTGCTCTGATGGAGGTATATGTCAGAGAAGGAAACGAACAAACACTCAAAAATGCAATGCTTCGCGCAGGTATAGCAGAAGAAGATATTTCAGATGATGATTATGCTATGCTTCGTGAGGCATTTAGAGAGATTACAACAGCAACAAACAATCTTGAGCAAGAACAGCTGAATAAATCAGTCATTGAAGAAAGCCTGTCTGAACTTCAGAGTGAGCTTAAAGAAATATTGGAATCAAAAGATGCGACAGAGGAACTAAGAAATCAAATCACTGAATCTGAGAATAATATCCAGCAATATGAGCGTGATAAAAACGCTAATGCATCAAAGTATAATGCGGTTCAAATGGCTGTGAATGCGGTGGAAAACCGAATTCAGTTGCTTGAAGAATCGGAAGAAAGAATTCAGCAACGTATCGAAGATTTGCAGGACTACATCTCTAACCTAAATGACGCACAATCAGCTGCAGCAACTTTAGATTCCGCAAAGGAAGCTTTGGAAGACGCAACTTTCGCTCTTTCTTTAGGAAATGCTGATGCCCTACGCCTTCAGAAAGATAAGGAAGACATTGAAAAGAAGAAATCTGAGATTACTGAACTGGAAGAAAAGTCAGATGCGGTTGAGGTCAAGGCAAGAGTATCAGGTGTTATCAGTGCGGTTAACATCACCGCTGGAAATACTGCAAACGCTGAGACACCGCTTGCGACCATCACAATCAAAGACCGCGGCTATACCGTCCGTATCAGCTGTACGGCCGACCAGTCCCGCCGCGTGACAATCGGAGATCAGGCGAAGCTTTCCAACTACTACTCCGGTGGCGTAACAGCAACGCTGGAAAAGATCATTCCGGATCCGCAGAATCCCCAGACCGGTCGATTCCTGGTATTCCGCCTCACAGGCGAGGGTGTCCAGCCCGGTTCAAACGTGACGCTTGCAATCGGACAGAAGAGTGCCACCTATGAAGCCCTGATTCCCAACAGTGCCCTTCGCAGTGATACAAACGGAAACTACGTTCTTGTCGTGGTGGAAAAATCCAACGCCCTATCCACACGTTATACAGCCCGCCGTGTCGATGTCACAGTACTTGCCAGTGATGATACCCAGACGGCTGTTGTAGGACTCTCTCCAGGAGATTTCGTCATAACAACATCAAACCGCCCGATTGAGGCCGGCGCCCAGGTGCGGCTGCCGGATGCATCATGAGAGCGAAGAAACACGCGCTTCCCTGGAGGCTCCTTGTTGTAGATGCCATCCTGATTGTCCTTTGCCTTGCATGCATCGTAGCATTCTTCATTGTTTCCGGAAAACTGCGCACCATTCATGCGGCAAAAAGCTGGCGTGGTGAAAGCGAGATGAATTTCGCTCAGATTGCCTGTTTCCTGCCGGAAGATGGTGGAATGGAACTGGGTGAAATTGAGAGTTTTCGGGAGACCCTGGCACAGAAATTTGTCGATGCATCCCTGACGGCACCGAAAGGCGGGAGCCTTTTTTCGGATGCGGCTTCCGCATTCGGAACGGTAACGGTATCCACGGAGCATGGAAGCGCGACAGTTCAGGCGGTTGGAGTGGAAGGCAACTACTTCTTGTTCCATCCCTTTGATCTGTACAGCGGCAGTTATCTCTCGCCGAATGATTTCATGCAGGACAGAGTGGTTCTGGATGAGGTGACCGCGTGGCAGGTATTCGGCGGTATGGATGTGGCTGGACTGACGGTCTATATCGGAAATCAGCCGTTCTATGTTGCCGGAGTCATCCGCCGTGAAACGGACTTTGCGTCCAAGGCTGCCTGGGATCAGACGGCAGGCATCTTCATGAGCTACAGTGCGCTTTCAAGCATGGCGGAAGTGAAATTTACCTGCTATGAGATTGTCCTTCCGGAAATTCTTTCCGGTTATGGATTGAATCTCATGAAAGAGAGCTTCCCGATTGGCAGAGGAGACATCGTCGACAACTCCGCGCGTTATAAGATCAAGAACCTGATTCAGGTAATCCGGGATTACGGAAAACGTTCCATGCGTCTGAAAAGCATTCTCTACCCGTACTGGGAGAATGCGGTCCGTATGACTGAGGACTATCTGGCGCTTCTCCTTCTTCTGGCAGTGCTCTTTGGCCTGACACCGGTAATCACCCTGATTGTGTTTGTGATTATCGGACTCCGAAAAGGCGGAAAATGGGCGGAGACACGCATCCCGCAGGCGGCGGATGAAGCCATCCAGCGGAAGAGAAGAAAACGCTGGGAGGAGCAGCAGGCGGAAATCCAGAAATCCGGTAAGCCGCAAAGGGGAAAACGCCTTCGCAGATGATAAATGACCAGATAAACGGGCTGGCTATCCTGAGGAGGAGAACCAGCCCGTTTATCTGATATATAAGTTTACGTAATTATATTATCATAATCCAGACGCACAACGGAGAATTTTTAATGTTTAGCGCGTATGCAGATTACTCAGGTGTTGTTCACACAATCGTGTAACGGTTTTCACGAATCGAATGCGCCTCCGGATGTTCAGCGCTGTGCCCGATAACGATCCCGATGATAAATTCGTTATCTGCAGGAATTCCCATTTTTTCTTTGAAATAAGCACCTTTTTCAGATGCAAATCCAATGGAGGGTGTGTGCATAATAACAGATCCGAGTCCAAGGCCCATTGCCGATAGGGCAAGGTTCTCAACGGCAATACCGCATTCGATATGGGTGTATCTGTTCTTTTCTCTGGATTTCACAGTGATCGCAACAAATAATGGCGCATTGTAAAAGTGGCGCTTCTCACTTTTTTCACCGAATTCATGGGTGTACAGCTCACGCAACAAAACATCCATTTCATCCATTGCCGCCTTGTCAGTCACAAAGGCAAAGTGCCACGGCTGTATGTTCAGGACGCTGGGGGAAGCTAGAGCAGCATCAATGAGTGTTCTGATTTCTTCATCGGTCAGAGGAGTATCATCAAAACCTCGTGTGCTTCGCCGCTGAAGGATTGCTGCTTGTACATCCATAAGGATACCTCCCGCCTAGAATATTTATGTACTAATAGAATATACTGCTAACATACAAAAGTCAATGAAAAAGAGAGCGCGCGGAAAATTAAAATGGTACATCGAAATTAATTTCCGCGTTGCTTATAGAAAGATCCTTGTGAATTGCCAGGGATATCAGCTGTCTGCCATCTTGGAAGGCTTGCTTTTTCTAAAAGACAAGCAATCTTTATCAGAAAAGAACACCATATAGTTATAGCACAAGCAGAAGGCATGGCCCGAAAGGGTAGCCTCCTGCTTGTGCCATTGGAGCTGCTTTGGACAGTCATCGCAACTGCCGGCTTTCGATATGAGGGAAGTACGACGAGTCCAAATGATTATTCGAGGTTGAGTCTCTTGCTCAGAAGACGCTCTGCAATGATGTGGAATGCGACAAGCTGTACGCCGGCAATCAGAATCAGAATCCAGAGGCCGAAGCTGACTGAGCCGAAGAATGACCAGTTCCATCTGGAGAAGGTATCCAGAAGAGTATCCAGCGTAATGCTGCCGGAGCTGAATATAAGCTGCAGGATAGAGGAAGCAATTGTGGACAGCGCCAAGCTGATCAGGAGATACATCACAAACGCCATACCGACGCGGTGCTTCTTGAACTGATGTCCCAGTGCGATCGCGGCGTAAATCTGATAAATGCTCTTCGCAACATTGACAAGAACCATAAACAGGAATTCCAGGATCAGGACGACAATCTGCCAGACGGGAATCGGTGCATTCAGGAAGAGACCATTCCAGAACTCGCGGATAAACTCGCCGACGTCTTTCCAGGGGAAGAGAATCATAATCGCAACGATCGCGATAATCCCGCTGATAATATTGACCAGAACGGCGGAGATGCCTTTGGAAGTAATCAGCTGCCAGGGCTTCACGGGAAGCGTGAACATGAGATAGCCTTCATCCTTGAGAAGTCCGTTGTAGAAGCGCTGGATGACAAAGATCAGAGTCAGCACAGCCATGGAAACCATGATGGCAAGAAACATAAGGAACGGAACAACCTTCAGCAGGGAAGAGACCATGAAACTGCTGGATTCAAAATGGAGACCGCCAAGGGTGAAGTGATTGACGAATGCCAGGACCAGTGCGGCGCCCCAGATCAGCAGAAATGATTTCAGCATGGAGCTCAGATCGTATTTAAGCAGTTTACTGAGCATCTTGATTACCTCCCTCAATCGGGTTCATGCGGAACATCTCACGGAACAGGGCGTCAACGCTCTTGCCCTGCTGCTCCCGGATGTTGTCCACAGTGTCGTGGAGAACGACCTTGGTGTCCTTCAGGAAGAGCACTTCATCGAGCACGCGCTCAATGTCGCCGATCAGGTGGGTGGAGATCAGCACGGTGCCGTCCTGGGAGTAGTTGGTCAGAATCGTGTTCATAATGAAATCACGGGCTGCCGGGTCAACACCGGCAATGGGTTCATCGAGAAGATAGAGCTTTGCTTTGCGGCTCATGACCAGAACCAGCTGCATCTTCTCCTTCGTGCCTTTGGACATGGTCTTCATGCGCTGCGTGGGAACGATGCCCAGAGAAGCACACATCTGCTCCGCTTTTGCGCGGTCGAAGTCTGCATAGAAATCTTCGAAGAGATCCAGCAGATCCTTGGCTTTCATCCAGTCAGCGAAATACATCTTGTCCGGAAGATAGCTGACAACCGCTTTGCTTTCCGGGCCGGGGACATGTCCATCCACCAGAACCTGACCGGAAGTGGGCTGCAGCAGGCCTGCCAGAATCTTGATGAGCGTAGTCTTACCGGTGCCGTTCGGGCCGAGGAGACCGATGATCCGTCCGCTGCCGATGGTCAGATTCAGCTGCTCCAGAACAGGACCGCTGCCGTAATCCTTGCTGAGATTGATGCATTGAATCACATTTTCATTCATAATCGTTTCCTCCAGATTAAAGAAGCTGTTTGGCCTCTTCCCGTGTATAACCAAGGGCAGAGGTTTCTGCGTAGAACTGCTGCACAGCACCCTGTGCGAGTTCCTCGCGGATCTGACGCATCAGCGCCTCGTCTGTGGTTACCGTACGTCCGCTGGTGCGTGTCGACTCGGTCAGACCGACGCTGTCTAGCTGCTGCAGCGCCCGCTGCATGGTATTCGGGTTCACCCCTGCTTCCGATGCGACATCCCGTACCGAAGGCATCCGGGAACCCGGGGGATATACACCGGTAAGAATCCGGCGGCACAGCTGTTCATAGAGCTGCTGGAAGATCGGCCTGTCTTCAGACAATTGCCATTCCATGAGATCACCTCACGTTATTGTATTAGGACAGTAATACAATAATACATTGATACAGTTTTGTCAAGCGGTTTTTGAAATTTTTTTTAGGGTGCAGGAAAAGGACAAAATGAATGCTGAAATGAAAGGGAATAGAAGGAAAACCGGCATATTTGCGGGCTGAATAATCGAAAAAGGTGCAAAACGAAAAATGCGATGCGCCTGTGCGGAATCACATTAGGACGGAAAAAAGAGTTCTCTCGATCCGGGCTGGTGGAACAAAAAATCACCGGACTGCCGCAAGGCAGTCCGGTGAAGGATGATAACAATTTGGATTTCATGGCTCAGGATAATTCAGAAAGAGATCCGGATCTTCCGACGGGAGGACACGCGTACCGTGCAGAGAATCGCAGATCCTGGATGTTTTGCGAATCTGGTTTGCGGTGAGTTCCGTTTTTGTGTTTCTAGATTTCCTTCAGCACTGCATCATACAGTGCGTTTTTCGGAAAACCGGTCAGCGCTGAGACTGCTTTCACGGCGTCTTTTTTGCTCTTTCCTTCGGAGATCTGCTGACGAACAAGGCTGAGCGCTTCTTCCAGAGTGCTGGTTTCCGCTGCGGTTTCCGGCGCCCCTTCTACAACGAGAACGTATTCCCCCCGGGGTTCGTTCTGATCATAATAGGCGCATGCCTCCTCCAGGGTCATCCGCAGGATCTCTTCATGCAGCTTTGTCAGTTCCCGGCAAAGCGCAATGCGGCGGCTTCCGCCGAAGGCTTTCTGAAGAGAACTGAGCGTAGCGCGAAGCCTGTGAGGCGCCTCATAAAAGATCATGGTTCTGCTTTCGGCAGTCAGGGAGGAAAGCCGGTCTCTGCACTCTTTTGAACCGGCCGGCAGAAATCCCTCAAAAGTAAAGCGGCTGGTAGGAAGCCCGGAGACACACAGTGCAGTAATCAGGGCACAGGGGCCGGGAATGGCGCAGACCGGGACACCTGCTTCCGCGCAGAGTGCAACGAGCGCCTCTCCGGGGTCGGAGATCGCCGGCGTGCCGGCATCGGTCACAAGCGCGCAGGTTTCTCCTGCCAGAAGCCGCTGCAGAATCTTCGGCCCCGCAACGGTCTGATTGTGTTCATGATAGCTGACCAGGGGACGTTTGATCTGGAGATAATTGAGGAGTTTCCTTGAAACGCGGGTATCCTCGGCGGCAATGAAATCCGCCTCGCTCAGGACCTGCCGGATCCGATCAGAAATATCGCTTAAGTTGCCGATGGGCGTAGGAACGAGATAGAGCATGTCAGCCCTCCATATGATAAATTGCCTTCATTTCCGGACTGGGGGAGCCGTCGGGAAGATGAAGAATCAGATCCGGGTCATACTGAACTCCGGAATGTCCGCCTTTTCGAAATTCGCAGAGGAGTAGGGAAGGAGCGGCGCCCGAATGGTGCCGGACCATACGGAGCCTTTTCAGCTCCAGATGGTGTGCTCTCCCGCAGCAGCAAAGGTCGCTGAGTCGTTCCGGTCGATGAACCAATGCAAAACGGCCGCTCCATTGAAGCACACGGTCTGCTGCCTGAAACAGCTGATCCATACTGCAGGAATCCTCGCTGGCCGCCTGACTGTGCGCAGTCCGAATAGCGCCGCTTCCGGAAGAAAAGTAGGGCGGGTTGGAGACAGCATATGCAAACGCTCCGTTTGGGAGCGTGTCAAGATCCCGAAGATCCGCCTGTACCGCAAGGAAGCGGTCAGAAAGCTGATTCCGGGCGATGTTTCCTTCCGCGCAGTGAAGCGCATCGGCATTACAGTCCATGCCGGTGATCTGCAGATTCCCGCAGCGGCTCAGAAGCAGCAGACCGATTACGCCGCTGCCGCAGCCCAGATCGCAGACACGGCTGCCCGGCTTCGGAGAAGCAAAGGCGCCAAGAAGCATGGAATCTGTACTCAGGGGAAATGCGCCTTCCGTGGAGAGCGTGTAGGGGCCGATCTGTTCAAGACTCGTAGGGATCACCGCCATTCTGAATAAATGGAATGGGCCTGTGCATCTGCACAGGCCCATCAGTTTGGTCGATTAACCCTGGGAGATTGCCTCTACGGGGCACTGATCGGCGCAGGCGCCGCATTCTGCGCACAGATCCGCGTCAATCTCGTAATGCTCCGCTCCCATGGAGATCGCGCCGACGGGGCACTGATCTGCACAGCTGCCGCAGCAAGCGCATGCGTCACTGATTACATATGCCATTCTAGTACACCTCCAAATAGTGATTGCAAGGTCATTGTAGCATACTTTCTACGAATTGCAATGAATTTTTTGTGAAGAAATCGGAGGCTGATCTTCTTGACGGAGAACATGGGAAACCTGGGATATACGCTGACGGGAACCATTTAAATAGAGTGGACGGATGATATCGGAAGGATTACTTCCGCATCATACATCCCACAGAAGCGGGAACGTTTGAAAAGGAATGTGCTGCACTCGGCCGCATGCGGAAACAGGATACAGAGACATATCGCAGGACGAGAAAAAAATATCGAAAAACGATAAATTACTCTTGACAAACGATAATTCATCATGCTATTCTTGCGCCATAAGGAGTGTGATCCGTATGAATTGGACCAAAGACCGGAGCATCGTACTCTCCCAGGCCTGCGTTGTGCTGTTTGCGGTGCTGCTTCTTGCGCTTGACGCCGGCAGTTACTGGATTGCAAAGTGGTTTGTGCAGTGGAAGTTCTATCACTGGCAGAATGGAATTCTCCTGATTGTTACTATTTGCATCGGAAGCATCCTGGCCTGGCTGTGCCTTGGACAGCTCTGGGAACTGCTCAACGAAATCCGGAAAGGCGGAATCTTCATCCGGGAGAATGTACGGCGCATGCGCATCATCAGCTGGTGCTGCGCAGGAGCAGCAGGCATTTGCGCACTGAGTGCGCTGTACTATCTGCCGTTTGCCTTTGTCGCTGCTGCCGCGGGTTTCATGGCGCTGATTGTCCGCATTGTCAAAAATGCGTTTGAGCAGGCAATCGCCATGAAAGATGAGCTGGATCTGACGATCTGAGGTGACATCATGGAAATTCTTGTCAATCTTGATGTTGTGATGGCCAAACGGAAAATCTCTGCGGGAGAGCTTGCCGAGCGGGTTGGCATCACACCGGCGAATCTTTCCATATTGAAGAACAACAAGGCCAAAGCCATCCGGTTCTCAACGCTGATGGCGCTTTGTGATGTACTTGACTGCCAGCCGGGTGATCTGCTGGAGTTTCGAAGAGACGGTGAGGAGGGGAGAGACTGATGGAAGAGAATCCTTCGCAGAATCAAGCGGTCGTTCTGCAGGAGAATCCGGATTTGGAGCGGACTCATGCGTTCTCCTCCTCTTCTCGCGAGCGTGTCTGCGCTTTTGTCATGTATGCCGCCGCATACCTGTATGTTTATTCCTATTTCAGTATAGACGGTCTGTTCTACGAGTGGGGATGGAAGTGGAGAATCCTGCTGACGGTATTTGCCCTGGTGTTCGTCCTCATGACGGAATATCTGCACTGGACAACGAAACGGCTGCCGGAGAGCTGGATCTGGCTCGGCTGCGCTGCTGTTGTCCTTCTGAGCCTGTTTGTGCGGGTGCATCCAGATCAGGAGCCGGTATGGAATGAGGGACAGACGGTTCTGTTCCTTCATATATTTGCTGTCTGGTGGGCCATTTCCCGCACGGACAGACTGGCAGGAGGGGAATCCGGAAGCCTGCTTCCCCTGGATGCGCTGAACGGTTTTGTACTTGTGCCCTTCGGAAATTTCTTCCTCCGCATCCGCTGTGTCTTCAGCGCGTTTCGTCAGAAGCCGAAGCGGGAGGGAAGCGGCCGGACGGCGGCCGCCGTGCTCATTGCTGCCCTGGCGGGATTGGCACTGCTGATTCTTTCCGCCAGACAGCTGGCGGGAGCGGACGGCGCATTTCAGGGGCTTCTGGACCGGCTGCGTTTTGGACTGAACCTGAGAATCGACGGGGATGTTGTCGGACGCGTACTGCTGAGTCTGCCAGTCGGCGCGTATGTGTTTGGCCTGAGCGCCGGACTTGGAAGACAGGACAGGGAACGGGTGCTCGAGCGCGGCACGCTGGCAAAGCAGACGCTTGCCAGACTCCGCCAGGTTCCATCCGCCGTGTGGCTGGCAGTGCTCGGTGTATTCAGTGCCATGTATCTGGTGTTTTTCTTTCTGCAGGCGCGTTACCTTTTCGGCGCGTTCACACGGACGCTTCCGGACGGATTTACGGTGGCGGAATACGCCAGACAGGGCTTCTTTGAGCTGTGCCGCGTCATGGCAATCAATTTTGTCCTGTTCTGGCTGGTGACAAAGACCGGAACGACGGACAAGAGGACAGACCGTACGCTCAATATCATGAGCATCCTGCTGCTGGCTGAAAGCATGATCTTTGCAGTGATTGCCCTCTCAAAGCTGGGGTTGTATATCTCCTGCTTCGGATTCACTCCGAAGCGTCTGGAAAGCAGCTGGCTTGCCTGCGTACTGCTGTGCGGCTGTGTCTGTGCGCTTGTCACCCATCTGACGCACAGAAAGAGTTTCCGGATCTGGATGATCATCGGCGCAGCAACGCTTGCCGTTCTCAGCCTTTACTAGATCGGCCTCAGCTGAGACAGAATCAAGACCACACGGAAGGGAGAACTACCATGAACGGAAAACGAAAAAAACTGGTGATCCTGATTGTTCTGGTTGCGGCCGTTTTTGGAATTGTTCTGCTGCATCTGACCATGAATCCTGCAAAAACGACGCTGCGTTATTACAGGCACAGCCGCGCAGAACTCGAGGAGAATCTTCAGGCGCACTTTGAGAATGGCGAAACGCTCAGTGCGCCGGGCGGAGTGCGTGTTACGGAGTACCGATGGGATGGCCACACCATTGTTGAGTATATGGTAACAGGACGGGGATTGGTGCCTTCGTCCCAATACTACGGGTTCTTCTACTCGGAAGATGACGTTCCTGTTTGTTTTCAAGGGGTGGAAATACCTCTTGTCCAGATCTCCAATGGAGAATGGGAATGGCGGGAAAAACGCGGAGACAACCATGGGAGGATCCGGAGAATAGAGCCGTGTTGGTTTTATTTTGAAGCAGCTTTTTGAAGTGGACGGAATACTGGCGGTGAACCTGCTGTTCAGGCGGTTTGCCGCCAGTCCTGCATCCGTACAGGACGAGCGCAATTCTGGCAGAAAAGTTGACAATCCAAATTTTAATTGTTGCGGTTATTCATAAAATATGGTAAAATAAACGAACACGCACGGACGCGTGTATGAGTTGCAATTTTGAAATGAGAGAGGAATCTGAGAGAAATGGAAGGCACAAATTCCCTGACCAGAACCCGCCTTGCCCTGCAGTTTCTTAAGGGCAGCAAGCGGTTCTTTGTTTTGGGGATACTACTTGCGAGCATCAACTCCATCATTGAACTGGTGATTCCCCGAGTAATCAGCTTTACTGTTGACAGCGTCATCGGAACAAAGGATCCGGATCTTCCGAAATGGATTCTTTCCTGGCTGAATAGCATCGGAGGAGCGGAATATCTGCGCAGGCAGCTCTGGATTGTTGCGGTGATTGTGGTGTCCCTTGCTGTTTGTGCTGCCTTGTGCAGCTTTTCCCAGCGCGTCAGCAACGCAACCGGCGCTGAGACGCTTGTAAAAAGAATGCGCGACATGATCTTCCGCCACATTGAGCATCTGCCCTTTGCCTGGCATATGAAAAACCAGACGGGAGATATTATTCAGCGCTGCACCTCCGATGTGGACACGGTGAAACGTTTTCTGGCCGAGCAGCTGCCCAGCCTCTTCCGTGTCGCACTTCTGCTGATTATGGGCATGATTTTCATGATCCGGATCAATCTGACCCTGTCCCTGGTCGCCATCTTTACACTCCCCATTGTTTCCCTCTATTCGGCTGTGTTCCATAAGAAAATCGGCGCACAGTTCCAGAAGGTGGATGAGAACGAGGGCGTGCTGTCCACCATCTGCCAGGAAAATCTGACCGGTGTCCGCGTTGTGCGTGCCTTCGGGCGGGAGAAATACGAGTGCGAGCGCTTTGGTAAACAGAACAATATCTTCACCAATCTGAATATCCGCCTGACAAAGCTGATGTCCGCGTTCTGGTGCGTAGGCGACCTGATCACAGGCATGCAGAGAATGCTCATTATTGTCCTTGGCTCCTATATCTGCGTCAAGGGCAGAATGACAGCAGGCGAGTTCATCGCGTTCATCTCCTACAACACCATCCTGACCTGGCCCATCCGCATGCTCGGCCGCATGGTCTCCGAGATGAGCAAGGCGGGCATTTCCTTCGACCGTATCCTGTACATCATGAGATCTCCCATGGAGCAGGACAAGCCGGATGCGCTGGAACCCGATATGAACAAGGACATCTCCTTTGAGCATGTTTCGTTCCAGTACCTGCCGGATGTCCCGGTCGTGAAAGATGTGAGCTTCACCATCCCCGCCGGAAGCGTATTCGGCATTCTGGGCAATACGGGAAGCGGAAAATCCACAATCATGTATCTGCTCGACCGTCTGTATGAACTGCCTCCGGAACAGGGAAGAATCACCATCGGCGGCGTGGACGTGGCGGATATGAAGGCGTCCTGGGTGCGAAAGAATATCGGCATCGTCCTTCAGGAACCGTTCCTGTTCTCCCGTACCATTGCGGAGAATATCTCCATCGGCAGAAACAAGCTGGATATGCGGGATGTTCGAAAAGCATCGGCAACCGCCTGCCTGGATGAGGCAATCGAAAACTTTACGCAGGGCTATGACACCTTTGTCGGCGAACGTGGCGTGACCATGTCAGGCGGCCAGAAGCAGCGCACGGCAATCGCACGCATGCTGATGCAGAACGCGCCGATTCTTGTGTTTGACGACTCCCTCTCCGCCGTGGATGCGGAGACGGACGCAAAGATCCGCCATGCCCTGAAGGAAAATATGCATGGCGCCACCATGATTCTGATTTCCCACCGTATTACCACTCTGATGCAGGCTGACCGCATTCTGGTGCTGGATAACGGACAGGTTGCGGAACTCGGCACCCATCAGGAGCTGATGGAGAACAACGGAATTTACCGCAGAGTCTACGACATTCAGATGGCGCCGGAGGAACTGGAAGCATGAACAAGCAAGAGAAAAAACAGCCGGACACCGTTTCACTGCCCTTTTTCGGCATTCCCCGGCTGATCCCTTACCTGAAACCGTATAAAGGGCTTCTTCTCTGTATGGTCATTCTCGGTCTTGCCTCCAGCGGAATCGACATTCTGCTGCCGCAGTTCCAGAGCTATGCCATCAACCACTTCATTGAAGGCGCGACCATGCGCGGCGTCGCCGTTTTCCTGCTGCTCTATCTTCTGACCCTGGGCATGCAGGTGGTTGTCAACTATGTCTCCGTCTATCAGGCGGGCATTGTGGAGGCAAGAGTCGGCCGCGACCTGAAACAGAGAAGCTTCGACCATCTGCAGACACTTCAGTTCTCCTACTTCAATCAGAACAGCGTCGGCTATGTGCATGCACGTGTCATGAGTGATACGGCCAGAATCGGCGAAGTGGTCTCCTGGGGCCTGATGAACTGCGTCTGGCATACCACCTACTTCGTCGGCGTTGTCGTCGTCATGTTCATGATGAACTGGAAGCTGGCACTTCTGGTTATGGTGGTCGTACCGTTCACCGCCTTCATGATCGTCTTTTTCCAGAAGCGTCTTGTGGTACTCAACCGGAAAATCCGTGAGATCAACTCCAAAATCACGGCGAATTTCAACGAGGGCATTACCGGCGCGAAGACCATCAAGACCCTGGTGGTGGAAGATACCATCCAGTCGGATTTTGAGACAGACACTACATCCATGCGGATGAATTCCGTCCGTTCCACCAGAAATTCAGCTGGCCTGAGCTCGATTATCTCCTGCGCAGGATTCTTCGCCTTGGCACTGGTCCTGTGGCGCGGCGGCATTATTACCATGCAGCAGGCAATGCTTCTCGGCACTCTCTCCGTTTTCATCTCCTACGCGCAGGGCATGATGCAGCCTGTGCAGTGGCTGGCCGAAGAAATCGCGCAGCTGGTGCAGATTCAGGTAAACATCGAACGTCTGACGGACCTGATCAATACCAAGTCCGATGTGCAGGATACCGAAGAAGTTATCGCAAAGTATGGCGATATCTTCGAGGGCAAGAAGGAAAACTGGGAACCCATTGTGGGCGATATTGAGTTCCGCGACGTGAGCTTCCGCTATCCCGACGGTGAGGAAATGGTTCTTGAGCACTTCAATCTGAAGGTGCCGGCTGGAACCAACGTGGCCATTGTCGGCGAGACCGGCGCCGGAAAGACCACACTGGTCAATCTGGTCTGCCGATTCTATGAGCCGACGGAAGGCCAGGTGCTCATTGACGGCCGGGATGTGCGGGAACGCAGTCAGCTTTGGCTGCACAGCTCCATCGGCTATGTGCTGCAGTCTCCCCATCTGTTCTCCGGATCCGTCCGGGACAATCTGCGCTACGGCAATCCGAATGCGACGGATGAACAGATTATGGCCGCGCTGAAACTGGTCAGTGCGGAGCAGGTGATCGAAAAGATGGACAAGGGCCTGGACAGCGAAGTCGGCGAAAGCGGCGACCTGCTTTCCACAGGCGAAAAGCAGCTCCTGTCTTTTGCACGCGCGATTCTGGCAGATCCCCGGATTCTGGTGCTGGATGAGGCAACATCCTCCATTGATACCATGACCGAACAGATGATCCAGAACGCCATTGAGACTGTCATCGAGGGACGGACCAGCTTCATGATTGCGCACCGCCTGTCCACAGTCCGGAATGCGGACGTCATTCTGGTGGTGCGGGACGGGAAGATTGTGGAGCAGGGAACGCACCGCGAACTGATGAAGATGCACGGCTACTATTACAGCCTTTATCATCAGCAGACACAGGAGGATTCTCTGAAGACGGCATTCTGAGCCGGAAAGGAAGAGAATTTCAATTCGAAAAGCATGCCCGGAAAAGCTGCTTCAAATCGAGCAGCCTTTCCGGGCATTTTCTTTCCCTGAGAGAAGTTCCGCTGTGCATACACAGCCGGGTGAGATGGACGAATCATGCTCCAGGAAAAAAGAAATAGAAGAAAGAGGAACCGGGAGACCGGCCGGACGCTTTGTCCGGCGGACTCCCGGTTCCTCTGTTCAGATACACTGCACGCTGCACGAATACGGCAGTTTCTCATTCCACATCATAGACGATCCCGTTGAAGGCAAAGCCGGAATCCGGCACGGAAGATGCTCCTGTGCGCTCATCATACAGAAGGATCAGATAACCAAGGTCGGGAGAAGGAGAAAACGATATGAGCTGATCGTATTCCGCGTGAAGCGTAAACCAGACAGTCTCCTGAATGCCGTCCCAGAACGTTTCCAAAGCGACCGTATAGCCTTCCGAAGACAGACGGTCTGTTTCCTTTTCCGCTGCCGCTCCGCGGCTGTCAATCTGCACGCCGTCCTGGAAAAACTCCACAATCACCCGGTAACGAACGGTGTCGCCATAGGCGGACATGGCGTTCTGAAGCGGGACAGAGAGAACAGCAGATCCGTTCCGGACGGCGAGATCCGGATCAGGAAGTTCCGGCATCACACCATAGGAGGAAATCATTTCTTTCCCCAATGGCGTCGGATTCGGGGTGTCAGGACCTTGAGACGGCAGATAGGAGGACTGATCGGAATCATACGGGGGCTTGTCGTTGGGCTCCGATTCGCTGGATACAGCCGGAACGGATATCTCCGGTTCTGAATCCGGAGACTGCGCATAGGACTGAATCGGCTGATCGATACCGTTCTGGACGCCAATAGTATCTTCCCCAGCCGGAAAACCGGCGGAAGCATCCTCCTCCAGCGCCGGGTTTAACCCTGCGGAAGTGTCTGCCTGGGGATGCGTTTCCACAGGTTCAGTCAGTTCGGACGCATGTGTTTTGTCTGCGGATGGGGAAGGGGAAACCGCTGCAGTACCGGCGTGTCGGAGAATCGGGAATGCGGCCGCTGCAGCCAGACAGATGCAGGCTGCGCAGACGGCAATCCGGATTCCGGCCTTTTTTGTCCGGCTGCGCGTCTTCGGATTGTGATGCACAAGCTCATTGTATGCTAGGACATTGGACAGCATCCGGTCGCAGGAAACCGCGTCCGGTTCCATTTTGTCCCAGACAGCGGTCAGTTCAGTCTTCATCGTCATAATCGACACCTAACCTTTCACGAAGAATCGCGCGGGCTTCATGCAGATAATTGCGAATGGTTGACGGCGGTTTTTGAAGAAGTTCCGCCGTCTCGGCGCTGGAGTAGCCCTCATAATAGTAAAGATACACGGCGGTTTTGTATTTCTCCGGGAGGGACATGACGGCCTGAAGCACATCGCCTGTTTCAGGCGGCGCTGATTCTGCGGCATCCTCATGATCCGCAAGATCTTCATGCTTTCGCCACCAATGCTTGAGTGCATTCCTGCAGATATTGGAGGCGGTCCGAATCAGCCATGCCTTTTCATGCTCTGGACTGTCAAATAAAGGCTGCCTGCTGATCAGACGGTAAAACGTCTCCTGGACAGCGTCTTCCGTATCTGCGGCATTTTTCATATAAGTGAAACAGATCCGGTACAGCATCCGATAATGGCGCTCAAACAGCTCCGCGATTTCTTTGTCCGTACGCGACAAAGAACCATTCATTGCATGACCCCCTTTCACTGAGAATACAATCGAAGAGAATAAAATGTCGGACGAAATTGAAGCATTCTATTTCGTGGGAAGAAATGAGGAAAAACTCCAAAATGATTCTCTGCATGAACAGACTTGTTGTCAAGCAGAAGAACAGATGCGGCATAACGAAAAAACACAGGCATACAGACGTGTTCGTTTCCGATTGAATTCCGCATCAGGACACTTGTGCCGGGTTCTGTGCCGGAACACCATATCTAGTTCCCACCTGAAAATGACAGTAACATCAACAAAAAAAGGGGCACGAAAACCGCAAAAAGACAACAAAAAAATGAAATTTATGATTGCAATTTCAAAATGTCTTATGTATACTTGGTTGTGTGGGGCAAAATGGAGCAAAATTGATGAAAGTGGAGCGGAGGTGAAGGCCCTTGTACGGAAAATATCGGCATACCATAGACCAGAAGGGGCGGCTGTTCACTCCCGCGAAATTCCGCAATGAACTCGGAGACGCATTTTATGTGACCCTTGGAACGGATTACTGTCTGTCCGTCTATACGCAGGAAGGCTGGGACAGTATCCTGGACAAGTACAATGCCCTGCCCATTTCCCAGCAGCAAAGAATGCGGTTCCTCTTTGCCAACGCAAGCAAATGCGAAC
Source organism: Oscillospiraceae bacterium (assembly GCA_017516005.1). Taxonomy (GTDB): domain Bacteria; phylum Bacillota; class Clostridia; order Oscillospirales; family Oscillospiraceae; genus SIG488. The sequence continues at coordinate 46,954 of JAFWDU010000005.1, read as the reverse complement.
CGGACAAGCAGGGAAGATTCCTGATCCCTCAGGAACTGCGGGATTATGCAAAGCTCACCCAGGATGTCATGTTTATCGGACAGGGCGGTCATGCGGAGATCTGGGATGCAGACCGCTATGACGAACTGGAAAAAGAGCAGCTTACGCCGGAAAATCTTCTGGCTGTGATGGAGGAGCTGGGATTCTGATGGAGTTTCAGCATGCACCTGTCCTTCTCCATGAATGCATTGAGGCGTTGGACATTAAGCCGGACGGGATTTATCTGGACGGCACGCTGGGCGGCGCGGGACATTCCCGCGAAATCGCATCCAGACTTTCCGAACATGGAATGCTCATCGGCGTGGACAGAGACCCTGCGGCGCTTCAGGCGGCAGGGGAGCGGCTCTCCGCCGCGAAAGCGAGAATTCTGCTGGTTCATGAGAATTTTCAGAATCTGCGTGACATATTGAATCAGGCCGGTGTGGAGCGGATTGACGGAATGTTGTTCGACTTGGGCGTTTCGTCTCCCCAGCTGGATGAAGCGGAGCGCGGCTTTTCCTATATGAATGACGCCCCTCTGGATATGCGAATGAATCCGGAAGACCGGCTGAGTGCCTATGAAGTGGTCAATGACTGGCCGCAGGAGGAACTGAAGCGAATCCTCTTTGAGTACGGAGAGGAGCGTTATGCGCCGCTTATCGCTGCAGCAATTGTGCGCGAGCGGGCAAAAAAGCCAATAGAGACGACTCTGGAACTGGCAGGAATCATTCGCAGCGCCATGCCGGCGCAGGCGCTGCGCGAGAAGCAGCATCCTGCAAAACGGAGTTTTCAGGCAATCCGAATCGCCGTCAATGATGAACTCGGCGCGGTGGAGCGGATGATGGAGGCGGCGCCGGATCTTCTGAATCCGGGCGGACGCCTGGCGGTGATCACCTTCCATTCCCTGGAGGACCGGATCGTGAAGAACGCTATGCAGACGGCGGCGAAAGGCTGTATCTGTCCGCCTTCGTTCCCGGTCTGTGTCTGCGGAAGAAAGCCTTCCGTACGAATCCTGACAAAGAAGCCGATCACCTCGCAGCCGGAAGAACTGGATGAGAATCCGCGGGCGCGCAGCGCGAAGCTCCGCGTTGCAGAGAAACTGTAGGAAGAGAGAAGGAAAGAGCAGTGCGCGACGATCTGTCAAGAATTGAATACAGCGGCGCCGCTGCGGTGGATTACGCCTATCTCAACGCGCAGCCCGGCAGAGTTCCGGTAGAACTTCCGGAAGAGCGGGTTGAGCGGAAACAGGGCAAGAAGCAGGGCACCAGGGAACGCATTCACGTGGGAATCGCACCGACTGCCGTCCTCGGCTTCTTCGCTGTGCTCTCCATGCTGATCCTTGTCATTTTCGGCTATGTGCGCCTGTATGAGGCAACAACGGAAAATGCCAGGCTGGCGGATGAACTGGCGGACATGAAAGCCCAGAACGCAATTCTGGCAAAACAGTACGAGGGTTCCGTGGATCTGTCCTATATCGAGGATATGGCAATCAACGAGCTCGGCATGCAGAAGGTGCTGCCGGAGCAGATTGTATATGTGAATCTTTCCCATGCAACAGATAAGGGCGTCGTGATTACGGCACAGAAAGAAAAAGGCTTTATCGGCAGAGCAATCGAGAGTATAGTCAGTTCCGTCAGGGAACTCAAGGAATACCTGTCGTGACGGGAAATCAATCATTGCTGGAACGGATTGGGCGGTGATCTCATCACCGCCCGTCTTTCGGTATGATTGCCTGTTTCTGGAGAGAGTATGAAAGCGAAAAGACAGCGCACAAAAAAAGAAATCCGGCAGACGCAGGAGGCAAACCGCACGGTGATCGTGCGGATTTTGGTCGCTATGGTGGCACTCGGCGTTCTGATCTTTATCCCCCTGAGCGTCCGGCTGTATCAGATTATGGTGCGGGATCATGACAAGTATTCCGGCATGGCCATAGACAGCCAGACCCGCTCCCAGTCGGTCAGCGCGAGCCGCGGAAGCATCTACGACCGCAATATGAATGTACTGGCAACCTCCGCCATGGTGGAAACGGTCTTTCTGGATCCTTACGAGATCGACCAGGAGAAGCAGGATGTGGGCGTCATCGCCAGAGGCTTGAGCGAGATCCTCGGCGTCAGCGAGGAATTTGTACGCGCACAGGCGGCGGAAACCAACATGCGCTATAAGATCATTGCGCGCAAGGTGGAGGCGGATGAAGCGGCCGAGGTGCGGGAATTCATCAGTGAGAAGAAAGTTACCGGAATCCATTTTGAGGAAGATACCCAGCGCTATTATCCCAATGGGGCTCTGATGGCGCAGACTGTCGGCTTCGTCCGCTCGGACAATGTGGGCGCGGAGGGCATAGAGGCATACTATGATGACTATCTGGAGGGAACCACCGGAAAGGTCATCACCACAAAGGGCAACTACGGCTCGGAGATGCTTTATACCTATGAAAAGACCTATGAGGCGAGCGACGGCTACAGCCTGGTGACTACGCTGGACAGCACGGTGCAGTATTATCTGCAGAAGCACATTGAGACTGCGATCGAGCAGTACCGCGTGCTTCACGGTGCATTCGGCATCATCATGGATGTCAATTCCGGCGAAGTGCTCGCCATGGCGAATTACGGGAATTTCGATCCCAACAATTTCCTCGAGATCTACGAGGAGACTGCTTCCGAAGAACTGCAGAAACAGTATGACGAAATGGAGCGCCTGGATCACAGCTCGCTGGAATATGAAGCGGCGAAAAAGGAATATGAGGCCGCCGTTGTGGCAGCACGTCTGGCACAGTGGCGCAACCGCTGCATTTCAGACGGCTATGAACCAGGTTCCACATTTAAAACCGTAACGCTGGCAGCTGCGCTGGAGGAGGGAGTCATCACTCTCAACGATACCTTCTTCTGCGGCGGCACTGCGGAGATCTGGGGCCGCGAGGATCCTCTGGAATGCTGGAATCACGTCGGACACGGCCTGGAGACAACCGCGCAGGCTCTTCAGAATTCCTGCAACATTGCTTTTGCGGATATCGGTATCCGTCTCGGAGGCGAAAAATTCTACAAATATGCGCTCAGCTTCGGCCTGACCGAGATGACCGGAATTGATCTTCCAGGTGAAGCCGCAGGCGTTTTCTTCGACAAATCCTATCTGACGGAATATGAATCCTACGGCTATTCCTCCCTGACTTCGGCTTCGTTCGGACAGACCTTCAAAGTCACGCCGATTCAGCTGGTTCGAGCCATTTCCGCCATTGTCAACGGCGGATACCTGATGGAGCCTCACGTGGTATCCCGCGTCATGGATCAGAACGGCAACGTCGTGGAGGATATCCAGCCTTCCTACGTGCGCCAGGTGATCAGCAAGGAAACATCAGCCATCATGCGAAACCTGATTATTTCCGTGGTGGAGGAAGGTACCGGCAAAAACGCAAAGGTGGTCGGATATACCATCGGCGGTAAAACTGGCACTTCCGAAAAAATCGATGAATTCAACGAGTGGGGCGGACGGGTGGACGACAAGATCGTATCCTTTGCCGGCATTGCCTTCGATGAAAATGACGAGGCGAAGTATATCTGCCTGGTCGCACTGGATACCCCCGGCCCGGGCCAGTACATCTCCGGCGGCGTCATGGCTGCGCCGACTGTGGGTGACATCTTCATGGATGTGCTTCCGTACCTGGGACTGAATCCGAACTATACGGAAGATGAAATCGGGCTCATCAACTTTACCATGCCAAACTGCAAGGGAATGAATCTGAAGGATGCTTCGGAAATCCTTGCAGAGAAAAATCTGACCTACCGGGTTATCGGCGGCGGCGAAAAGGTTACGGGCCAGATCCCGGCGGCCGGCAGTCCGGTGCCTGGAAACTCCGAGGTTTCGCTCTATATGGATGCGGACGTGCCCACCGGCAATATTGCCGTACCGGATTTCCACGGCCTGACCGTGGAACAGGCGAAAGCCAGGGCAGCCTATGCAGGACTGTATCTGCAGAGCCGCGGCACCACCAGTTCGAGCGGCAGCGTCAGTGTTTCCAGTCAGGATATCGAGCCCGGAACGGAAGTCGCCAGGGGCACGACCATCACAGTGAAATTTACAGATTCCAGCGCACTTGACTGATGCAGCTGGAAAGGAAAATACAGGAAAGGGGAGAGACAGCCGTGCAGTTAAAGCAGCTTCTTGTAAATGTGAATCCGACCCAGGTCCATGCTCCGTTAGATCTGGAGATCAGCGCCGTTTGTTACGATTCGAGGAAGGCCAAACCAGGCTGTCTTTTCGTTGCGATTTCCGGCTTTGCGGCGGATGGCATGGCCTTTATTCCTGCCGCTGTTGCGGCCGGCGCTGCCGCTGTGGTCTGCGAGCGGGTCCCGGAAACAGACGTGCCGTATATCCTGGTGGAGAATGCCAGAAGCGCTCTGGCATACCTGTCAGATACCTGGTTCGGACATCCCACGGGAGAACTGAAGGTGATCGGCGTTACGGGCACCAACGGAAAAACCACGGTGACCTACCTGATCAAATCCATTCTGGAACAGACGGAGAATACCAGAGTCGGACTTATCGGAACCATTCAGAATATGATCGGAGACCAGGTGCTGGAGACAGAGCGCACAACGCCGGAAAGCTATGAGCTTCAGAAACTGTTCCGCAGCATGGCGGATGCCGGCTGCGGCTATGCGGTCATGGAGGTCTCCTCCCACGCGCTCTCCCTCGGGAGAGTGGACGGCGTTGATTTTGCCGTCGGCGTATTTACCAATCTGACAGAGGATCATCTGGATTTCCACAAGACCATGGAGGCCTATGGAGACGCGAAGGCGGAACTCTTTGCAAGATGCCCGGTCAGCATACTGAACCGGGATGATCCCGCCTGGACCAAGATGAGAGATCATGCTGCGGGAACCGTCTATACCTATTCCACCCTCGACGACCGCGCAGATCTGGTGGCAAAGAATATCCGCCTGAAATCCAGCAAAGTGGAAATGGAGGCAGTGATCGGAAACGATATCTGCCGCCTGGAACTGGGCATCCCCGGACAGTTCAGCGTCTACAACGCGCTTTCGGCGGTCATGACGGTGATGGCACTGGGCATCGATCTGCACCAGGCGGCGGCGGCACTGCACAACGCCAAAGGCGTCAAGGGAAGAGCGGAAGTTGTGCCCACGCCCGGATGCGACTTCACAATTCTCATTGATTATGCCCACACCCCAGACGGCCTGGAAAATGTGCTTCGCTGCGTCAAGGGCTTTGCAAAGGGCAGAACAGTTGTGCTGTTCGGCTGCGGCGGAGACCGGGATCCCATCAAGCGGCCCATCATGGGCGCAATCGCGGCACAGATCGCAGATTACGTGGTGGTGACGTCAGACAACCCCCGTACGGAGGAACCCGGTGAAATCATCCGCCAGATTCTGGAAGGCATGAAAGATACAAAGACTCCTTACACTGTGATTGAAAACAGACGGGAGGCAATCGCCTGGGTCATGGATCACGCTTTGCCGGACGATGTCATCGTTCTGGCCGGAAAAGGCCACGAGACCTATCAGATTCTGGGCCATGAGAAGACGCATCTGGATGAGCGGGAAGAGGTTGCCGCCCATCTGGAGCAGATGAAGAACAAGGAGACGATGGAATGATCTGCACGACTCTCTCCGTAATTGCCGGCTGGTGCGGCGGTACCGTAGCGCCGGAATATGCGGAAGTTTCCATCCGCGGTGTCAGTACAGATACCCGAACCATACAGGCTGGTCAGCTGTTTATCCCGCTGCAGGGAGACCGGTTTGACGGACATGATTATATCGAGGCCGCGATTCAGGCCGGAGCTGCCGCTGTCCTGACAGCCAGGGACCTCTCTCCGGAGATTCCCGCAATCCGCGTGGAGGATACCATGAAGGCAATGCTGGACATCTCCAGCGCCTATCGGGATTCCCTGAAGGCGCGCGTTGTGGCGATTACCGGCTCCGTCGGAAAGACCACTACCAAGGAAATGATTGCGGCAATTCTGGCGACGACATACCGGGTCTGGAAGACAAGGGAGAACCACAACAACCGCATCGGTCTCAGCCAGACGCTTCTGGATACGCCGGCAGATACGGAATATCTGGTTCTGGAGCTGGGCATGAACCATTTTGGGGAGATGCGGGAGCTCACGGCGGTGGCAAAGCCCGACTTGGTCGTCATTACCAATATCGGATCCATGCATATTGAGCACCTTGGATCCAGAGAAGGCATTCTCCAGGCAAAGCTGGAGATCCTCGAGGGGCTCCGTCCGGGCGGTACGGCCGTATTCAACGGAGATGAGCCGTTGCTCTGGGGACTGCACAACATTCAGGCAGACCGGATTATCTATTTCGGCATTGAAAACGAAAAATGTGATATCCATGCGAGGAATCTGGAAACACCGGAGGGCGGCATTCGCTTCACCATTGAGGGCCTGGGACAGCGCTTTGATGTCTATGTGCCCATGGAAGGCCGTCACTCCTCTCAGAATGCAACCGCGGCTGCGGCAGTGGCGGTGTGCTGCAATGTGCTCCCGGCGAATATTCAGACTGCGCTCTCCCGCTTCCAGAATACGGATATGCGGCAGAAAACCTACGAGGCAAAGGGCTACACCATCATCGACGACTGCTATAATGCGGGTCCGGAGTCCATGGAAGCCGCGATCCTCGTCCTTGGGGATAAGAAGGTGAGAGGCCGCAGAATTGCGGTTCTGGGTGATATGCTGGAACTGGGCGACCGCGCGGCGGCAGAGCATTACCGGATCGGCCGTATCGCCGCAAACAAGACGGATATGATTCTCGCCTACGGGCCCAATGCGGAGCGGGTTATCTCCGGCGCCATGACCGGCGGCATGAAAAACACCCAGGCAATGAGTTTCGACACCCAGGAAGAGATGGTCAACGCCCTGGTATCCCGTGCACGGCCCGGGGATGTGCTCCTGTTCAAGGGAAGCCGCGGCATGAGAATGGAAAAAGCGCTGGAGCTGTTCCTGGAACTGCAGCCGGAGCCCCTGTAAGGGAGGATTATCATGCGTATTGTACTGTGTCTGCTGGCCGCTGCGGCTGTCAGCTTTACTGTGGGCCATTTCCTGCTGCCCATGCTCCGCGCCCTGAAGGCGGGGCAGTCAATCCGTGAGATCGGACCTGCCTGGCATGCGTCCAAATCCGGAACGCCGACCATGGGCGGCCTGATGTTCCTGGCGGGCATGCTGGTCAGCCTGCTGTTCGCCATTCCGGAGATGCGTCAGGGCGATTTCACCAGCCTGTTTCTTGCCCTGTTTACCCTGGTCTTTGCCCTGATCGGTTTCCTGGATGATTTCATGAAAGTGAAATACCACAGGAATTTAGGCCTCACCGCCCTTCAGAAGCTGCTGCTTCAGCTCGCGGCGTCCGGTATTTTCCTGGCGCTGCTGCGCTGGAACGGATCTCTGTCCAATGAGCTCTTTATTCCCTTCTGGAAGGTTACGGTCCGGATCAACTGGATTGTCTATTTCCTGTTTGCCATGTTTGTTATGGTGGGCTGCGTCAACGCGGTCAATCTTACGGACGGCATCGACGGACTGGCTGCAGGCGTGTCCATCCCAGTGATGATCTTTTTCATCGTTGCAGCTCTCCTTCAGAAGAAAGCCGGTCTGGGGCTGTTTCCCGCCGCTATGGCGGGGGGACTCGCCGGATTCCTGTGCTATAATTTCCATCCGGCAAAGGTTTTCATGGGAGACACCGGTTCTCTGAGTCTGGGCGCGGCAGTCTGCGCCATTGCATTTGCACTGAATATGCCCCTGATTCTCATTGTTGTGGGCATTATTTATATCATTGAGACTGTATCCGTGATTCTCCAGGTCGGCTATTTCAAACTGACCCATGGCAAGCGGATCTTCCGTATGACGCCCATCCATCATCATTACGAGATGAAGGGCTGGAGCGAAGTGAAGATCTTCTGTGTCTTTACGGCAATCACGGTTGCAGCCTGCATCCTGGGATATTTCGGAATCAACTGATCTTAAAGAAAGAGGAGAGGTGAAGCAGCCATGGATCTGGAACGTCAGAACGGATCTGCCGCAAGGCAGGAACCGGTGCAGGAGGTATCGTCCGGCGTGTTGGATGTGCCGTTCCTGGTGCTCACGCTTCTGCTGACGGCCATCGGCCTGGTCATCATGTTTTCCGCGAGCTATGCCCGCGCGTATGCAGACAAGCAGAACTCCACCTATTTCTTTGTCCGGCAGGCGATTTTCGCAGTCGGTGGCATTGTTGTCATGCTGGTGATCACCCGCTTCGACTATCACCTCTGGCGGTCGGTTGCGTTTCCGATTCTGGCGGTCTCCATTCTCTTCCTTCTGCTGGTTCTGATCGCAGGTAAGACCATCAACGGCTCCACACGCTGGTTCGAACTGTTCGGCATTTCTTTCCAGCCTTCCGAAATTGCGAAGTTTGCCATCATTGTTGTCTTCGCAACCATGATTTCCTCGTATAAGGAGAAAATGAAAACATTCCGGTACGGCGTGGTTCCCTTTGCCGCAATTCTGGGCGGCATCGTTGCGCTGCTTGCGCTGGAACCGCATCTGTCGGGCATTATCATCATCGGCGCTGTTGGCGCACTGATGATGTTCTACGGCGGAACCCAGCTGCGCTGGTTCCTGATCGGTGCCGCGGCAGCCGGACTGTTTCTTCTGATCTATCTCAAAGTCAACCCCTACGCCATGCAGCGCATCACCTACTGGCAGGATCCTTTCCAGGACGCGTCCGATAACGGATATCAGGCCATTCAGTCCCTGTACGCCATCGGCTCGGGCGGCTTCTTCGGCCTGGGCCTGGGAAGAAGCCGGCAGAAGTATCTGTACCTGCCGGAAGAATCCAACGACTATGTTTTCTCCATCCTGTGCGAGGAACTGGGATATGTGGGTGCCATGCTGGTAATCCTTCTATTTGTTCTTCTGATTATCCGCGGATTCTGGCTTGCCATGCATGCAAGAGACCGCTTCGGCGCACTGATGATCGCCGGCCTGATTACGCTGATGGCGCTTCAGGTATTCTTCAACATCGGCGTTGTGACAGGTTTCCTGCCGCCCACCGGCATTTCACTGCCGTTCTTCTCCCAGGGCGGCACGGCTCTGATGCTGAACCTCTTCGAGATGGGTGTCGTGCTTCAGGTTTCCCGGAAGAACGGAACGTCCCTGATGATCTGAGGAGGCGGTTGAATGCGCATCATACTGACCTGCGGCGGCACGGGCGGTCATATTAATCCCGCCATTGCAGTAGCAGATACACTGAAACGGATGGACCCGGACACGCAGATCCTGTTCATGGGCGCGGATGACGGCATGGAACGGACCCTGGTCCCCAAAGCCGGCTATGAGCTGCGCTGCGTGAAAATCTCCAATTTTCAGCGAAAACTGACCCCCGCCGCAATCTGGCACAATCTTGTGACAAGCTGGCACATCGCAGCCTCTCTGCGGAAAGCGGATCAGATCATCCGGGATTTTCAGCCGGATGTCATCCTGGGCACAGGCGGATATGCAAGTTATCCCGCGCTGCGCCAGGGTATCCGCCGGGGAATACCTACGGCGGTACATGAGTCCAACGCGGTGCCGGGCCTTGCGACCAGACTGGTTGCGAAAAATGTGAGCCGGATTCTGGTCCCGTTTGAGGAGTGCCGAAGTCAGTACCAGAACCCGGAACGGGTGACGGTAACGGGCACGCCCGTACGGGAGGAGTTCCTCAGCACCGACCCGCAGGAGGCAAAACAGAAGCTCGGCATGACCGACATGCCGCTGGTGGTGTCCTACTGGGGATCCCTGGGCGCCCGGGAGATGAACAAAAAAATCGCCGACATGATGGCGATCGAGTGCAGGGAAAAAGCTTTCTATCATATTCATGCCACGGGATCCTACGGCTGGCGCTGGATGCCGGAATATGTCAGAGAGCACGGCGTGGATCTGGCGGCAAATCCGCACCTTGACATGAGGGAGTATATTTATGATATGCCTTCCCTGATGGCCGCCGCAGATGTGATTATCTGCAGAGCAGGCGCATCAACCATTTCGGAACTGACTGCCTCAGCGACTCCCGCGATCCTGGTTCCCAGCCCCAACGTGACGGACAATCACCAGGAAAAGAATGCGAGAATCCTGGAAGGCAGAGGAGCCGCGGTTGTCATTCGGGAGGCCGAATGCGACGGGCAGGTGCTCTATGAACAGACCAGACAACTCCTGGAGAATCCGGAGCGGCGGGCAAAAATGGCGGTGCAGCAGCATGCCATGGCGGTTCCGGACGCAACGGAAAAAATCATCGGCGTTCTGGAAGATCTGATCCGCAGGGACGGATAAGCTGTCGGAGCACAGAATCATATATGAGGGGAGGGAAGCCGATGGCAGCAAAGAAACAGACAAGAAAGCAGACAAAACGCAGCGCGAAACCAAAACGATACCGCAGCAGCATGATCGCTAAGCTGATTACCGTCATTGCAGCTGCGCTTGCCGTTGTTGCGGGAGTGATCATTTTCTTCAAGGTGCATCATATCACCGTAGTCGGCAATGAGCGTTATCCTGCCCAGACCATTGTGGAAGCGTCCGGCCTTGAAATCGGGGAGAATCTGATGGCAATCAACCGGGATGCTGCCATGGTGAATATTACGACCAGGCTTCCCTACGTGGATGAGGCGCGGATCTCCCGGCGCATGCCCGATACCGTCCTGATTGAAGTCGTGGAATGCGACAGTGTCGCATGGATCCATTCCGAGGAAGGACAGGTCTGGCTTCTGAGTGCGTCATGCAAGCTGACGGAACCGGTGACCAGTGAGACACAGGTGGATCTGGACGGACTTACGGAACTCCAGGGCGTACTGGCAAAGTCTCCGGAAGCGGGTCTGCAGCTGAAACTGGAGACGGAAGAACAGCAGAATGCGCTTCAGATTATTCTTCCCGCGCTGAGTGAAACCGGGCTTCTGACAGGAATCCGTTCCATTGACCTGTCCAGAACCTTCGATCTGACGATGGTTTACACAGACCGGTTTGATATCCGCCTGGGCGGCACAGATCAGCTGGATTACAAGATCCGCTATCTGGACGAAATCATCAATCACCAGCTGGATGCGTCAAAAACGGGAACCATTGATCTGACTATGGAGGAGAGCGGCACCGCACGTCTGATTCCCTGGTCCTGATCAGGCAAACCGGAAGAAAGGCAACTTTTTTCGAAAAAATATAATTCTCTATTGACCAAAACCATATTCCACGATACAATAAAGTGTAAATTTGTAAAAAGTCGGGTCAAGAGCCCGAATCGACATAGAGACATTTAGGAGGAAACGGACATGCCTGAAGAATATATGGAAAAAGTCGTAAACATTAAAGTAATCGGCGTCGGCGGCGCGGGCAATAACGTTGTCAACCGCATGATTGAAAGCGGCATTCAGGGCGTAGAGTTTATTGTGGTCAATACCGACCGTCAGGACCTGAACAAGTCCCGCTGCGAGAATAAGGTCCAGATCGGTGAGAAGCTGACCGGCGGCATGGGCGCCGGCTCCAAGCCGGAGATCGGCAAGAAGTCTGCTGAAGAGAGCCGCGCTGTGATCTCCAAGGCGCTGGAAGGCGCCGATATGGTCTTCATCACCGCCGGCATGGGCGGCGGCACCGGCACCGGTGCAGCGCCTATCGTTGCGGATCTGGCACACGAGGCCGGCATCCTCACAGTCGGCGTCGTGACTAAGCCCTTCAAGTTTGAAGGCGCAAACCGCATGCGTCAGGCCGAGTCCGGCATTGCCGAGCTTTCCGAGAAGGTTGATTCCCTGGTCATTATTCCCAATGACCGCCTGAAGTATGTTACCGATCAGAAGATCACATTCGCCAACGCATTCGGAATTGCGGACGATGTCCTCAAGCAGGCTGTCTCCTCCATTTCCGAGCTGGTTGCATATTCCGAGCATGTCATTATCAATCTGGACTTCGCCGACGTTTCCGCCATTATGCGCAACGCTGGCCACGCTCATATGGGTGTCGGCTCCGCAACCGGACGGGACAAGGCAGAGCAGGCCGCTATGGCCGCTGTTTCCAGCCCGCTGCTGGAGACATCCATCAATGGTGCAATGGGCGTCCTGATCAATGTTACCGGTTCCTCCGAACTGGGACTCGACGACGTGGAGACCGCTGCGAATATCGTTATGGAAAATGCAAATCCCGAAGCAAACATTATCTTCGGTGCCGCATTCAATGATGACCTGCAGGATGAGATGCGCGTCACCGTGATTGCAACCGGATTTGACGAGAAGCGCAGCAAGGGCGCTTTCAGCAAGCTCGGTGAAAAGACCAGCGTCACTGTACCGACCCAGGATGATGACAACTGGGATAAGGAACTGATCGATCTGTTCAACCGGAAGTAAGTCAGAAGCAATCATCTGAAGATATCTGCAAGAGGGACCCCAGGCAAGGTTAAGAAGCTGCCTGAGGGTCCCCTTCCTTTCACTGCCCGTATCTGCTCCGTTCATCGCGGCAGTGCTGTCAGATCGTTGGAATCCAAGGAAAGATTCTTTACATCTGCAAAAAACTTTGATACTATAGCGTATGAAAGTAAACGCTTTGGAGGTGCATTCTCTTGAACAGCAAACACAGACGCACGGATCCGGCGAGCGACCTGTACCGTGCCGTTCTTCAGCTCAAGACACCAGAAGAATGCTATGCTTTTTTTGAGGATCTGTGTACAGTGGCAGAGCTTCAGGCAATGGAGCAGCGGTTCGAAGTGGCGAAGCTGCTGAATCAGGGCCTGATTTACAGCGATATTCTGGAAAAGACCGGCGTTTCCAGCGCGACGATCAGCCGCGTCAACCGCTGCCTGAATTACGGAAATGATTCCTACCGGACGCTTCTCGAGCGGCTCAAGGCCCTGGAGGATGCGGATCCAGAGGTACAGGCATGAGTGAGTACGAGGCACTTGCCGCATCCTATGACCGGTTCACCAATGATGTGCCGTATGAGGAAGTAGCGGATTACCTGGAACTTCTCTTCCGGACCCATGGGGCGCGTGTTCAGACCGTTCTGGATCTTGCCTGCGGAACCGGCACACTGGCAGGAATTCTTGCTGAACGGGGATATCAGGTGACAGGAACGGATCGCTCCGTGGATATGCTGACAGTCGCATTTGCAAAAACGGCGGAAATGAAAAACCGCCCGTTTTTTGTTCATCAGAGCATGCAGAAGCTGAAACTTCCGACGCAGGTAGATGCGGTTATCTGTACGCTGGACAGCCTGAATTATCTGACGGACCCGGAGGACTGCCGGAAGACCATCAGCAGAGTGTACGATGCGCTGGTTCCCGGCGGCGTATTTGTGTTTGATGTAAATACGCCGGAAAAACTTATGTCTCTGGATGGACAGGTTTTTTTGGATGAGGACGAGGATCAGTACTGTATCTGGCGGGCCAGTTTCGAGGACAATATCTGCTATTACGGCATGGATCTGTTTCAGCGGAGAGGGAAACTGTGGCAGCGCAGCTTTGAAGAACATGCGGAATATGCATATACGCTGGAGGAACTGAAACAGTATCTGCTTTCAGCGGGATTCGGAGAAATCCATGTCTATGCCGACCGCGCTCTGACCGCCCCGCGGGAGGGAGAGCAGCGGGTCTATTTCTTTGCCCGAAAGGAAAAACAGTTTAATGAGTGATCAGATTGTTCGAGCCATCACAAAAGACGGCTTTGTAAAAGCGTCCGCAATCTCTTCCAGAGAGATTGTGGAGCGCGCGCGGCAGATTCATCACTGTCTGCCCATGGCAACAGCAGCGCTGGGCAGAACCCTGTCCGCCTGCTCTCTAATGGGCAATATGCAGAAGGTGGAGGACGGCTCCGTTACTTTGCAGATCAAGGGCGGCGGCCCCCTGGGCACACTTCTTGCCGTTTCCGACAGCGAGGGAAACGTGCGGGGTTATGTCACGAATCCCCAGGTTTCGCTTCTGGAAAAATACCGGGGGAAACTGAACGTGGGCGACTGCGTGGGAAAAGATGGCCGCCTTACCGTGATTCGTGATCTTCAGATGAAGGAGCCCTATGTGAGTTCCTGCGAACTGGTCAGCGGTGAAATCGCGGAGGATGTGACCGCTTATTTTGCACAGTCCGAGCAGGTTCCGACCGCCTGCGCACTGGGTGTGCTGGTTGACGTGGACCAGTCCGTGCGCGCGGCGGGCGGCTATATCATTCAGCTGCTTCCTGGCGCGCCGGATGATATCATTGATCGGGTGGAGCAGGGCGTTGAAAGCGCCGGAAATGTGACGCCTCTTCTGGATCAGGGACTGACGCCGGAAGAGCTTCTGCGGCGCGTTCTTCCGGATTTCGAGCTGGAAATCCTGGAAACGACACCGGTCAGCTATCGCTGCTACTGCGACCGGGATCGTGTCGAGCGCACGCTGATCAGCCTGGGAAAAAAGGAACTGGAGAAGATCATCGAAGAAGGGGAAACCATTCATATCCAGTGCCAGTTCTGTGATGCGGATTATGCCTTTACGGTTGAACAGGTTCAGACTCTGCTTGAAAACCTGTAAAACGAGTCAGACGGACGGACAGATGGCAGAAAAAGGATCCGTTCCAATGGCGCAAAATGAATGAAATCGGAAGCGCCAGGGCTCTCGACGGGAGCCCTGGCGTTAACTGAGAAAAAATAGAAAGTAACTCTTGACAAAGAAGGAACACCCCGCTATAATAACATCCGTCGCCGGAAATCCGGCGGGGGACCAGGGAGCATAGCTCAGCTGGGAGAGCATCTGCCTTACAAGCAGGAGGTCACAGGTTCGAGCCCTGTTGTTCCCACCATGTATTTGGCCCGGTGGTGCAGTCGGTTAGCACGCCAGCCTGTCACGCTGGAGGTCGACGGTTCAAGTCCGTTCCGGGTCGCCAAATGTGAGCCGAACATTATGTTCGGCTCACACCCTGCCTTGGTAGCTCAGTTGGTAGAGCAGCGGACTGAAAATCCGCGTGTCGTTGGTTCAATTCCGACCCAAGGCACCAATTTGCGGGTGTAGCTCATCCGGTAGAGCGCCACCTTGCCAAGGTGGAGGTAGCGAGTTCGAGCCTCGTCACCCGCTCCAACTGGCTTCAAGGAGCGTTAAAGACGCTCCTTGAATTATATGGTGCCATAGCCAAGTGGTAAGGCAAGGGTCTGCAAAACCCTCATTCCCCAGTTCAAATCTGGGTGGCACCTCCAGATTAGACTCTTCTGCGTATTTGCAGAAGAGTCTTTTTTCTGTTTATGCAGACTTGTAAAGGGAAGGAGCATACACTACAATAGCTGCAGATTGAAACGGAGGAGGAATACTACATGAAAAAAGAGTACGCGGATTTTGCGGTAAAACAGGCAATGGATCTTCTTGCAATCGACAGCCCGACTGGCTACACGGAACAGGCAGCGCAATGGGTTCAGAATGCTTTTCAATCAATCGGATTTGCGGCAAAACGCACCACTAAAGGCGGCGTTCTGGTGGATCTCGGGGGAGTGGATTCGGATAACAGGCTTCTCCTGCAGGCGCACACAGATACGCTTGGCGCGATGATCGCGGAGATCAAAGGCAGCGGCCGTCTGCGGCTGACCGGCCTTGGCGGACTGAAGCCGGATAACACCGAAGCGGAAAATGTGAGAGTCTACTCCAGAGACGGAAAGGTGTATGAGGGCACGCTGCAGCTGTGCAATGCGTCTGTCCATGTAAACAAGGAATATTCGGGAACCCAGAGAGGATTTGATACCACGGAAGTGGTTCTCGATGAGAATGTCAAGTCAGCGGACGATGTCCGCGCGCTTGGCCTGGAGGTGGGCGATATTGTTGCCTTTGAGCCGCGAACCAGACTGACGGCACAGGGTTATCTGAAGAGCCGTTTCCTGGATGACAAGTATTCGGTTGGCATCCTGATTGCCCTCGCGAAGTATCTGGCGGACGAAAAGATTGTTCCGGCCAGACGTACCTGGGTGCATGTGACGGTGTTTGAGGAAGTGGGACACGGCGGCGCGGGATCCGTGCCGGCGGGTGTTACGGAATCCATCAGTGTGGATATGGGGTGCGTTGGAGACGGTCTTCAGTGCACAGAGCGGCAGGTGTCTATCTGTGCGAAGGATTCCGGCGGTCCGTATCACTATGACGTGGTCGGTGGTCTGATCCGCGCGACGAAGGCCGCAGAGGCGGATTATGCGGTGGATGTCTATCCGTATTACGGATCAGACGTGGAATCCACGCTTTCGGCCGGTCTGGATATCCGACACGGCCTCATCGGACCGGGTGTCTATGCAAGCCACGGCTATGAGCGGAGCCATGTAGATGGGGCGTTTCATACGCTGAAGCTCCTTGCGGCTTATCTTGCACAGTGATCCGCTCCTTGAGAACGCGGGCATTGTATCATGAATCTGTTCATGCCCGAACGGTTAGGATATTGCAGATTCCCTGCGGAGAAATTCAAAAAAGCTTCGATTTGGAGTCATAGTTTTGACACAAGTTTGCGATATCCTGAGCCCAGAAATACAGCGAAGGAGCGTACGAGTTATGAACGATTATCGATATTCATTTGAACCTGTTGAGCAGACTGAAAGCCAGACAGCGCAGAACAGCACACAGAACAGTACAAATCCATTTGAGCAGCCTCACGGAAAGGGGACACAGAAAAAGCAGCGCCTTGGTGCGAGAATTGTGGCGCTGGCACTGGTATGTGCCCTGATCGGCGGCGCTGCCGGCGCGGGTATGACCGCAGCGGCATACCGGAATCTGGCAAGCCAGATGCAGACAAATGTCTCATCGGCTGTATCCGACAGAAGCACGGGCAGCAGCGTAAGCATTACACCGGTTTCTTCCGGCGTGATCCGTGTTGCCAGCAACAATGAAGGCAAGAGCCTGACTCCTGCCGATGTCTATGCCTCCTATGTGGAGTGCGTCGTGGGCATCAGCGCCGAGACAACCACCAATGTCTATGGGCAGCTCTCCACGGCAGCCGTTTCCGGCTCCGGCTTTGTCCTGACGCAGGATGGCTACATCATTACCAACAATCACGTGGTTGAGGATGCCAACGAGGGCTCCATCCGAGTCAGTCTCATGGACGGCAGCACTTATGACGCGGTTGTAGTCGGAACGGAAGCGGACAACGATGTGGCGCTTCTGAAAATTGATGCGCAGGGACTTAAGCCGGTCGCAGTC
The DNA here is from genome assembly GCA_017516005.1 of Oscillospiraceae bacterium. Classification (GTDB taxonomy): domain Bacteria; phylum Bacillota; class Clostridia; order Oscillospirales; family Oscillospiraceae; genus SIG488. The sequence goes on along the minus strand of JAFWDU010000005.1, from coordinate 29,816 downwards.
GGCGACAGTGATGCTCTGTCAGTGGGCGAAATGGTATGCGCCATCGGCAATCCTCTCGGCGAACTCACCAATACGGAAACAGTCGGTTATATCAGCGCACTGGACCGGGAGATCAACGCGGATGGCAAACCGATCAACATGCTGCAGACCGACTGCGCAATCAACCCCGGCAATTCAGGCGGCCCGCTGTTTGATCTGAACGGCAACGTGATCGGCATTACCACGGCAAAATACAGCAGCAGTCAGCTTGAAGGTCTGTGCTTTGCAATCCCAATCAATGATGTCATGCCGATCATCTCTGACCTGATGCAGTATGGCTACGTAAAAGGAAAGCCCTTTATCGGCATCCAGCCGGTGACCATCTATGACACCTACGCCAACTACTATAATCTGCCCACCGGCGTCTATGTCTATTCCGTCTATCCGGATACGGCTGCGGAACGCGCAGGTATGAAGCAGGCCGATATTATCATCAAGATGGGGGACCAGGAGATTTCCTCCTATTCCGACCTGGTCGCTGCCCTGCGGACATACAAGGCGGGAGATACCACATCCGTGACGGTATGGCGCAGCGGGGAAGAGGTTTCTCTTCTGATTACGTTTGACGAGAAACAGCCGGAAGCAGAATCCACTCAGGATCAGCAGAAGGATGCCGAGAAGACTCCTTCCCAGAATGACGGATCAGACGGTTACATCGGAATCCCCAGTGACGGCGGTGATTCCGGCAGTTCCGGCGGCTTCAGCTTCGGCTGGCCGTTCTCCGGATTCGGCGGCCTGTTCGGGTTTGGCGAATAATAGAAATAACCAATTCATATTTTTCCTTCTTCACAAAGGGCCCCGGGCAGCAGCCCGGGGTTCTTTGTGAAGAAGGCAGGAATCAAAAAGCCCATGCCGGTGAAGGCATGGGCTTTTGTGTGATAAAGAGCCTGAATTATTCAGCGGAAATCAGGAAGTAATAGATCGGCTGACCGCCATTGATCAAATTGATTTCTGCACCGGGACAGGTTTCGGCGAAAATGGATTCCGCTTCCTGGGCGGCCTGTTCGGAAACATCCTGTCCGTAGTAGATTGTGATAAACTCCTTTTCCAGACTGGCGGTATGCTCGGCAAGACGCTCCACAAGATTCTTCATCTGCGTATCAGTCGCAAACAGAGAGGATCCAACGAGCGCCATATAGTCGCCGGCATGAATCTGGAAGCCGTCGTAGTCGGAATCCCGGGCTGCATAGGTTAGCTGCATGGTGGTGACGCTGTCCAGGCAGCCGTTCATGGCAGCCTTATTGGATTCCACTTCACCGTCTGGATCAAAGTTCAGCATGGCGCTGACACCCTGGGGAATGGTCTTGGTGGGAATGACCACCACGTTTTTCTTGGTGAGAGGTACGGCCTGCTCAGCGGCCATAATGATATTTTTGTTATTGGGAAGGACATATACCGTTTCGGCGGGTACGCGGTTGATCTCCGAAAGAATGTCCTGCGTGGATGGATTCATGGTCTGACCGCCTTCGACGATCCGGTCAACGCCCAGATCGTGGAACACGCCTGCAATGCCGGTTCCGGCACATACTGCAACCACACCGGCCGGTTTGGTCGGTTCGCTGATCGTTTCCGCATCTTTGCTGGAGAGTATTTTTTCTGTATGCTGCAACCGCATGTTTTCCACCTTGACGGTGACGAAGCTGCCGTAGCGGAGCGCCTCTTCCATCGCCTTGCCTGGATGATCCGTATGCACATGTACTTTGATGATCTCCTCATCATCAACCAGGACCAGACTGTCACCGATCTGCGCCAGGAAGGCGCGGAGATCTTCGGGATCCAGATCTGTTTCACGGGAGACGATAAACTCCGTGCAGTAGGGGAATGTGATCTCCTCCGTATCGAAGTCAGAGAAGTCAGCGGCTTCCCGGACGGAATCAGACGGCTCAGCGGGGATGACGTCATTGCCCTGAAGAGAGGCTAGCATACCCTGAAGGATCACAATGTAGCCCATGCCGCCGGCATCCACGACGCCTGCTTTTTTCAGAACCGGGTTCTGGTGGGTGGTTTTCTCAAGGGCATCCTGTGCAGAGAGAATGATCTGCTCAAGGACAGCCTCTGCGCCGGGATCTGCTTTCGCTGCTTCCACACCGGCAGCGGCGCTGACGCGGGAGACCGTCAGAATGGTTCCTTCGGCAGGCTTCATGACAGCCTTGTAAGCCGCTTCCACGCCTTCCGTCAGGGCAAGAGCCAAGTCGGTTCCGTCCGCTTCGGTCTTTCCTTTCAGACTCTTTGCGAAGCCGCGGAAGAGCAGGGAAAGGATGACACCGGAGTTGCCGCGCGCACCGCGGAGAAGCGCGGATGCAACAATATCGGCAGCCTTCGTTAGCGTGGGATCCTCAGCCTTGCGGAGATCCTGCACAGCATTCTGAAAGGTCATGCTCATGTTGGTGCCGGTATCGCCGTCGGGAACGGGGAACACATTCAGATCGTTGATTTTTTGCTTGTGATTATCAATGGAAGCGGAAGCGCTGATCGCCATTCTGCGAAAAGCTGCTCCGTCAATTGTCTGTCGCATAGGAAATCCCTCCAATATCCGGATCGTCAGTCGTCCATCGTAACGGAATCAATGAAGACATTTACCGCCTGTACGCTAACGCCCGTAGAACTTTCCACAACATAACGGACTTCGCTGATAATGGCTTCACTCACAGCGGGAATGTTTACGCCATGATCCACAATAATATGAAGATCAATGGAAATGGTATTCTCATTCAGGAACTCAACGCGAACACCTTTGCCCATGGCCTCCTTGCGAAGGAGGTGGACCAGACCGTCTGTCATGGAACGGACTGCCATGCCTTTGACGCCGAAGCAGTTGGTTGCCGCGACTCCGGCGATATTCTTGAATACACTGTCGGAGATGCTGATTGATCCGCCCTGTGTGTTCTGAAAGATCATAAAGAACCCCTCCATCAAAAGAATAGCGGTGTTCCATTGGAACACCGCTATTCTACCGTAAATATTACAAAAGAACAAGGGACAAATGTGAAGCATTTTCCACGAGTTTTATGGAAAAAATGGCATTTTGCCCAAATGAATCAGGAAAAATCCAGATTCAGGGATCAGATCATGCTCTGCTCCCAGCAGTCAGGGGCCTCCAGGCCGAGAAGCTTCACAATGGTGGGAGCCACATTGGCAAGGCCGTAGCTGCCGTCCTTGATGGGATATTCGCAGTCCTTGTCATAGATGATAAAGGGAACCGGATTCAGAGAGTGGGCGGTACGGACACTGGTTTTGCCCTTCTTGGTCTCCGTCATCTGATCTGCATTGCCGTGGTCTGCGGTAACCAGAAGCGTGTAGCCGTATTTATCGGCGGCTTCTTTGATTTTGCCGACACCGGCATCCACATATTCCATGGCGGTAACGACTGCATCATAGACGCCGGTATGTCCGACCATGTCACCGTTGGGGAAGTTGCAGCGCAGGAACTGGAATTTGCCGCTTGCCATCATCTCCACCATGCGGTCGGAGATTTCCACAGCCTTCATCTGCGGCTTCTGGTCGAAGGAGATAATATCAGAGGGGATCTCCTCGTAGACTTCCAGGCTCTCGTCCACCTTGCCGGAACGGTTTCCGTTCCAGAAATAGGTGACGTGGCCGTACTTCTGAGTCTCGGAGATGGCATACTCGTGAATGCCGGCCTTGCAGAGCACCTCAGTCAGAGTGTTGCGGATGACAGGAGGCTCAACCAGATAGCGGGAAGGAATATGCAGGTCGCCGTCGTATTCCAGCATGCCGGCAAAGAGAACACCTTCATAGCCGGGGCCGCGGTCAAACTTGTCGAAATCCTTGCGGTCGAAGGCAAGGGAGATTTCCTGTGCCCGGTCGCCGCGGAAGTTGTAGAGCACCACGCTGTCGCCGTTGGCAATGGTACCGACGGGTTTTCCGTTTTCTGCAATAACGAATGCGGGCAGATCCTGATCGATCACGCCGTCGATCTCGCTGCGGTAGGTTTCAATGGCCTCACGCGCGCTGGCAAACATGCGGCCTTCGCCGAGCACATGGGTTTTCCAGCCTGCTTCCACCATACTCCAGTTGGCTTCGTAACGGTCCATGGTAATCTTCATGCGGCCGCCGCCGGAAGCAATGCGGTAGTCATGATCCGCATCGCTGAGTTCGTGAAGAACCGCTTCCAGCTGATCCACATACTCAAGCGCAGAAGTGGCGGGCACGTCACGGCCGTCGAGAAGCGCGTGTACGCGGACCCGGCGGATGTCTTCCTTCTTCGCCTGACGGAGAAGCGCAATCAGGTGGGAGATGTTGGAATGCACATTTCCATCGGAGAGCAGGCCGAGGAAATGGAACGTCTTTCCGTTTTCCCTGCAGTTTCCGGAGAGATCCTGCCAGGCCTTAGACTGGAACAGAGAGCCGTTTTCGATGCTCTCGCCAACAAGCTTTGCACCCTGGGAATAGACCTGGCCGCAGCCAAGTGCGTTGTGGCCAACTTCGGAGTTGCCCATATCCTCGTCAGAGGGCAGACCCACGGCGGTGCCGTGTGCTTTGATGTAGGTATGGGGGCAGGTTGCCAGAAGAGCGTCCAGATTGGGGGTGTTCGCATTGAATACAGCGTCGCCGGAACCGTGGTCGCCGAGACCCACGCCATCCATAATCACAAGTACCACAGGTTTTTTCATTTTATTTCCTCCTACAATTAACGCGGCAGCTGCCACAGCCTCAATGATGCAGCAAGTGTCCTTCTAAATCGCACCCATTTTACAACATTTCCCCTGCGGAGACAAGAACAATCTTTGCTATTTCGCCGTTACCGGATGGAATTTCGGTTTCCCTGAATATGCCGGTGAAATCAGAAGTGACCGTCAAAAAAGAGCTGCGGCGGCAAGCTGAAATCGGGCAGGGAGGGTATGGCTTTTGCTGACCAGTGCAAAGCCGCCGGCTTTCCCGGAAAAGGGTTTGGCAGGTGACTCTGTTTGCATGAAATCTGTAGAAAAATGCCTTTCCGCTTTTGAGCTGATGGCTTGCAAAGACATCAGCTCAAAAGCGGGAAGGCTTTGTATTGGGCAAATATAGCGGGAAGTGCGATGTCTTGATTCGTGCCCCTTGGAGGTCGGCAGGTACGGACCCTTATGGGGCTGTCACAAATCGCTGGTTTGCCGCCGGTTGTGATTCAGTTCAGAACGGGCGTGCCGTGAGAGAAGAGCATGTCGATCCGCTGGGCCAGGGGACTGGCCGGATCTGACAGATCCGCGCGCTCTGCTGCGGCCTTCGCACGCTGCAGGGTCTGTACGTCCAGGGACAGATTCGCGACCTTGAAGGCGGGCAGGCCGTGCTGCTGGGATCCGAAGAAATCGCCGGGGCCGCGGAGCATAAGGTCCTGCTCGGCAATGGCGAAGCCGTCGTTGGTGGCGCACAGCGCCTTCAGCCGCGCCTGGGTATCCGGGTTCTTGTTTTCAGAGAAGAGCACGCAGTAACTCTCCGCGCTGCCGCGCCCGACCCGGCCGCGCAGCTGATGCAGCTGGCTCAGGCCGAATCGCTCCGCGTTCTCGATAACCATCAGAGTGGCATTGGGTACATCCACGCCCACTTCGATGACGGTGGTGGCCACAAGGATATCTGTCTCGCCGTCTGCAAAGGAACGCATGACCGCTTCCTTTTCCTGTCCCTTCATCCGCCCGTGGAGAAGCGCGACCCGGCGGTCGGGGAAGACGCTGCGCTGCAGAGTTTCCGCCCAGAGCTCCGCGGATTTCAGGGATTCGTCCTCACCCTCTTCAATGGCAGGACAGACGATGTAGACCTGATGGCCTTCGTCGACCTGCCGGCGGATGAAGTTGTTGATGCGGCTGCGCATCTGCTCGTTTACCAGATAGGTCTCGATCTTCTGCCGCCCGGGAGGCAGCTCGTCCAGAACGGAGACGTTCAGATCCCCGTAGAGCAGCATACTCATGGTACGGGGAATGGGAGTTGCCGACATGAACAGCATGTGCGGGGCATCGCCCTTCTCTCCCAGAGCACCGCGCTGCTCCACACCGAAACGGTGCTGCTCGTCTGCAATGACCAGGCCGAGCCGGGAGAAGACCGTACGCTCAGAAATCAGGGCGTGGGTGCCGATTACCAGGGAGATATCACCAGAAGCCAGTGCTTCCCGGATATGTTTTTTTTCGGATTCCTTCATGGAGCCGGTCAGGAGTGCACAGCGAACACCAAGAGGTTCCAAGAGGGGAGACAGGGAGCGAAGATGCTGCTCCGCCAGGATTTCTGTCGGAGCCATGAAGGCGCTCTGCTCCCCATTGATTGATGCAAGGTAGGCGGAAGCAGCTGCCACAATGGTTTTTCCGCTGCCGACATCACCCTGCAGAAGCGGTTCATGGGCGTGCCGGAGGCGAGGTCCTGCCGGATCTCTTCCATGGCGCGCATCTGGGCGCCGGTGGGTGAGAAGGGAAGCGAGGAGAGGAGAGGCTGCAGTTCCAGTTTTGAAAACGGTTGGCGGCTGCGGGTGACGCGCCGGTCGCGCAGTGCCTTCAGCCCGGCGGCGAAGATATAGAACTCTTCAAATACAAGCCGTTTCCGGGCTAGTTCCAGCGCTTCCGCGTCCATTGGATCATGGATATTCCGGTATGCCTCCCGAACACCGCACAAATGCTCCGCAGACAGAACTTGTTCCGGAAGAATTTCCGGAACCAGATCCAGATACGTGTCCAGGACATTCAGAATCAGCTTGCTCAGAACCTTGTTGGAAAGACCTGAAGTCAGACGATAGACCGGGACAATCCGGCGCGTGTTGACAGGGGGCGTGTCCGCCCGCTCCGTTACCGGATTTGTCATCTGGCGGTAAGGGGAGTCTCCGGGAAGCGTACCGAAGAAATAATAGCGTTCCCCGTAGGTCAGAGAGTCCGCAAGATAGGACTGATTGAAATAGCTGATGTTCAGCTGGCCGGTGTCATCCGCCACCCGGATCCGGGTGATGCTTCGGCCGCCGAAGTAACTGTTGCGGGGCTCGGAAACCACGACGGCACAGATACAGGATGGAACGTCGAGCTCCAGGCTGCCGATGGGGATCACCTGGCTGCGGTCTTCATATCGCCTCGGGAAATAGGCGATGAGATCGTAAACGCTTTCAATTCCCAGCTGGGCCAGTTGGGCCGAGCGGGTTTTGCCCACGCCCTTCAGCGAACTGACCGGATTTTGCAGCGCGGTCATGCTCAGATGCGGGCGACACCGCTCTCGCGGGCAGCCTTCGCAACAGCAGAGGCAACCGCCGGGCGAACCCGGGGATCAAAGGCCTCAGGAAGAATATAGTTGGCATTGAGATCCTCGTCGGAAACCAATGCGGACAGCGCATTGGCTGCGGCCACTTTCATCGCGTCGTTGATGTCGCTGGCACGCACATCAAATGCACCACGGAAGATGCCGGGGAATGCAAGAACATTGTTAATCTGATTGGGATAGTCACTGCGGCCGGTACCCACAACACAGGCGCCTGCAGCAAGCGCTGCCTCGGGCATGATCTCGGGAACCGGGTTTGCCATGGGGAAGAGAATGGGATCCTTTGCCATGGAACGAACCATTTCTTCCGTGACAAGGCCGGGTGCGGATACGCCGATGAAAACATCCGCACCTGCAATGACGTCCGCAAGGGAACCGGTACGGCGGCTGCGGTTTGTAATGGCAGCCAGTGCCGCCTGCGCGGGATTGAGCTTCACGTCTCCCTCACAGAGGGCACCGCGGCGTCCGCATGCAATAATGTCTTTCACACCTGCGGAGAGGAGCAGCCGGACAATGGCAGTGCCGGCGGCACCAGCGCCGCTGGTTACGATCCGGAGATCCTCCAGCTTTCTGCCGGTCAGGCGAAGCGCGTTTTTGAGTGCGGCGAGAACCACAATGGCGGTGCCGTGCTGATCGTCGTGGAACACGGGAATGTCGACACGCTCCTTCAGCTTGCGCTCAATCTCGAAGCAGCGCGGAGCGGAGATGTCTTCCAGATTGATGCCGCCGAAGGATCCGGCGAGAAGCGCAACCGTGTTGACAAACTCGTCCACATCCTTTGTGCGGATGCACAGGGGAACCGCATCCACGCCGCCGAAGGATTTAAAGAGGACGCACTTGCCCTCCATAACAGGCATGCCGGCTTCCGGACCGATGTCGCCGAGACCCAGAACAGCGGTGCCGTCCGTAATGACAGCAACAGTATTGCCGCGTCCAGTCAGGGAATAACTCAGATCTGGATCCTTCTGGATCTCAAGGCAGGGCTGAGCCACGCCGGGGGTATAGGCAAGAGAAAGATCCTCTTTGCTTTTTACACTCATTTTTGGAACGGTTTCCAGTTTTCCGTGCCACTGGTAATGCAGTTTCAGCGATTCACTTGCGTAGTCCATAATACTCTCCTTTTCCGTGTTTTGGACAGGAAAAAGCTCCCTTTGGGAAAGGGAGCTTGGTTTTCTTACGCCAATTTGTTCATCTTCAGGGCGATGCTGCTCTTCTTGCGGGCAGCGGTATTCTTATGCAGAATCCCCTTATTCACAGCCTGGTCGATGGTCTTAACAGCAACCTGAGCAGCGTTCTTAGCCTCTTCCTGATTGCCGGATTCGTAGGCAGCAGTGAACTTCTTGATGACAGTCTTCAGTTCGGACTTGTACATCTTGTTGCGCTCGGCGTTGGCCTTAGAAACCAGAACTCTCTTCTTCGCAGATTTAATGTTGGGCACGATTCCACCTCCTCCAAACGCTAATGCAAATCTGATGTCTCAGAAATAATTCTGTCCACGCAGGAATGTATTATAGCGAGTCACAAAATGAAAATCAAGCTTTTTTTGCGGTTTATTATTGTTTTTTCTTGCGTCTGCCGGAATGCGTCCGTTTGAACTGACAAAATCCGGAAACCGCGGAACGGCAGGGGCAAGTTTTGGCCTGCAACCAGGATTTACAGGGGAATAAACCATCCATATCGTTCGCATAAGCCTGATTGATAAAAACCGGAGTCAGAGACTGGAGAACTGCACGGGCCGAAGAGCGACAGCTTCTGCAGAGACGCACAGGGCTGATTAGCTGAGTTATTAATTGAGATACAATAATGATCGCTGTCGATGCCGGGCTCCAGGCAGAGAACAGATGTGTACAGCTTTCCGACGGGCGTTCCCACATGCCGTCATGCCTGGACTGTGCGGATGCAAGCCCGGATTTTGCGGCAGATGCATCGGGAATGAATAAATAATCAGTCTGCAGCAGCCGCTGCAGAATCCGAACGGCTTCCCTGCCTGGGGAAGAAGACCGGCATAACAGAAAAGAGAGGAAAAAGCTGGGGTTTTTGCGTCAGAAGCGCTGCGTAGCAAGGATCGTGTTCTTGAAAAGAAAATCCCGAGGAAAGGGGTATGCGCAATATGAGGGATCAAAGCGGAATTATGGTTATGTTACCTCGTTATGCAGGATTACACAGCTGTGAAATCTGCAAAATACCTGTGCACAAGTCTGTGGAAACTGTGCAAAACTTGAGCAGATAAGCCATTTTTGAAAAATCGGGAATGGAATCGATAGGGATATAACCATATTCATTCACAATGCATAATCGGACGGATAATCGAGAATGAGGCATGTTACGTTGCCTGTAGCGGGGATTGTTCTTCTCCATTTTCAGAAGAGAAACGGAACTTATGCAGTCAGACTGCACGCGGTCCGGCCGGGCTGCCACCGTACTGAAAAGCTCCCGCTATCTTCTGAAGGACAGGGGAAAACTGCCAAAAATAAACTGTTTTTGTTTTGAAAAAAGTACTTGCAAACATCGTATGTATTATAGTATAATGCTTAGGCGTTGCGCGGAAAGGCAGCGCAGACCACACACACCTGCGGACTTCGGAATCCGTTGCTCAGCTTTCTGAGTGGTTCCGGAGAATGACGAGGGTGGCGGTAAAAAACGAAAGGAGAATTTCCAAATGAGCGTTGTTTCCATGAAGCAGTTGCTGGAGGCTGGTGTTCACTTCGGCCATCAGACCCGGCGCTGGAACCCCAAGATGGCTCCGTACATCTACACGGAGCGTAACGGCATCTACATCATCGACCTGGCCAAGACGGTCAAGAAGCTGGATGAGGCTTACAGCTTTGTCCGCGAGCTGGCTGCAAACGGCGAAAGCGTCCTTTTCGTCGGCACCAAGAAGCAGGCACAGGATGCCATCAAAGAAGAGGCTGAGCGCGTTAGCATGTTCTATGTCAATGCCCGCTGGCTCGGCGGCATGCTGACCAACTTCAAGACCATGCGCACCCGCGTGGAGCGTCTTGCTCAGCTGCGGAGAATGGAAGAGGACGGAACCTTTGCCATGCTCCCCAAGAAGGAAGTCATCAAGCATCAGGGCGAAATTGCCAAGCTTGAGAAGTACCTGGGCGGCGTGAAGAACATGACCAGACTGCCCGGTGCTCTGTTCGTGGTTGACCCCCGCAAGGAGCGCAATGCAATCGCGGAAGCAAGAAAGCTGCATATTCCCGTTGTAGCTATCGTTGACACCAACTGCGATCCCGATGAGATCGACTATGTCATTCCCGGCAATGACGACGCCATCCGCGCCATCCGCCTGATTGCCGCCACCATGGCCAATGCCGTGACCGAGGGCAGACAGGGTGAGGAGAACGCAGCGCCCGCAGAGGCAGTCGAAGCGGTCGAGGCTGAAGCAGCCGCAGAAGAAGCAGCAGAATAAGTTACAAACAACTAAAATGCCCGCACCTTCGGGCGCGGGCATTTCCAAAGGAATAGAATGATTTTTGGAGGTCATCACTATGGCATTTACCGCAAAAGACGTGCAGAAGCTGCGCGAAATGACCAACGTCGGCATGATGGATTGCAAGAAGGCTCTGACTGCTTCCGACGGCGATATGGACAAGGCAATTGAGTGGCTCCGTGAAAAGGGCCTGGCAGCAGCCGCCAAGAAGGCAGGCCGCATTGCCGCTGAGGGTGCTGTCAAGGCAGTTGTCAAGGACGGCATCGGCGCGATCGTTGAGATCAACTGCGAGACCGACTTCGCTGCCAACTCCGACAAGTTCAAGGATTTCCTCGGCGATGTTGCTGAGGCGGTTCTGGAGAACAACCCCGCTGATCTGGATGCACTGAAGGCCTGCATCTATCCCGGTTCCGACAAGACCATCGAAGCCATGATCCCCGAGAAGGTTCTCGTGATCGGTGAGAATCTGCAAATTCGCCGCTTTGCTCGTTTTGACACCGGCGTCAGCGTTCCCTACATCCACATGGGCGGCCGTATCGGCGTTCTGGTCAATCTGGAAATCGAAGGCATCGCAGCGGATGATGTTGTTGAACTGGGCAAGGATCTTTGCATGCAGATCGCTGCCATGAACCCCGCCTTCCTGGACAAGAGCAGCGTGGATCCCGCAACGCTGGCAAAAGAGCGTGAGATTCAGCTGGCACTGGCCCGCGAGGAGAACTCCAAGGCTGCCAAGCCGAAGCCCGACGCAATCGTTGAGAAGATGGTGGAAGGCCGCATCGGCAAGTATTATGAGGAGAACTGCCTCATGCAGCAGGCTTTTGTCAAGGAGAACAAGGTTTCCGTTGAGAAGCACGTGGCGGAAGTTGCCAAGCAGCTGGGCGGATCCATCAAGGTTGTCAAGTATGTCCGCTTTGAAAAAGGCGAAGGCATTGAGAAGAAGGCTGACGATTTTGCAGCGGAAGTTGCTGCAGCAGCCGGCCTGAAATAAGCATCAGAGTGCTCCGCACTCAGCCATTCTGACAAGGAGGAGATCATCATGGCTGCAACAACTATCACAAGAGAAACCATCGTAGGCGATATCCTGGATATCGCACCGCAGACAGCACCCCTGTTCATGGCCATCGGAATGCATTGCCTCGGCTGCCCCGCATCCCGCGGAGAGACCGTTGAGGAGGCCTGCGCCGTTCACGGCATTGACCCGGATGAGTTCCTGCAGCACGTCAACTCCTTCATTTCCGGAGGAAAGACGGAAGAATGAGTTAAAAAAAGGAGGCTTCGGCCTCCTTTTTTGTTAAGGAGGGAACAGAATGAAACTGCCGATTTCCGCAAGGCTTTCTGCCTGTGCGGCTATGGTTCCCGCAGGTTCCGTCGTCGCGGACGTGGGCTGCGATCACGGATATCTCGGCATTTCCCTTCTGACGGAAAACAGAGCGAGAAAGGTTTTTGCCTGCGACCTGCGGGAAGGACCGCTGGCACAGGCCAGACGCAACGCCGAACGATTCGGCGTAGACGACCGGATGGAGTTCTTTCTCTGCGACGGACTGACCGGCTTGGCACCCGGCTGCGCGGACACTGTGGTCATTGCGGGAATGGGCGGCGATACCATCCGGCATATTCTGGAGCAGAGCCCGTGGGTTATGGAAGCGGAGATCGTCCGAATTGTGCAGCCGCAGTCCTCTGTTCCGGAATTTCGGGAGTATCTTGCAACCAGCAGGCTGACCATCGCAGAGGAGACCCTTGTTCGGGAAGGCCGCTTCCTTTATACGGTGATGCGGCTGGAAACAGGGGAAGAGGAAACGATCTCACCATGGGAGCAGTACTGCTCCAGAGTGCTGATGCAGAGCGGATCCGACCTGCTGCCGGAATACCTGGACCGGCAGATTGAAGGCCTCCGGAAGGCGGTTGCCGGCATGGAGAAGTCCGGGCCTTCCGAGCGTCTGAGCAGGGAGCGGAACGCCATGAAAGAACTGATGGAAATGAGGAAACAGCTATGACAACGGTACAGGATATCCTTGACCTGATCCAGACATTCGCACCTCTGGAGACGGCGGAGGAGTGGGACAATGTGGGACTGCTCGTCGGAAGAAGAGACCAGGAAGTGAAGCGCGTGCTCGTCGCGCTGGACCCCTTCCCGGCTGTCATTGAGGAAGCGGAGAAGACCGGCGCGGAGCTGATTCTGGTCCATCATCCGCTCATGTTCGACACAAAGCGGGTGACGGAGGACGACGTCCTGGGAAGAAGCATCCGGCGGCTTGTGCTGGCGGATATTTCGGAAATCTCACTTCATACGAATCTTGACCGCGCGCAGGGTGGTGTGAATGACTGCCTTGCAAAAGCGGCCGGCCTGGAAAAGATCGGATTCCTGGAAGTGGACGGCGTGGACTGCAACGGCAGAGAATACGGATACTGCCGGGTCGGCGAGGTCCCGGAACAGGATCTGGATACCTATGCCGCATTCGTGAAGAAAAGTCTCGGCTGCCAGGCGGTTCGCGTAGTCAGCGGAGGCAAGCCGGTGCACCGTGTTGCGGTTGGAAGCGGTTCAAGCGCGAAGTTTGCGCTGGCTGCAGCGGAGGCCGGCTGCGACACCTATGTTACCGGCGATGAAAAGTATTCCAATTTCCAGGAAGCAGTGGAAATCGGCCTCAATGTGATTGATGCGGGGCATTTTTATACGGAAAATGTGGTTTGCCGGGCTCTGAAGGAGCGGCTGAACACAGCGTTCCCGGAGCTGGACGTGGAGATTTCCAGGACGCACGCGGATATGATCCGCTTCCTCTAATATGCCTTGCCAGCGCTTGAAGAATGTGCTAGAATACTTCCGGATAACAAACAATACGAAGGGATGAAGCGATATGTCAGGACATTCCAAATGGCATAACATACAGAAAACAAAAGGTGCCCAGGACGCGAAGCGTGCGCAGGCATTTACAAAGATTGCAAGAGAAATGATTGTCGCCGTGAAGGAAGGCGGAAGCGCTGATCCCGCCAACAACTCCCGCCTGGCAACCATCATCACCAAGGCGCGTGCGGCGAATATGCCCAACGACAACATCAAGCGCACCCTGGAAAAGGCTGCCGGCGCAGGTGACAGTTCCAACTATGAATCCATTACCTACGAAGGCTACGGCCCCTCCGGTGTGGCTGTGATTGTGGAAACCATGACGGACAACCGCAACCGTACCGCCTCCAATATCCGCCACCATTTTGACAAGTACGGCGGGAATATGGGCGCTTCCGGCTGCGTCGCATGGAGCTTTGATCAGAAGGGCGTTCTGGTCATTGACAATGAAGACGGTGACTACGAAGAAGACCAGGTGATGGAAGACGCACTGGAAGCCGGCGCGTCCGATTTTGAGCCGGAAGAAGGAGTCTTCACGGTTTATACGGAGCCGGATGACTTCAATACGGTCGCGGATGCTCTGACAGCCAAGGGATACACATTTGCTTCCGCCCAGGTGGAGATGGTTCCGCAGAACTATGCGAAACTGGAGAAGGAAGAGGACCGCGTTAATATGCAGAAGATGCTGGACATCCTGGAAGATGATGAGGATGTGCAGAACGTATGGCATAACTGGGAAGACGCGGAATAACTGCGGCTGCCAGAAAAACGGTCCGGATTCGCCGTCCCGCATGAGACCTGTTCTGCATGTTTCCTATCAGCAGACAGTTCGGCGGACAGAATCCATCATATGCCAGGAACTCTGATCAGACACAGCGGCGGGAGTTTCCCGCCGCTGTATGAATAACTGCACAGATCAGAAAAACAGATTGAAAAAGGAGGCGGGCGTATTGCGTGTTGCAGTGAAGGTGGGCACATCGACCCTGACCCACTCCACAGGCCGGATGAATGTCCGGAGTGTGGAGGCGCTCTGCAAAGTGCTCAGCGATATTAAAAATGCAGGACATGAGATCATTCTGGTGTCTTCCGGCGCAATTGGAATGGGCGTCGGCAAGATGAATCTGCCGGAGCGTCCACAGGACATGCCGTCCAAACAGGCGATGGCGGCCATTGGACAGTGCGAACTCATGTACACCTATGACAAGCTGTTTTCGGAATACAATCATGTGGTCGCCCAGATTCTGCTGACCGGTGAGGATCTTCGGGACGAGCAGCGTCATACGAACTTCATCAATACGATTCTTCGCCTTCTGGAACTTGGCGCCATTCCCATTATCAATGAGAATGACACGGTCGCAACGGAAGAGGTTGCGGTCGGTGACAACGATACGCTGGGTGCGCTGGTTGCAGTCAGCGTGAATGCGGATCTGCTGATTGTCCTGTCTGATATCCAGGGGCTGTTTACGGCGGATCCTCATGTGGATCCCGACGCAAAGCTGATCCCGGAGGTTCGGGAACTGACCCCGGAGATTCTTTCCTGTGCCGGGGGCAGAGGATCTGCGCTTGGTACCGGCGGCATGACCACGAAGCTTGGAGCCGCCCGCATCTGTATGGAAGCGGGAACGGACATGATTATCGTCAGCGGAAAGCGAATGGAAGTCCTGTACGATCTGATGGAAGGAAAGAAGGCAGGCACCCGGTTTATTGGAAGGAGTTAAGCAGTGGAAACGAGACAGATGCTGCAGGCAGTCAAGGCGGCATGGCCGGCACTGGCTGCTGCCGACGAGGCATGCAAGAACCGTGCGCTTGAGCGGATCGCGGACCGGCTGATTTCCGAGCAGGAGGCGATCCTGCAGGCAAATGAAAAAGACGTGGAAGCGGCAAGAGAAAAACTGGGGAGCGTTATGATTGACCGGCTGCAGCTGACTTCCGCCCGGATTGAAGCCATGGCCGCGGGCGTGCGCGATGTGGTTCTGCTTCCGGATCCCGTGGGCAGTGTGATCCGGCGAACGGAACGGCCCAACGGACTTGTGATTGAGAAAACAGCGGTTCCCATGGGCGTCATTGCCATTATTTATGAGAGCCGGCCCAATGTGACATCGGATGCGGCGGCGCTCGCACTGAAGTCCGGCAATGCAGTTGTCCTGCGCGGCGGCAAGGAGGCTTTCCATTCCAACGCTGCCATTGTCCGGGCAATTCATCTTGGCCTGGAGGATGCGGGTCTGCCCGCGGAACTGGTTGGCTTTGTAGAGAACACAGACCGGTCCAGCGCCAGGGAACTTATGGAGGCAGTCGGCCTGGTGGACCTTCTGATTCCGCGGGGCGGAGCCGGACTGATCCGCAGCTGCACGGAAAACGCGAAGGTGCCATGCATTCAGACCGGAACGGGGATCTGCCATATTTACGTGGATGCCTCGGCAGACCAGGAAAAGGCACTGAAAATCATCGAAAATGCGAAAACCAGCAGACCTTCCGTCTGCAACGCCGAGGAGGTTCTCCTGGTTCACCGCGCAGTGGCGGAGGAATTCCTCCCGAAGCTGCTTGTAAAACTGACGGATGACAGACAGGCGAAGGGACTTCCGCCAGTGGAACTCCGGCTGGATCCGGAAGCGCAGAAAATTATCCCCGGCACGCCTGCCGGCAGCGAAGACTTTGACACGGAGTTTCTTGACTATATACTTGCCGTTGCCGTTGTGGACAGCGTGGAAGAAGCAATCGCCCATATCGGTTGCCACTCCACCGGTCACAGCGATGCGATTCTGACCGAGGATCCGGCGGCTGCGGACGCTTTTACCAGACAGGTGGATTCTGCGGCGGTGTATGTCAATGCGTCTACCAGGTTTACAGACGGCGGCGAGTTCGGACTGGGATGCGAGATGGGTATTTCCACACAGAAGCTTCATGCGCGCGGACCGATGGGACTGGAGGAGCTGTGTTCCTATAAGTACATTGTGCGCGGCAACGGACAGACGAGGTGAGAGAATGATCAGAGCAGGATTTATCGGCTGCGGCAATATGGGCGGCGTACTGGCAGGCGCAGCCGCAAAGAGCAGAATGGAAGTGTTCGGCGCGGATCTGGATCGGGAGAAGCTCCTCCGGCTTCAGAGCGCATCCGGCGTTGTCCCCAGCACGGCGGAGGAAGTTGCGCAAACGTGCGGATATATCTTTCTGGGTGTCAAACCTCAGATGATTCATTCCCTGGCGGGACAGATCCGGGACATCCTCAGCGGCCGCAGGGACCGTTTTGTTGTAGTGACGATGGCTGCCGGCATCCCGATTTCCAAAATTGAAGAGGAGCTGGGATCTTACCCGGTTATCCGGATCATGCCCAACACGCCGGCGGCAGTCGGTGAGGGAATGATCCTCTACAGCCCTTCTTCCGCTGTGACGGAGGAGGAAGAGAATACGTTCCTGAAACTTCTCGCACATGCAGGAAGAATCCAGAAACTGGATGAGTCCAAGATTGACGCGGCCTGCGCCATCTCCGGCTGCGGTCCCGCCTTCGTGTGTATGTTTGTGGAGGCAATGATGGATGCGGGAATCCGCTGCGGCCTGACACGGGATCAGGCAAAGCTTCTGTCGCTGCAGACGGTTGCCGGCACGGCAAGACTTGCACTGAATTCCGACAAGGATCCGGCAGTGCTCCGCGGCGAAGTATGCTCTCCCGCCGGAAGCACGATTGAAGGCGTAGCGGCACTGGAAGCCAACGGATTCCGCGCGGCTCTTCTGGACGCTGTGGACGCTGCCTATCAGCGGACGCTGGGACTGAAAGGCTGAATAATGAGCCATAAACTTATGACATCAAAAGCAGGCAGATAGAGAAAGACAGGCACCAGAACTCCGGAAAAAGGAGAACTGGTGCCTGTCTTTACCTTGTGCTCCGGATCTGGCTGTCCGAATCATGGTAATGGACTCAGGATGGTCCGCCGGATGAGGCAGATTTGCGTTTCTGAGGGATCTGAGCCAGAACAATTGCGGCGAACATGATTATGCAGCCAATGAGCTCTTTCGGCTGCATGCGCTCACGGAGAATCAGCGCGCCGGCAATGACAGCAAAAACCGATTCCAGGCTCATCAGCAGGGAGGCTATGGTAGGGTCCGTATGCCGCTGGGCAACAATCTGCAGGGTATAGCCGACGCCGCCGGAGATCGCACCGCAGTAAAGAATGGGGACAGCCGCCGAAACAATACCCGAAAAACTGGGCTTTTCCAGTATAAAAGC
Organism: Oscillospiraceae bacterium; assembly: GCA_017516005.1. GTDB lineage: Bacteria > Bacillota > Clostridia > Oscillospirales > Oscillospiraceae > SIG488. The sequence goes on along the minus strand of JAFWDU010000005.1, from coordinate 12,059 downwards.
GGCAATCCATGAGATCAGCGTAGCGGAGAAGAACTGAATTGCAGAAATGCGGACGGCATTTCCTCTTTCAACAGAGAAATCGCAGCAGAGAATATGCCCGCTGAAGAGGAGCGCGCAGATACAGATCAGCACATCTCCCCGAGTCAGGCGAAGACTCTGCGTCATGCAGAGAAAATACATGCCGACTATGCCGATTCCCACAGCAAGCCAAACATGCCAGCTGGTTTTCTTCCGGAACATCAGAAACCGGATGACGGGCACCAGAAGAATGTACATGGCGGTAATGAAGCCTGCCTTCCCAGCCGGGGTATACACAATCCCCATCTGCTGGAAGATGCTGGCGATTGAAAGAAAAACACCGCACAGAAGTCCGCCGGTCAGCTCGCTTCTGCTGAATCGCGGCGTGCCGGTACTGCCGGATGCGGAGCTGCGCAGGAACGGGAGGAGCGTAACCACTCCAACGGCCACGGCGGAAATGGTCATTCGTGATGCGACGAAGGTGATCGGGGTAATCTGATCCATTCCAGCCCGCTGAAAGACAAAGGCTGTGCCCCAGATCACCGCGACGAGTGTCAGCAGAAGACTGCCGAGTATACTGTTCCTTTTCATGGTTCACCTGGTTTCTGATGGGGGAGGTAAGTAATAATGCGCGGAATGGTTTTCGGAAGCCGCCGCCCGCAGGAAAGAGTCCCGCCTTGAACAGCAGGGAAATGACGGACTGTTTTGCGCCCATTCTAGCATAGATTATGAACAGATACCAAATCTTTTTTCGGATTTTCAAGTATTTCGGTCAGTGCCCGGACACTGATACCGCCTTGCATTTTCAGGGAAAGTCTGCTAGAGTGAGCGTACCGATTATTTATGAATGGATGGTGTTGTTATGGCAGACCGCATTCCCGAACGGGCAGAGCTGGATCCGAAATATATGTGGCATCTGGAGGATCTGTATGCCTCTGATGAAGCATGGCAGGCGGACCTGAAACGCTACCAGGAAATGATTCCGCAGGCTGGCGCCTATGCCGGGAAGCTCGGCTCTTCGGCGCAGGCACTGTATGATTATCTGGCCTGTTCCGAGCAGGCAAACATGCTTTTGGAAAATCTGATGCATTACGCGGAGCATAAGGGAAATCAGGATACCAGAGTCGCAGAGTATCAGAACATGAACGGGCAGATGATGAGCGCCTACGTGTCGTTTGCCTCTGCGACTGCGTTTGACACTCCGGAGATCCTTGCGATTACCGATGATGCGTTGGCGGCTTTCTTTGCGGAAAAGCCGGAGCTGGAACGTTACCGCCGTCTATTGAAGGATATGCGCCGCAGAAAGGAGCACATCCTTTCTGATGCGGAAGAGAAAATCCTCTCGGCAGCAGGCGAAATGGCGCAGTCTCCGTATAATATTTATTCCATGTTTGCCGATGCGGACATCAAGTTCCCGGATGCAGTAGATGCGAACGGAAATGCGCACCCCCTGAGTCAGGGCACTTTTGTCTCCTGTGAGGAGTCCGAAGACCGGACGCTCCGGAAGGACGCATACGAAAAACTTTACAGTGTATTCGGAGAGCATCGGAATACGGTGGCAGCCGCACTCAATGCCCAGGGAAAAGCGCTTCAGTTTTTCGCGAACGCAAGAAAGTATGACTCAGCGCTCCATGCCGCGCTGGATGAAAACAATGTCCCGGTAGAGGTGTACAAAAATCTGATTGAAGCGGTTCATCAGAATCTGGATAAGATGCACCGCTATGTCCGTCTACGCAAGAAAATTCTGGGTGTGGACGAGCTGCACTTCTATGATGTCTACGCACCGCTCGTAGCGGGTTCCAGCAGAAAGATTCCCTATGAGGAAGCATGCAGCACTGTTGTGCAGGCTATGGCGCCGCTGGGTGAAGAGTACCAGCAGCTGCTCCGCAAGGGAATGGACGAAGGCTGGATTGACGTTTATCAGAACGTGGGAAAACGGTCCGGCGCCTATTCTGCCGGTGCCCATGTGCATCCCTTCGTGCTGCTGAACTACACAGGAACCCTGGACTCCCAGTTCACGCTTGCGCACGAAATGGGACATGCGCTGCACAGCTACCATTCCAATCGCACCCAGTCCTTTGTGGACGCTGACTATGTGATCTTTGTGGCGGAAGTGGCCTCCACCTGCAATGAGGCGCTCCTGATGGAGTACCTGCTGGCGAGAACCAGCGACAAGCGGGAACGGGCAGCCTTGATCAACCATTTTCTGGAGCAGTTTAAGGGAACGCTGTACCGCCAGACCATGTTTGCGGAATTTGAACTCAAATGTGGGGAACTGATCGGGCAGGGGCAGACTCTGACGGCGGATACCCTCTGCAGCATGTACCGAGAACTGAATGAACAGTATTTCGGACCGGATATGGTCGTGGATGACCAGATTGCTCTGGAATGGGCAAGAATTCCGCATTTCTACATGAACTACTACGTGTTCCAGTATGCAACGGGATACGCCGCGGCAATCGCTCTGTCCCGCCGGATTCTGAATGGCGGGGAGCAGGAACGTCAGGATTATCTGAATTTCCTGTCCGGGGGCTGCAGCAAGGATCCCATTTCGCTGCTGAAGGGTGCGGGTGTGGATATGAGCACCACGGAGCCCGTCACGGAAGCCCTGAAACTCTTTGATTCCCTGCTGGATGAAATGGAGACTCTGATCTGACTATGGATAATCTGCTGATTCGCGCCGCGGTTCCGGATGATGCGGCGGAACTCCTCAGAATCTACGCGCCATATGTGGAGCGCACCGCTGTCACTTTTGAATATGTGATTCCGAAAGAAGCGGAATTTCGGGCGCGAATCGCAAAAACGCTGGAACGGTATCCGTATCTGGCGGCAGAAACAGAAGACGGGATTCTCGGATATGCTTATGCCGGACCCTTTCATCCGCGGGCTGCATATGACTGGTGCGCGGAACTGAGCGTCTATGTGGATTGGAACGCCCGGGGACAGGGGATCGGCAGGAAACTCTATGAGGCACTTGAGGATGAACTGCGCAGAATGGGATTTCTGAATCTTTACGCGTGCATCGCTGTACCGGAACAGGAAGATGAATACCTTGACAGCAGCAGCGTGGCATTTCACAGCCGGATGGGATTTGAAACGGTGGGGCGGTTCCGCCAATGTGGTTATAAATTCCGCAGATGGTATCATATGATCTGGATGGAGAAAATCATCGGAGAGCATCTGGAAAACCAGCCGCCGGTAATGCAGATCCGCTGACTGAGTAAAAATGTCCTGTTATCCCGTACGTAATACCTTGAGCGAGCTCGTTACATCTTTATATAATGAAAAGGACAGAGATCCGCAGGTACTTCCATGTACCGCGGGTCTCTGTCCTTTTAAGCTGCTGGTTTACTGCTGGGTCAGACTCAGAAATTCCTCATCCGTATAAATCTGCATTTTGGGAAGGTTCCGGCTTTCGGCTGTCTGCTCACGGAGCGCAATCAGAATATCGTAGTAAGATCCCTCCGGTACTTCAAGACGTTCTGCCATGGCAGGCAGAACTTTTTCACAGTAATTTCGAAGGCTGGTTCCCTCCGGCGCATGCTGGATAAGCAGTTCCAGTGCCTGAAGATCAGTCAGGGAACGTTCAACATAGTAATGGATTCCACTGAGCCCGTAGAGAACTCGCTTTGCATCATAGTAGCCGATCTCCAGATCCTGAAGAGACTGCTCCTGTGTGAAATTGAGGGCACTACCCAGGTCCTCATTGGTTGTAATATAGGTTACATTGACATCTTCCGGCACCTTGAAATGCCGCTCCACACCGTGACCGGGAATACGCACGGCAATGATCTGCTTGTATCCGTTCTCCACCAGAACATGGAGCGGCAGAGAATCTGCAAAACCGCCGTCTGTGTAGAATTTTCCGCCGAGGCGTGACTGCCGGAAGGCGGGATGATACGCGCTGGCCAGGAGCATATCAATGATTTCATCCGGGGATAGATCACTGACCCGGATTTCCAGATCTTTCATTTCAGAGAGAGAAACAGTGTTGACAAAGAGGGGAATCTCTGACTGCTTGACCATTTCGGCATCGACCACTTCCCGCACCCAGTCCCGCAGAGGAGCGACATCAAGACCGCCGGAACGGATGATTTCAAAGAATTTCGGCAGAAGTCCGCTCAGATCAGAGAGTTCAAACTCTCCGCCCAGTACGCGGCTGAAATCCTCTTCATTTATGCCTTCAAGATTCATGACTTTGCTGAAACTTACTTCTTTCCAGATTTCTATCGCTCTTTCCAGATCTCCCATGACCATCAGGGCGCCATTCAGAGCACCGACCGAGGTGCCGGAAACCGCGCAGTACTGAATGCCGGCTTCCTGAAGTGCTTTCCAAACACCGATCTCATAGGCGCCTTTTGCACCGCCGCCTTCCAGAGCAATGGCATAGGGAATACTGGTATCCAGTTTAAGATTCATAATATCGCTTCCTTTCCGGATCAGAATGAAACGTATTGCGGGACGCGAGACGCAGTCCCATTTCAGTGTAGCATGAAACCGGCGTTTTGAAAAGTGATATGCATTTTTCTTTTCAGATCCTGTCATGAACCTGTGATCCAGTTGACAGCCGTTCCTGCCGGGGATATAATCACTTTGGAAAAAAAGAATCTTCCTCTGGAGGGATTGAGACAATGAAAACCTATCGGATTACAATTAACGGCGTCACACGGGATCTTCCGATCTGCCCGGTGGACGAGAACCTCTCCATCGGTGCTTTTGTTATTTTCGGCGACGTGGAACTGACGGTTGCAACTGCGGCAGGTCTCTTGAAGATTGCTCCGGAATACGACTATATGCTGACCGCCGAAGCAAAGGGCATTCCCCTGATCCATGAGATGGCCCGACAGAGCGGTCAGAACAAATACTTCCTAGCACGTAAGAGTCCCAAGCTGTACATGACCGGCGTTTTTGAGACAACCGTTCATTCCATTACAACGGCCAAGGAGCAGCATCTGTATCTGGACAAGGCTGACGCGGAGCTGATGAAGGGCAAGCGGATTCTCCTTGTGGACGATGTGATTTCCACAGGTGAGAGCCTGACTGCGATTGAGAAGCTCGTGGAAGCAGCCGGCGGCATCGTTGCAGGCAAAGCCGCAATTCTTGCAGAAGGTGAAGCCCAGTACCGCAAGGATATTCTCTTCCTGGAACCGCTGCCTCTGTTCAATCCGGACGGAAGCGTCAAAGAATAATAAATATGCAGATGACCGCATCCGTGCTTTTTACGGATGCGGTCATTTTCGTCGGGATTCATTACGGCTCGGGCAGCCAGGGGCCGGATCCATCCGCAGGGCTGGTGTCTTCCTCCAGAATGGAAAGATATGCCTGTGTGAGACTCGTTCGAAGATGTGGAAGGAACAGGAATTCTCCCACCATGATCAGTACTGTGCCAAGGAGAAAGAATTTCAGATCCGCGGCCATTCCCGGATTCTCCAATGGATAATAAAACGGGAAATTCATAACGATATTTCCGCCGAATGCCAGAAGATAAAAATAGAAGAAGCTCAGATCCAGCATAAACAGATCCAGTTTATGGCCATAGGTCAGACGCTTTGATTCTTCCAGCGCCTGGAAGGCGGAATACTCCGGATGATCAAACAGGATATGATAGCTCAGACGGTAGCGGTACATGGCAATGAAACCGGGGATAACGAACAGGCATGCCCAGAGAAACGTGAAAAAGCTGATCAGCAGAGTAAGAAACAGAAGCTTGCCAAAAAGGCGGAATCCCTGAAGAAGCGTCCGGAGATCTGCATTGGCGTCCCGGGAAAGGGAGAGCGTGTAGCCCGAGTACAGTCCGTAAGCGGAATTGCTGAACAGCGTGACAAGTATAGGGGAGACCGTCGCAAAAGTATAATACCGTCCGACCCGGTTCATGGCGTCCAATCCTCCGGGGGAAGCATCAATGGCATAGCTGTACCAGATTGTGAAGACGTTGTAGCAGATCAGGACTGCATAGAGAATTGCCAGAAAACAGGCTGTTACAAGGAACGGACTGACTTTCGCGTGCTGAAGCGTCTGCCTGGCATCGGACCGGATAAGTGCGATATTCATACGTACGCCTCCAGGGCTTTCAGGGCTTGGATAAATGAAGCAATATCCGGCGCTCGGAACAGCGCATTGCCTGTAACCAGGACATTCGCACCGGCCTGGACACATTGACGGGCCGTTTTCTCCGATACTCCGCCGTCCACCTCAAACTCACAGTTCAGCTGCTCCCGGCTGCACCAGGAACAGATCTTTTCCAGCTTCGGCATCATATCTGCCATAAAGCTTTGTCCTCCGAATCCGGGTTCTACCGTCATAATCAGAACCATATCGCAATAGGGAAGAAGGGGAATCACTGCTTCTGCAGGAGTGCCCGGCTTCAGTGCAAGAGCTGATTTCGCCCCGCAATTCCGGATCCTTTTCAGAGCGTCCAGGGTATTCTCGTCTGTGTCAGATTCATAATGGAGCGTGAGAATGTCAGCACCGGCATCTACAAAACGCTCCACATAGCGGATCGGACGGTCAATCATCAGATGCACGTCCAGAGGCGTATCCGTTATTCCATTGATGGCGGAAAGGACAGGAAACCCAATGGTAATATTTGGAACGAACAACCCATCCATCACATCCACATGGATATAATCCGCTCCGCATGCACTGAGATGACGGATATCCCGCTCCAGATTCACAAAGTCTGCAGAAAGGATAGACGGTGCGATTTTAATCATATGAAAGCCCCCTGTGGATCGTCATGCGTTACTGTATGGATCACAGTACAATTCCGTTGCTTTATCTTTTCTGCTTTTCAGTTTACCTGCATTCTCCGACCCTGTCAATTGCTGATTTTTCCGAAATCCAGAAAGAATGAGAAGAAGATCATTCAGTTATTTTTGTGTAGGGAGAACTATGAAAACAGCAGATTCGGGATAATTCCGGATTCATCCGATTTTCTTGACGGGAGAGACAAAGGGGTATACAATATTGTCATAAAACGCATGCGGGAAGGCGGTGAGATGTTGAAGAAAACCGTTGTCAGACAGTCTGCAATCCCCATCCTGGGCATTGGTGCCGTATGGTTGCTGTATGGACTGATTTTCCCTCTCTACAGGCCATGGCACCTGTTATTTCCCATCTTGCTCAGCATCGGCGCATTTTTGATCCTGAAAAAGATTTTTCCCGGAAGAAGCATTACCGTGGAAGTTCCGGAAACAACCGGAAATGAAGCACTTGATGCCATGATCCTCGAAGGAAAACAGGCGCTGAAGAAAATCCGGGATCTGAATCGCGCCATTCCGGATGAGAAGCTATCCGCTCAGATGGATGAGATGGAGGACCTGACAGGAAAGATTTTTGAAACAGTCCGTGAGGATCCCGGAAAGCTTCCGCAAATACGCCGATTCATGAATTATTACCTTCCGACAACGCTGAAGCTTCTGGAACAGTACAGCGTGCTTCAGGACAGAGCAAAGCAGTCCGGAAACGTTTCTCAGGCGCTGGGGAAGATTGAAGGCGCGATGGACACAATCCTTTCCGCATTCCGGCGGCAGCTTGACGGCCTTTATCAGAAGGAAGTTGTGGACATCACCGCTGATGTGCAGGTGCTTGAACAGATGCTTGCCTCCCAGGATTGGAACACAAAAGAGAAAACACAAACCAAGTGAAATATGTAAAGGAGTAATGCAACATGGATGAGAAAATTCCTCAGCTGACCCTGACCCCCGATTTGGATTCCCCGAAGCTGGAAGTACCGACCACAGAGGCTCTGAGTGTTACTGATGCAAAGCCCGCACCGGAAGCCGGCCCGGATATGAGCCAGCTGACGGAAGAGGAGCGGCAGATTGTCCTGGACTTTGCAGACAAGATTGATATTGCGAACTCCACGATGGTGCTCCAGTACGGCGCCGGTGCCCAGAAGAATATCGCGGTTTTTTCTGAGAACACTCTGGAAACGGTAAAGACCCGCGACATGGGCGAAGTCGGCAATATGGTAGCCAGCCTGGTGGTAGAACTGAAGAGCTTTTCCGCGGATGAAGAGCGCAAGGGACTGGGCGGCCTGTTTAAAAAGGCAAAGAGCAGTCTGGAAGTCATGACCGCAAAGTACAACAAGGTCGAGACCAATGTGGATCACATTGCCAATCAGCTGGAGAATCATCAGGTTACCCTTCTGAAGGATATTGCGATTCTGGACCAGATGTATGACAAGAATCTGGACTATTACAAGCAGCTGACCATGTACATTCTTGCCGGCCAGCAGAAACTGAAGACCGAGCGGGAAACCACGCTGGTGGAGCTCCGCAACACAGCGCTTGAGACCGGGAAGGCGGAAGATGCGCAGAAGGCGAACGACTATGCCAATCTCTGCGACCGCTTTGAAAAGAAACTCCATGATCTGGAACTGACCAGAGTCATCAGTCTGCAGATGGGTCCGCAGATCCGGATGATCCAGAACAATGATACCCTCATGACTGAGAAGATCCAGACCAGCCTTGTCAATACCATCCCGCTGTGGAAGAGCCAGATGGTTCTGGCGCTTGGCATTCATCATTCCCAGCAGGCCATGCAGGCACAGCAGGCTGTCACCAACCTGACCAACGAGCTTCTCGAGAAGAATGCGGATATGCTTAAGGTTGCGACCATTGAGACCGCAAAGGAATCCGAGCGCGGTATTGTGGATATCGAGACCCTGAAGCATACCAATGAGCAGCTTATCTCCACGCTGGATGAGGTTCTCAGAATCCAGACGGAGGGTGCACAGAAGCGCAGAGAGGCGGAAGTGGAGCTTCGCAGAATTGAGGGCGAGCTGAAGCAGAAGCTTCTGGAAGTCCGTGGCTAAGGATAAGGCTGCGGAGAAAGCCGCGCAGGAGATCCTTACCTCGGTCTGGAAGGAAGATACAAAGCCGGAGAAGGTTCCTTTTCAGGAGAACCGTGCCTTGGCTGTTGTTCTGACGGTCATTGCGATTCTGCTTGGCCTCTGCATTGGCTGCCGGCGCTCCGTGGCGGCTCAGGAACGGAAGATCGAGCAAAAGTTTTCCACAGGCGTGCAGTATGAGGGCTATTCGATCCACGGAGACCTGCAGGATCGAATGGAGTACGCTGGGCAGCTTGCGAAAATCGGGCAGCGCTATGATTTTTCTGCGGAAGCAGGAGCTGTTTCAGACGCAGCTGCAGAACTGTATGCCGCAAAAAGCACCCATGAAAGCTACGTGCGCAATCTCGCGCTGACAGATGCTGTGGACGCTTTGAACGGAAAACTGGTAAATGCTGATCTTTCCGAACAGGATGCCAGGTATCGCTTGGAGGCATATCGCAATTTTGTCTCCTGCAATGATACGATCTCCCATGAAGCGGTGGAATACAATAAGCTTGTCTATGAATTCAACGACAAGATCTATTCCGCCTTTCCTACCGGGACAATTGCCCGCATGACCGGTGTGAAAAAACTGGAGGCGTTTGAATGAAAAAGTTCAGACGCATATGCTGCATGCTCGCAGTGCTTCTCCTCTTCCTGAGCGGCTGCCGGTATGCGGCAACCAGTGTGAGCATTGTTTCTCCGGCTGAGGCGCTTTATGTCACAGACGATGCGGACATTCTGTCGGATCAGACAGAGAAAGAGATTGTTGAAAAAGTGAAGCTGCTGAAGGACCTTTGCGGAGGAGAAATCGCGGTTGTCACGATCCGCTATCTGACCAGCGGCCTGGATTCAGAGGAATATGCAAAGGAAATCATAAACCAGTGGGGCGTCGGTGATTCAGAAAAGAATAACGGCGTTGTGCTCCTGCTTGTTCCTGGAGAAGGGAAGGGGTGGGTGACTGCCGGCGTCGGCATTGAACGCGCATTGACGGCAGGAAAGCTGGAATCAATTCTTGACCGATACCTCTGGGATCCCTTCGACCGGGGAGAATACGATATTGCGGTCCTGAATACAGTGAATGCGATTCTGGAATGGTACGCTTCCTATTACGGGTTCAGCATGAGCGATCTTTCCACAGGCAGCAGCGGCTTCCAGGGATACTTTGAGCCGAACGGGAACGGATACTATTATTATAATGAGAATTATGACCAGGAGAATGAAAGTTCTGTTATGGTCTGGGTGATCGTCATTGTTTTAATGGTTCTTCTTCTGCGGTCAGGACACGGTGGAGCTGCATTTCTCCTGTTCAATTCTCTTCGGCCGTTCCTTTTTCCAAAGACACCTCCGAACAATCATACGGGGAGTTCTTTCGGCAGTTCACACCACTGGACCGGAGGCAGCGGCTTCGGCAGTCATAGCACACACAGTGGCAGCAGTTTCGGCGGCAGTCACAGCAGCGGCGGAAGCTTTGGCGGACACAGCGGCGGAAGCTTCGGCGGCGGTGCCGGACGAGGCGGCGGTGCAGGAAGACGCTAAGTACCGCATTATATTAGGTTGATTTAAGTAATTCCCCATAAGCAGAGAGGATAAACGCCGAAACTGCTTATGGGGAATTCTTTCACTTATTCACTGACGCGTTCGGAAACAGAAAGACAAGCGGAAGGAAAATCAGAGACCGGATCCTCTGGAAAGCAGGCAGGAATGCCGCCGTAATTGGGTCGTAAAAGAACGCAACACTGAACCGCCTGTTTTGGGAGTCAGAGTTGCGTTCTATGGAAGGTGATTGGATAACAAAAGAGTTTTATGCGAATGCAGGGAGCTTTCTGAAGGTACTTACGGATGGTTCTCTAGATCCCGCAGGTCATAGGGAGTAACCTGATAGACGTAATAGTTGAGCCAGTTCGTATAGAGAAGCTGCCCGTGTGCGCGCCAGTTGACAACCGGCAGCTGAGACGGATCGTTGTTAGGAAAATAGTTCGCTGGGATTTCCGGATGAATGCCTTTATCAAGGTCACGGAAGTATTCCGTTTTCAGGGTAGTGGCATCATATTCCGGATGACCGACGATAAAAACCTGACGACCGTCCGTTCTTTCCACAGCGAAAACACCGGCTTCATCCGAAGTTGCAAGAAGATTCAGATCCTCAACCTTGCGAATATCCCACTCCCGGACTTCCGTATACCTGGAATGAGGCGCATAGAACTGATCGTCAAACCCGCGGAAGAGAGGACTGGTCAGATCCAGAGGCGTGTGGAGAAAGATGCCGGAAATCTTTTTGGGAAGCGGGTATTTCTGAATTTGATAATGATAATACAAACCAGCCTGCGCACCCCAGCATATGTGCAGTGTAGAATAGACGTGAGTTTTACTCCACTCCATGATCTGACAGAGTTCATCCCAGTAGTCGACATCTTCAAATGCCATGTTTTCCACAGGTGCACCCGTGATGATCATTCCGTCATAACGCTGGTCTTTGATTTCATCAAAAGTGGTATAAAAAGAAGAAAGATAGGCACGATCCGTGTTTTTGCTGCTGTAGGTGGATGTATACATTAGATCAACATCAATTTGAAGAGGAGTATTGCTAAGCTTGCGCATCAGCTGAATCTCAGTCACAATCTTGGTGGGCATCAGGTTCAGAATCAGAACACGAAGCGGCCGGATATCCTGATGAAGTGCACGATGTTCTGTCATAACAAAAATGCGTTCACTTTCGAGAACTGCACGGGCAGGAAGAGAATCCGGAATTCTGATCGGCATTGGAATCACCCTCAAATAAATAAGAAGTAACGTTAAGGTAACACAGTTTTCCAAAGGGAGCAAGTGTTTCTTTTAAAGAATGGCAGGAAAGAAACTGTCAACACCTGTGGAAAAAAGAATTTCAGAATTTTGGAAATTTCCTGTTGACAAAAAGACGAGGCTTTGATATTATACCAAAGCCACCGCACGAGGGCATCAAGAAAATTTGTCCACAGGGCAAAATAATACTTGACAAATCCTCGATGAGATGGTAAAGTAGCAGAGTTCGCGGTAAGCGGACGAGCGAGAGCGGCGAAAGCCGCGTGTACCTTGTAAATTAAACAACGAGAAACATGCAATAAAAAGCACCTTGGACAAAAAAGACAAGTTGTTTTTTCGTGACGAACGAATAACAGCCAACGAAAATTCTTGAGTATAAGTAATAGATGCTCAGGACAAACTAAGG
>JAFWDU010000004.1 GCA_017516005.1 Oscillospiraceae bacterium | reverse complement strand
GCATGTTCCAGGCTGCATAAAAAACCGTAGGTTCTTGTTGGACGCCAGGCATCCAACAAGAACCTACGGAGCCCCCCGTACTGCGGGGCAGAAGCATTTTCTTATATTATTTCACTGTCTACTTGACGGGGAGCAGATCATTTGAGCTGTATCCGTCCCTTTTATGTGATATGGTTTGCATCTTCCAAACGGGGGAGCTGCACTTGTCCTTTCTGCGCATTTGAGAGCGGTTTCTTCTGTACGTTCTCTCAAAACCTGCTTTATGTAGTTTGCCAGACTTGATATTGTGCAGGATGCATAAATATACAAGGCGATTCTTGTATAATGCGCTAGATTGCAAGGCGTTTTCTATTGAAATACAATAGTTGCAGATTGTAAAGATTTGAACTGTGAGGAATGGATATGAAACGACACGTTCTGCTGCCCTGTCTTTCCCTGACAATTCTGCTCATACTCAGTGCGTGCAGTCTGCTGCCTCAGGAGAAGCAGCGTCGTGAAGCGCCGATCCAGCAGCAGGAAAGCGGCAGCATCTATACTTTTACGCCGGTTCGCCAGGGACCGGTCACACAGACGGTCCGGGCTACAACCTCTGTGCGCCCGACACTGAGCCATGAACTTGCCTTTTCAGTAAGTGATGCCGCGGTTGCGGCGACCTTCGTCACCGTGGGAACACAGGTGAAAGAAGGGGAGGAACTTGCAAGACTGGATACCGCGGAGTTGGAACGGCAGATCCAGGATCTGCAGACGCAGACAGCACTGAAGGATCTGGAGCGCAGCTATCAGAAGGAATTGGACGCAATTGCCATTGACCGGGCAAATCTGGAACTGCAGCGTGCCGGATCGGCTGCCGCGCGTGCGGGACAGCAGGAAGCGGTTGCTTCTCTGCAGAAAGCGGCTCAGGCGAAAGAGGAACAGCTTGGTGTGGAATATGAGGCACTGAGTCTGGAACTCTCCAGACTGGAAGAACGCCTTGCCGGAAGTGTTCTTGTGGCTGACATGGATGGAATTGTCACCAAGATTTCCGCAGACCGGCGCAGCTTCACCATTTCGGACCTGTCTGAGTGCCTGCTCCGGATTGATGCCAAGAATGCGTTGGATTTCCCTGTCGGGACAGAAGTAACAGTTGAACATGAGGGAGCAGAGGAAATCTGCACCGTACTTTCACCCTCACAGGCAGGCGTGGAAGAAGACGGCTGCCGCTATCTGCGGCCCATGACCCTGGCATTGTCTGCCGCCAGCAGATGCAGCGCAAGCTTTGTCGCAGCACAGGAGGAAAATGCAGTATATGTGTCTGCCGCCGCAATTCGCGAGGAAGACGGGAAAGACTGCGTCTATCTGCTGGGGGATGACGGACTGATGACAATTCAGCCTGTAGAAATCGGCATTCGGGGCGACGGTGTCGTCCAGATTCTGTCCGGACTGGAAGCCGGGCAGGAAGTCATCCTGTCTTACTGAGGAGGGAGCAGCATGAAAAGAAAGAACAGCCTGCTGGCAGGGATGCTCTTCTCCCTCTGCCTCTGCCTGAGCGCCTGCTCCATGACATCTGTTCCAGATCTAAAGGATTCGGTAACCGCCAGCTTTGACTCGGCGGTTGTTCAGCGGGGAGATGTATCCATTCTGAAAGTGTACAATGCCTCTGTCTGCTATGAGTTTGTGCCGCAGGATGCTGTCACAGCCGGTACGGTTGAACGGGTTCTGGTCTCCGTCGGGGATACAGTTTCCGAAGGACAGCTGCTCGCGGAGATCGGGACGGGAGCCTTAAGCGCAAGACGTGCGAAGCTGTCTGCGGACCTGGAGGAATCTCGGGTGGAACTGGAGCGGGAACTGCGTCTTCTGGAATATGATCTTCAGATCAACACCGCACGGCAGCAGGAATACGGAGCGGATCCCCAGATGCTTGCGCTGGAAGCCAGAGAATTAACAGCCAGACGGGATTACCTGACTGCCTGCCTGGAGCTGGAGCAGCAGCAGGGAGAACGGGAACTGGCCCGGCTGGATGAACAGATAGAGGGAAGCCGGATCTATGCGGCATGCAGCGGAAGCATTGCGACGCTGGATCTTCAGACTGGACGGCAGGTACGTGCCGGTCAGGAAGTGCTTCGGATTGCGAAAGAGGGCAGTGAGCATCTGCTTTGCACGGAATCGGATTCCTCGATTGCCCGAACCACCGCAAGATGTGTGGCACGGGTGGGAGACAGGGAATATCCCCTGGCGCTGATTCCGTACAGCTATGCGGAATTTCAGGCAGCGTTGACTGCAGGGACTGTGCCGGCGCGTTTCTCCTTCCCGGAAGATGCGGAGCTGACTGCTGGCCAGGGTGCACAGCTTACGGTGTATGCCCGTGAAGCGGAGAATGCGCTGTATCTGCCTCTTCGTGCGGTCTACGGAAGCGATACAAGCCGGCATGGGTATGTTTACCGGATGATCGACGGAGAAAAGGTGCATACGGAAGTGACGGTCCTGTTCCGGACCGCCTGCTGGGCTGTGATTGAAGGCCTTGAGGAAGGAGATGTGGTCTATGTGCCGTCGTAAGACAATATGCGCACTCCTGATCCTCCTTCTTCTGACCGGGTGCGCGAAAACGCAGAAGGGGGAGACACAGCTTCTGACCGACGCAGCTGCGCCGGAGCATACTGTTTCTCTTGCCCAGGTACAGTACGGAGATGTTCGGAAAGACGCACCGGGCTTTGTCAATGCCCAGGCATTCTATGAGCGAGATGAGCAGCTGACCTGTGAACGGTTTGCAGGCCTGGTGCTGAACGAATGTTATGTTAATCAGGGAGACCGGGTAGAGGAAGGGCAGATCCTCGCAAAATTTGTCAGGCTGCCCGATGAGACGGAGCAGGGAAGCCTGGAGCAGACCCTGCAGGCTGCGAAACTGGGTTTCGAATCAGAGTCCGCAAAGGCACTGGGAGCGGTTGCGGAAGCCCAGGCGGCTCTGGACGCAACAGCGGCGGGCACAGCGGCGGCCAGAACCGCCCAACTGCGGCTGGAACGTGCGCAGACTGCTGCAGAGAAGCTTGATGATTCGGAAGTACGCAGAGCCCAGGCAGCCCTGGACCGTTATAACGCCCAGATCGCGGGTGTGGAATATGCTGCTCCCTTTGCGGGAACCGTTGATCAGATTATGCGGATCAACGGACAGGCTGTTTCAGCGGACAGTGTATTCTGCAGACTTTATACGGAAGATGCAGGCTATGTCGTTGCCTTCGGGGTCAATGAGGTTGGCTACCATGTGGGAGCCCGGGTCCGGATCCGGATCTCCAATGAGGATTTCTGCGAAGGTACGGTCCTTTCCTCGGCCGAAGCGTACGGCGTCGTCAATGCGGCAGTCATTGTCCGGCCGGATCCCGGCGTGAATCTGACGGAACTGGTGGAGAGCAGGGTCAGCCCAACAATCGTTGTGTCGCGTGTACTGCTCAGCAATGTGCTCCGCCTGCCGAAATCGTCAGTGCGGAACGAAGAAGGACGATATTATGTCTACCTGAGCGAGGATGGTCAGTTGCATCGTCGAGATGTCCAGATCGGCCTTGACGGCATAGATCCGGCGACAGGCGCCGGCTATGTTCAGATCGTTGACGGTCTGAATGAAGGCGACATGGTACAGCTGAGATAACTTAGGAGGTGTACGGATGCTGGGATTTATCCTGCGAAAAATGAAAAACAGCCGTGCACTGACGGCGAGTCTCCTCCTGGGAAACCTGCTTCTGTTCTGTGTTGTTGCGGCACTTCCAATCTATACGGATGCGATTCTGCAGTCCGTCATGACAGAATCCCTGAGCGCGGTACAGGATGAGACCGGCCACTGGCCTGGAAGCGTGCACGCAGAGACCACGGCGCGCCTGGCAAGGGGCTACCGGGCGGCGCAGAAGATGGAGAATGACAGTCTGGATCTGGCGGACAGCTATGGTGTCACCATTCTGACCCAGTCAAAAACCTGCACCAGTTTCAGTTTCCACTTCTCTGCTGATACAACCAGGACACAGCTTCTCAACTCAAGATCCGCCGCCATGCGCAGCAAGACTGGGCTGGAGGAGCATGTGGAGATCATCCGGGGCAGCTTTTATGCGGATCAGCCGGACAGCACGGGAGCCGTAGAGGTCATTGTCAGCCCGAGAACCTTTGCAAGACAGGACCTCATGGTGGGAGAGGAGTATGAGTTTGACTCCCTGAAAACGCCGGAAGGCGATCCGTTCCGCTTCAAGGTGGTTGGCGTGTTCCGTATGCGCAGTGCGGAGGACCCCTACTGGTATTCCTCACCGGAGGTGGAAGGTGACGTCCTGATGGTCTCACCGGCGGTGTTTGAGCAGTACTTTGCGGACGCCTACCGTGAAAAGTATTCCATGCGGTTTGAGTGGGACAGCGTGATTGATGTCACGGAACTGGATGTGGCGGAGGTGGAGTCCTACGCTGCAGACAATGCCGACACGAAAGAAAAGATTGAATCCATAGGAGGAACCCTGGAGGTGGCGTTTGCGCGGACGCTTCAGACGTTCCTCGGGCAGCAGAAACAGCTGAGTGTTCTTCTGCTTGTTCTGCTGATGCCGATCTTTGCCATGCTGATTCTGTTCCTGTTCATGGTCTGCCGCCAGATTCTGGAGCAGGAAAAAACCACCATTGCAGTTCTGAAGAGCAGAGGATCCAGCCGCGGCCAGGTGGTCGGCCTGTATGCAGCCCAGAGCGCCATGATCGGGCTTGTCAGTGCTGTAATCGGAATTCCCCTGGGATTCTTCCTCTGCCGGGTAATCGGAGCATCCAACGGCTTTTTGAATCTTGTCTCCCGTACGGCGCTTCCTCTGCGGTTTGTGCCGAATGCGTTTCTCTATGTTGCGGTGGCGTTCTGCGTCAGTATTCTGACTATGACGCTTCCGGCGATCCGCTATTCAGCCAACACCATCGTATCCCAGAAACGGGAGAGTGCCCAGAAGAAGGGCGCTTCCGTGGCTGCCCTGATCGCGGTGATTCTGGTTCTGGCTTTGAGCCTGTACGAATGGTATGCCTTCCAGAATCAGAGACAGGCCATTATTGAAGCTTCTGCAGCCATTGATCCGCTGCTCTATGTCTCCGCGTCGGTTTTCCTGCTTGGTGCCGGGTCCCTGATTGCGCTGCTGCTTCCCATGGCGGTGTCTGCCGTGTTCCGGGCTTTCGAGAGCCGCTGGAGCGCGCCGGTTTACGCAGCCATGCTCCGGGCAAGAAGAGCGACCACGGATCAGCGCTTCCTGATGGTATTCCTGGTTCTGACCATTGCGGTAGGTATCTTCAACGCTACCACGGCACGGACCATTAATCAGAATACGGAGGACAATCTCCGCTACCGCAATGGCTCGGATATGGTGCTGCGGGAGGAGTGGAAAGACAACTCCAAAGATGAGACCGCAAAGATGCGGCTGTACGAGGAGCCGGATTTCACTCCCTATGAGCAGCTGGAGCAGGAAAATGGGATTCAGGTGGCGAAAGTGCTCCGAAGCAGCCGCTATACCGTGAAGAAAGAACGCGTGGACGTCATGGGAATCGACACGAAGGAATTCGCAGCGGTTGCCTATATGCGCCCGGATCTTCTGAGTACACATTTCTACAATTATCTCAATGTCCTTGCAACGGATCCCGCGGGCGTTCTGCTGTCGGAGAATTATCAGAATCTCGGTTATAAGCTGGGAGAGACCATTGAGATTGTAAACGAGAACGGCGTGACCTTCCAGGGCAGAATCTACGGCTTCTTTGATTTCTGGCCGACCTATTATGAGACGGATGTGAAGACGGACTACTGGGGAGATCGGTCTCTGGAGGAGCGCCGACTGATCGTAGGCAACCTGGGACAGATGCAGAGCGTGTGGGGCGTGGAACCCTATGAAGTCTGGATCGGAACGAAGGATACCGATGCGGTCTACGATTTTGCCCAGTCAAAGGGAATTCAATATGTCCGGTTCACGGACACGGCGGCGGATCTGGTGGACGAGAAAAATGATCCGGTTCTTCAGGGCACCAACGGCGTGCTTACGGTTGGATTTATCCTGGTGCTGATCGTCTGTCTGGTGGGCTTCCTGATCTTCTGGATCCTGTCAATTCGGAGCAGAACGCTCCAGTTTGGCGTGTTCCGGGCGATGGGTATGCCTATGCGGGACCTGATTGCTCTGCTTGTTACGGAGCAGGTGCTGGTATCTTTGACTTCTGTTGCCGCGGGTGCCATCGTGGGTGTTGTGGCTTCCAGACTCTATGTCCCGCTGATCCAGATGAGCTATACCGCGATGGATATCTCGCTGCCTCTGCGGATTGTGGCAAGTGCCGGCGATTATGCCCGTCTGTTCCTGGTGTTCGGCATCGGCTTTGTGGCATGCCTTGCCGTTCTCGCCGTACTGGTCAGACGCATCCGTATTGCGCAGGCGCTCAAACTCGGCGAAGACTAAGGAGGTGGCAGAGTGGATTCGATTATTACCGCGAAGGATATCCGGAGAAGCTTCATTGTGGGCGAGAATACCATTGAGGTTCTCAAAGGAATCAGTCTGGAGATTCCGCGCAACGCCATCACGGTTTTGCGCGGCCGCTCCGGTTCGGGCAAAACGACTCTGATGAATATACTTGGCGCTCTGGATCCTCCGACTTCCGGACAGGTGTTTCTGGACGGGGAGGAACTGACCAGTGCGTCGGAAGCGCGCAGCAGCGAACTGAGAAGAACCCAGCTGGGTTTCATTTTCCAGTCCGTCGCACTGGTGGGAATGATGAGCGCGAGTGAAAATGTGGATTTCGCGCTCCGAATCGCGGGCGTCCCCGCACAGGAGCGCGCGGAGAGAGTGCATGAGTGTCTGAGCCTGGTGGGTCTTGGAAACAAAGGTGCCCATATGCCGCAGGAGCTTTCCGGCGGTGAGCAGCAGCGTGTGGCCATTGCCAGAGCGCTGGCGCACCGTCCCAAAGTGATTTTTGCGGACGAGCCCACTGCGGAGCTGGACAGCCTGACCGGTCTGCAGGTGGTGAAGATCTTTCAGGAGATGCGGGAGCACACCACTATGGTGATCGCGACCCACGATGAGGCGGTGGCGGCCGCAGCGGATCAGGTGTATGAGATCGAGGACGGGGTGCTCAAATGAACGAGTTTAGTGAATATATCATCGACTGCGAAAACCTGGTCAAGATCTACAAGACACCGGATCTGGAGGTCCTCGCACTGCAGGGACTGGATCTGCAGGTCCGTTACGGGGAAGTCATGGCCATCATCGGCAACTCCGGTTCCGGTAAGTCCACGTTTCTCAATATTCTCGGCGGCCTGGACAAACCCTCTGCGGGAAAGCTGGAGGTGGACGGGAAGAACCTGTTCAAACTCAACGCCCAGGAACTGGTGGATTATCAGCGCTATACCGTGGGCTTTGTGTGGCAGAACAACGCGAGAAACCTGCTTCCTTATATGACTGCGCTGCAGAATGTCATGCTTCCTATGCAGATTACCAACTCCACCAGGGAGAAGCAGAAGAAAGCACGAGAACTGCTTGCGCTGACCGGAATGGAGAGCCGGGCGGACAGCCGCCTGGACCAGCTCTCCGGCGGCGAACAGCAGCGTATCGCTATTGCCATCGCACTGGCAAATGAGCCAAAGCTTCTGCTTGCCGACGAGCCGACCGGCTCTGTGGATCTGAAAAATGCGGCAAGAATTCTGGAGATCTTCCGGAATGTGAACAAGGAACTTGGCACCACAGTGCTCATCGTGACCCATGACCGGAACATCGCGAAGATGGTGGAACGTGTTGTTTCCATCCGTGACGGCAAGGTTTCCTCGGAGTTTCTCGTGCGGCAGGATTATATCCAGAAGCTGCAGGATATATCCGGATTTGGCACCCACGAGGAGACGCAGGACGAATTCGTTGTGCTGGATCGGGCGGGCAGACTGCAGCTCCCTCAGGATTATCTGGAGCGGCTGGGCCTTTCCGGAGGCAAGCGCGTCCAGGTTACTTGGAATGACGGAAAAGTGGAAATTCGGGCGCCGGAAGATACAAAGAACGAATAAGATAAAAAAGAAATCGCTCCGTCTGATTGATCAGACGGGGCGATTAAATTCAGGCCTGATGCAGGCTGCCCTGAACCAGATTGTCCCGCTCAAATGCCGCGCGGATTGCATTGAGCACATGCTTCTTGTCAGCGCTCCACAAAGGCGCGATCAGGTTTTTTTTCGCGCCGTCACCTGTAAGCCGGTGGATCACGACCTCCGGAGGGATCAGCCGGAGGACGTCTTCCAGAAGGGAGATGTATTCTTCCAGGTCCGGCAAGTGAAAAGGTTTCCGGAGATATTCACTGCCCAGATCTGTACCGGACAGAACATGAAGCAGATGCAGCTTGACACCCTGCACATCCATGCGCCCCACATAGGCGGCGCTCTGGAGCATCTCCTCACGAGTCTCCCAGGGCATGCCCAGAATCAGATGGACAACGACGTCCAGATTCCGCTTGCGCAGCTGCGAGACTGCGTCCTCAAAGACAGACAGGTCATAACCGCGTCGGATATGCTCCGCTGAATGCGCATGAATGGTCTGCAGCCCCAGTTCCACCATGACCGGCTTCTGCTCCTGGCAGGCGCTCAACAGTTCCAGGACCGCTTCCGGGAGACAGTCCGGACGGGTGGCGGCAGAAAGCATGACAACCTCCGGATCCGCAAGGGCGGAGAAAAAAGCCGTCTCCAGTCTGGAAAGGGGGGCGTAGGTGGCGGAATAATCCTGAAAATAGGCAATGTATCGGGTTCCGCTCGGTACTTTGTCCCGGATTCTGGCTTTGGCCTTCGCCAGCTGTTCCTCCACGGAAGCACCCTTTGCAGCGAAAAAGCCGGCACCGTCACAGAAGATACATCCCCCGGTTCCGCAGCGCCCGTCCCGGTTGGGACAGGTGGCGCCTGTGGCAAGGGAAAGCTTGTATACTTTACAGCCGAATCGTCGGCGCAGCTCGGAATTCAAATCGTGATAGTACATGGCAGGAACCTCGGAACGGTGTGTGATGCAATAAAAGAGATTGTTGACTTTATCGGGATGCCTGTGTACAATGGGCACCGCAGCAAATTGAATCAGACAGTTCGAAATCCATCCTGTCTATAATCAAAACTAGGAACAGGGCAGAGCGGAAAGATTGTTCGCCATGGGGCGTTTCTTTTCCGGCTGCTTCGGATGGGTGCATAACGCGCCCGTTTTTTCTGCCCGGAAAGAGAGAATTATGAAAAACTGGACCACTAAGCGTGTCGCATTCTGCGGCATTCTCGCCGCAGTCTACTGCGTCGTCACGGTCATCAGTGCTCCGATTGCCTACGGACCTGTGCAGTTCCGCCTTTCGGAAGCATTGTGCGTACTGCCCTTCTTCGCGCCCTATACCACAGCCGGACTGTTTATCGGCTGCCTGCTGGCAAACCTTTTCTCCACTGTGACCGCACTGGATATCGTGATCGGCTCCGCCGCAACCCTGATTGCCTGCCTGTGGACTGCCAGACTGAAGAAAATCTGGCTCACGCCGGTTCCCACGGTTGTCTGCAATGCGGTGCTGGTCGGATTGATGCTTGCATGGGTCTACACGCGGGAGACGTTCCTGCAGGGGTTCCTGGTCATGGGCGCACAGGTCGGCGCCGGCGAGCTGGCAGTACTGGTTGTACTCGGCCTGCCGCTTGCATATCTGATTCGCCACCGCGGCTGGGACGAGAAAATGCGCGCGTTATAAACCGAGATAGGTCTGCACCTGGCGGAGGTCATCAAGGATGGCTTCCGCCAGATTTTTCATCTCCATATCCGGAGGGAGCAGGTCCGGAACCATGATAGGGCGCATGCCGGCGCGGCTGGCAGCACGGATGCCGTTAAAGGAGTCTTCAATGACCACTGTTTCCGCGGGGGAAATATCTGTGCCGGCAAGAGCCCTGAGAAAAATCTCCGGTTCCGGTTTGCTCTTCACCACCTGATCTCCGCCCACCACGAAGGAGAAATAGTCAAGTAGTCCTGCGTCCGCCAGCTGGCGGACAACCAGATCCGTTCGGGTGGAAGAGGCAAGTGCGGTATAGATTTTGGCTTCCCTGAGCGCGTGCAGCAGGGGACGTACGCCTTCCTTGAGGGGAAGCCGGCCGCCGTCGTATCGCTCGTGGTAGAGCCGTGACTGCTCTGCTTTGTAAAAATCGTAGGGAAATTCATGCCCGTAGAAATCCAGAAATGTCTCCCTGGCTTGCCGTGCATTGACGCCGATTACGTTCCAATAGGGCGTGCGGAGGTCCGGAAAACCGTACTTTTCGCTCAATTCCAGCCAGAGTTCATAGACTATGCGTTCGGAGTCAAAAATCACACCGTCCATATCGAAGATAACTGCTCTCATAAATCCATCACCATCTTGTATCCGCTGCCGAACAGATCTGCAGGAAAGATTTGCCATATGTTTTGTTAATGAACTGAAATATTGGAAGTTGTATTCCTTGACGCTGGAAATGAAAGTGCTATAATCTTGTGGAAATTCCGGGATTGACAAAAACCGGTGAAACAAAACAGACATAGCGAGATCGAATCATTCTTCCGTGTTGCCTGCTTCAGAAAGGAAGTCCTGACAATGAGTATGAATCTGTTTCTGTGGGTGGCGATTGCGCTGTTTGCAGGGCTCATGTTTACCCGTGTTTTCAAACTGCTGCATCTGAATTTTCCGGATGTCACAGCTTTTCTGATTGCAGGACTCCTGATTGGACCGTTCGGGCTGGGAATGCTGGGAATCCCAGGCGTCGGGTTCCAGTCATTCGCTGACTTGAGCCGCGTCAATCTGATAAACGAAGCGGCTTTGGGCTTTATTGCATTTTCCATCGGCAGCGAGTTTCGCCTTTCCGAGCTGAAGCATACGGGAAAAGCGGCAACGGTAATTGGAATCTTTCAGGCGCTGACCGCGTGTCTGCTGGTGGATCTGACGCTGTTTATTCTGTATCTCGTTCTGGGAGAAGACGTACTGCCGCTTCCGGTTGCCCTGACGCTTGGCGCCATTGCAACCGCGACAGCGCCGGCCGCGACCCTTATGGTTGTCCGGCAGTATAAGGCGGACGGCCCGGTAACTCGGCTGCTCCTGCCCATTGTTGCGCTTGATGATGCAGTAGGCCTCATCGTATTCTCCGTGTCTCTGGGCATTGCCCGTGCGCTGCAGGGCGGCAGCTATGATCTGATTTCAATCATTGTGGAGCCGCTGCTGGAGATTGTGCTTTCTCTGATTCTTGGCGGCGCACTCGGGTTTCTGCTTTCCTGGCTGGAAAAGCTCTTTTACTCCAACACAAACCGCCTTTCTCTGACGATCTCCTTTGTCCTGCTTACGATTGCGCTGAGTTACCTGCGGATTCCAATTGGCCCGGTGACACTCTCGTTCTCCTCTTTGCTGGTCTGCATGATGCTGGGTACCATATTCTGCAACTGCTGTGAGTATTCCACAGATATTATGGAGAGAGCAGAGAAATGGACGGCACCTCTCAATGCGACATTCTTTGTCCTCAGCGGCGCAGCCCTGGATCTTGGCGTCTTCTCAAATCTGATTTATGTGCTAATCGGAATCGTGTACATTTTGGCCCGTTCGCTTGGCAAGTACTTTGGAGCGAGAGAGAGTTCCCGCCTGATGGGCTGTGACCGTAATGTGGTGGCACATCTTGGCATTACCCTGCTGCCGCAGGCCGGCGTTGCACTGGGAATGTGCAACCAGGCTGCCATTCTGGGAGGAATGGATGCCTCCATCATCCGCAACGTTACGCTTTTCGGTGTCCTGATCTATGAGCTGGCTGGTCCCATGATGACGCGTAATGCGCTGATGAAAGCAGGAGAGATTACGCAGAAGCCCAAGGAAAAACAGAGCCTGAAACGCTTTGCCAGATGAGAATCGTCTGGTTCACAGCGATTAAAAAAACTCCGCACCTGCCCGGTGCGGAGTTTTTCTGGCCGCAGACTCCGGTACTGAGAAAAACTATACCATACAGAAGAAGACAATACAATTCTTCCATTTTGAGTATTCCGTGCAGGATTGGAATCCACATCGGGAGCAGCAAGCCATCAGAACACAACAAGGCCGCCCATTCGGGCGGCCTTGTAAAAGACTTTATTCCGTGAATCAGGCCTTGCCGGCGCAGCCGAGCACGTCGACCAGCTTGTGGCGAACCAGTTCCTTGATGTTTGCACGGGCGGGCTTCAGATACTCGCGCGGGTCAAACTTGTCAGGATGCTCCACGAAGAACTTGCGGATGGTGCCGGTCATGGCAAGACGCAGGTCGGAGTCGATGTTGATCTTGCAGACGCTCAGCTTGGCAGCGTCGCGGAGCTGGGACTCGGGAACGCCGATGGCGTTGGGCATCTTGCCGCCGTGGTCGTTGACCATCTTGACATATTCCTGAGGAACAGAGGAGGAACCGTGAAGGACAATGGGGAATCCGGGCAGACGCTTGGAGACCTCTTCGAGGATGTCAAAGCGGAGAGCGGGAGGAACCAGAATGCCTTCTTCGTTGACGGTGCACTGCTCGGGCTTGAACTTGTAAGCGCCGTGGGAAGTGCCGATGGCGATTGCCAGGGAGTCAACGCCGGTCTTGGAAACGAATTCCTCAACCTCTTCCGGACGGGTGTAGGAACCGACATCATGAGCAACTTCGTCCTCAATGCCGGCCAGGGTGCCCAGCTCGCCTTCCACGACGACGCCGTGGTCATGAGCGTACTCGACAACCTTGCGGGTCACGGCGATGTTGTCCTCAAAGGAGAGGGAGGAGCCGTCGATCATGACGGAAGTGAAGCCGCCATCGATGCAGGACTTGCAGGTCTCGAAGTCGGGGCCGTGGTCCAGATGCAGAACAATGGGAATGTCGGGGCACTCGATAACAGCAGCCTCAACCAGCTTTACCAGGTAGGTGTGGTTTGCATAGGCGCGGGCGCCCTTGCTGACCTGGAGGATGACAGGGGCCTTCTCTTCAGCGCAGGCTTCAGTGATACCCTGAACGATCTCCATGTTGTTTACGTTGAAAGCGCCGATGGCGTAGCCGCCTTCGTAAGCCTTCTTGAACATTTCAGTGGAAGTTACCAGAGGCATAGAAACAACTCCTTTCAGTGTTGCCCCCATTCTAGCAAAAACATACAAGAAAAGCAATACATGGAATTTACAATTTTATGTTCCTGTGTGTGGAATTACGGAAGGAATTGTGCTATATTTTTAGGTAGATTGAATACTTGAAGGAGGAAATCACTCATGTCCAATACACCTCTGAAAGGCGCCGCTGTCATCGGCCAGTCCGGCGGACCCTCTGCCGTCATCAATGCCAGTGCCTACGGCGTCATTAAGACCGCTCTGGAGAGCGAGTACATCACCAAAGTCTACGGCATGCATCATGGCATCAAGGGCATGCTCAACGACGAGCTGCTCATCATGGATGAGGAAGATCCCAAGGAACTCGAGCGCCTGCTCTATACTCCGTCCTCCGCTCTGGGCTCCTGCCGCTACAAGATTGCCGATCCCGATGTGGATGACACCGATTACAAGCGCATTCTTGAGATCTTCAAGAAGTACGACATCCGCTATTTCTTCTACAACGGCGGCAACGACTCCATGGATACCTGCGCAAAGGTCAGCCGCTATATGGCAAAGGCCGGCTGGGAATGCCGCGTGATGGGCGTCCCCAAGACCATCGACAATGACCTCTTCGGCACCGATCACTGCCCCGGCTTCTCCTCCGCTGCAAAGTACATCGCAACGTCCATCATGGAAGTCAATCGTGATGCTCATGTCTATGATACCGGCATGGTCACCATCATCGAGTGCATGGGCCGTCACGCCGGCTGGCTGACCGCCGCTGCTGCACTTGCTTCCGCCAAGGGCGAAGGCCCCGACTTCATCTATCTGCCCGAGGTCGACTTTGATCTGGACAAGTTCCTGGCAGACGTTTCCAAGTGCTACAAAGAGACCGGCAACTGCATCGCGGTTGTCTCTGAAGGCATCCACTACGCCGACGGCAGCTTCGTCTCTGAGGCGAAGACCGCCGCGACCGACGGCTTCGGCCACGCACAGCTGGGCGGCCTGGCTGCCATGCTGGCAAACATCGTCAAGGAACGCACCGGCGCCAAGGTTCGCGGCATCGAGCTCAGCCTCCTGCAGCGCTGCGCTGCACACTGCGCTTCCGGCAACGACATCAAGGAGTCCTTCATGTCCGGCGAGACCGCGGTCAAGGAAGCCCTCAACGGCGTGACCGGCAAGATGGTCGGCTTCGAATGCGACCGCACCAACGGCTATGTCTGCAAGGCAAAGCTCTTCGATCTGGATTCCGTTGCCAACTACGAGAAGAAGGTTCCCGTGGAGTGGATCAACGCTGAGGGCAACAATGTCAAACAGGCGTTTGTGGACTACTGCCTGCCCCTGATCCAGGGTGAGACTCCCATGGTCAAGGAAGACGGCCTGCCCCGTTTCTGCAAGCTGAAGAAAGTCTTCGCAAAGTAAGAATGATTCTCTGATATCACTGGCATCTGAAGGGCCGGAATCAGGAGCAGCCGCTCCCGGTTCCGGCCCTTTTTTGCAAGCTCTCCGCGCAGACGGAGGGCTTTTGTCATTTTCCACGAAGAACGGAGTAACGGAGCTAACAGCTTGGTTGATTCTTACGCTTGTAATCCGAAACAGCCGGTGATACAATGTTGCTGTCGAGAAAAAATGTTGCCTGTGCAACAAAATGGAGGAAGTTTCATGACGCTCGAGCCGAAAGAGCAGGAACTGCTTCTGCATACCAGGCTGTTTGCCGGCGTCAGTCCGTCTGGCTTGGAGCCGCTCCTGAATACCCTGCATGCACAGAGAAAGTGCTATGATGCCGGCGAGTATGTCGTGCACGAAGGAGATCTGGTCAGCGAGGTCGGCGTGGTCCTGTCCGGACATGCCAGATCCCTGAATACGGATGAATCCGGAGAAGCCCTGATCATATCTCTGGTGGAAGCGGGAAGCTTTATCGGTATCCTGCTGGCAGCCAGCCGGGAGCGGAGAAGCCCGGTTTCCGTGCAGGCGCAGGAGCCGTTGGAAGTACTCTTCCTACCCGCGGAACGTCTGATTCATCCGGAAACGGCGGAGCAGGACATTCTGCTGCGGAATTTTCTGGATTCGGTTGCAGAACAGTCTCTGACCCTCAACGACCGGATCAGCTGCCTGATCCGTCACAGCGTCCGGGAGAAGGTGGCGACCTACCTGACAAGGCTAGCCAGGGAAAAAAACGCCAGGGAGTTTTCCATTCCCATGGACCGGAATGCCATGTCCAATTACCTGAATGTGGAGCGCAGTGCCCTTTCCCGTGAACTCTCCCGTATGCGCGCCGACGGGCTGATTGAGTACCGGAAGAATCATTTCCGGCTGCTGGATCTTTAAAAAGCTGACTGCGTGGTTGAAAGACCCACGTCAAGATAAAACAATTTAGGAGGAACCCCATATCATGAAAAAACTGACTGCAATTCTGCTTGCACTGGTCCTCTGCCTGGGCCTGTTTGCGGCATGCGCAAAGACCGGTACAAATGCTCCGGCAGAAACTGCCAAGACGGAAGAGCCGGCCAAGACGGAAGAGCCGGCCAAGACCGAGGAGCCGGCCAAGACCGAGGAGCCGGCCGAGCCTGCGGAAGAAGAGAAGGAGCCCGAGGCCGATCCGGAACCTGCTGAGGAGCCGGTTGTGATCAAAGTCGGCGCCCTGAAGGGACCCACAGCCATGGGCATGGTCAAGATGATGTCCGACAATGAAGCGGCTGAAAACCCGAATTACGACTTTACCATCGTGGCGGCCATCGATGAGATTACGCCTAATCTGGTTCAGGGAAACTTTGATATTGCCGCAGTTCCCGCCAACGTTGCCAGCGTTCTGTATAACAACACTTCCGGCCAGGTGGATGTCCTGGCGGTCAATACCCTGGGTGTTCTTTATCTGGCAGAAAACGGTGATACGATCCATTCCGTGGAGGATCTCCGCGGCCGGACCATCTATTCCTCCGGCAAGGGTGCGACCCCTGAATATGCCCTGGAGTACATGCTCCGTCAGAACGGGATTGACCCGGAGACAGATGTGACCATCGAGTGGAAGTCTGAGCATTCGGAGTGCGTGGCTGCCCTTGCCTCGGATGAGAACGGCGTTGCCATGCTGCCTCAGCCCTTCCTGACCACGGCTATGATGAAGAATGAAAACATCCGCGTATGCCTGAACCTCACCGAGGAATGGGAGAAGCTGGAGGGCAAGACTCTGATTACCGGCGTCTGCGTCGTTCGCAAGGCATTTGCGGACGAGCATCCCCAGGCTGTGGAGCAGTTCCTTGCGGACTATGAGCAGAGCGTTGCCTTCGTGAATGGAAACACGGACGAGGCTGCCGCACTGGTCGGCGGTTATGAGATCGTTCCCGAACCGGTCGCAAAGCAGGCGCTGCCCAAGTGCAACATTACCTTTATTGCAGGAAACGATATGAAGCAGGCGCTGTCCAGCTACCTGCAGACCCTGTTCGATCAGAACCCCAAAGCAGTGGGAGGAGCGATGCCTGGTGACGACTTCTACTACGGAGCCGACAAGTAAACTCAAAAGCATACTGATCAAGACCGGCGCCGCGCTGTTCTGGCTTTGTGTCTGGCAGCTCGGCGCTATGGCCATCAATCAGAAAATCATTCTGGTTTCACCTGTTCAGGTCTTTGTGCGCCTGACGGAGCTGGTGCCGACTGCCGCGTTCTGGAAAGCCATCGGTTTCTCCTTTCTCCGGATTACTGTGGGATTTCTTGCGGCCTGCCTTGCTGGCGTGCTGCTGGCAGCTCTTTCCGCACGCTTTTCCCTGATAAGGACGCTGACGGCGCCTCTGATGAGCACCATCAAAGCCACGCCTGTGGCATCCTTCATCATTCTGGTGCTCCTGTGGGTTCCATCGAGAAATCTGTCAGTGGTGATTTCCTTCCTGATGGTCACGCCTATCGTGTTCTCAAATATCCTGGGCGGCATCTCCAGCATGGATTCCCAGCTTCTGGAGATGGCGCAGGTGTTCAAAGTCAGACCGGTCAGAAGATTCCGTTATCTTTACCTGCCCCAGCTGCTGCCGTTCTTCCGTTCGGCGTGTGCTACAGGACTCGGCCTGTGCTGGAAAGCGGGCGTGGCGGCGGAAGTGATTGGACTGCCCAGAGGCTCGATCGGCGAACGCCTGTATACGGCGAAGATCTATCTGGATACCCCGGACCTGTTCGCATGGACGGTCGTCATCATTCTGGTGAGCATCGCGTTTGAGCGCCTGTTCATGTTCCTGCTCGACCGGACGGTTGCCCGTCTGGAGCGGGCGTGAAAGGAGGCCGGCATGATTGAACTGAAGAATCTGACCAAGTCCTTCGGAGAGAAGCAGGTCCTGAAAGATCTGACCTGGTCCGTCCCGGAGGGACGCATCAGCGTGATTATGGGACCGTCCGGAGGCGGCAAAACCACACTCCTGCGGATCCTGCTGGGACTGGAGCACGCGGATTCCGGAACCGTATCAGGCCTGGAGGGGAAACGCCTGAGCGCAGTCTTTCAGGAGGATCGCCTGTGCGAAAATGTCAGTGCGGTTTCCAACCTGCGGCTGGTGAATCCTGCATTGTCCCGCAAAAGCGCGGAGAACATGCTGGAGAAGCTGGGGCTGGGTGACGCACTGCGTCAGCCGGTAAGGGAACTCTCCGGCGGCATGAAGCGCAGGGTTGCCATTGCCCGCGCACTGTGCACTGAATATGACGTGCTGCTTGCCGATGAGCCATTCAAGGGCCTTGATGAGGAGACAAAACGCCGGACCATGGCATTTTTTTCGGAATCAGCCCGGGAAAAGACGGTAATCCTTGTCACCCACGATCCGTCTGAAGCGGAGATTCTGGGAGGCAGAATTCTGCCACTGGATCCGGAATAACTGCGAACAGCATAAAGCGAGGATGCCGTGGATTCGGCATCCTCGCTTTATGGGCTCTATGTCAATAGTTGGGGTAGAGCAAAGAAGGACATGAAAAATGTGGACGTCATAGAGCAATCTATGGCGTTCACTTTTTCAGGTGGAACAGTGGAGGATTCTGTTTCTGAACCGATCAAAATTACGAACGCCAAAGCAGACACGTTTGAGAACTTATGTTTTATTGTTGCAGCCTTCGGTATACCCATTGGAATAAGGGACGTCAAAAGAATTGAGGATTTCCTGGAACCAGTTGCGGTAGGCAGTGATACAGGGGGAAAACTCCGGAATCTTCTCAAATTCAGCAAGGAAGAGCCAGTCACTGAGATTCTTTCTGCCCTCAGCGGAGTTAGAAGAATGCATGACAGAGAGGAATTTATTTTTCAGATAATAAGCTCTGGCAAGTCTCGGAGATATTTCAAACATAAGGGAAAGCCTGTTCATTTCGCCTGGAGTGAGATGATCCATGGATTTGGAAAGAAGGGATTTGGATCGTTTGAAATACTTCCGGAGAGATTCTGGCAAATTTTTTTTGTTCCGCTTTTCTGACATTTTCTATTGCCCACATGACCTGACGAATCACATGATATCTGTCAGCGATTGTCTTCGCCTTCGGAAAACAGATGTTTGCGACATTCCGGAAATGTGCGTTATATCGATGACAAAGTAATGGACATTGTCCCTGGTGCTAAAACTCCGAAAGTACTGTATCAGGTCATTTTCATAACGGTTCGGAAGAATATCCAACACTTTCCTGTTCTTTGGATCCGTTAGAATTCTTTCACGATTATTCAAACATTATCAATGATAAAATGAAAATTATTTTTGTCGTTTAGATGGATGCCTTCGAAAAGTCCACTTATATAACAACGGACATTTTTCGGCTTTTGTCAGGCATCATTAATAAAAAAGATAAAGCATTTATTTGAATCTCTCTTTTGTCTTCCAGATTGCGTTGTTGGTTTCATCGCTTTCCAGCGCAAACGTACGAATACTCAAATCTTTATTATGCAGTATTCATAAACATCAAGTTAGCTTGATGTCAGTGTTTTCCGAAACTCCTTTTTCGCAATCATATTTTCCATTTCACGTATACCTTTGCCGTGATCATTAATAGCTGCATGTCCATTCTCAACTTTTTCTGTTTCATCATTCTTCTCTATTTCCGTCATGAGCCGGATGCGTCCGGACTGTGACTTCGTTCTCGCTCTCGGATCGGCGCTGTGCCCTCGAACTGGTCACAGGATAACCTGTATGCATATAAAACTCCATAACACACGAATGTTACAAAGAATTAGACAGAAAAGTTAGAAAGACTATATGATTTATTCTTATCTCAAAACTATTCGGACTGCGTTTTCTGCATATATACTACTAAGTCAACTAAAAATGCCCATTTTTGTAACATACAAATGTTACAAGCCCCTTTTTCTCCGGCGCATTTTCATTTCCCGGCAGGATTTTGAACCTCTGAATCCTCGGAATTGAAATTAACTTACAGTATATGTAAAATATTGGTGCTTGGTAGCTAAAAAGAGAGACGGTCGGATTTCAACGGTCCAATTCCGGAACGCCCAATTCAGCAACCGCCTTGCGGTGAATAATTCATATTACTATATTATGCACAAAAATAAATATATCGTTTTGTACTGTTTTCGATTGACAGGCAAATCATATAAGTATATCATAAAAACAGCACCATAACTGTACTTTATGGAAAGGCGTCCTTTACATTGTTTAACTATTGTGTAAGAGTAAGAAAATGCACTAAGCTACTGGATTAGACAGACGGGCTGAGAGAATAATTATCAAAAAGAATGAAAGGGGATATTTTAGAATAAGGAGATTCTATCAGATTGTAAAGGCAGTCATGCTCATTGCTTTAATTGCACTTATAGCAATTTCTCCCTCTGCAAATGCTACTCAATTGGGTTCATATAAATTGAATGGCGGAATCTCAAATGTACCGTATTCATATTCTAATCCAAGTGCATACTCCAATGTAGAGTATGATGGGTTTATTGTTGAGGAGGCAACATAAGGATTAGCCAATCAGGTGTGGAGCGTTAATGATAACTGTTGGACGGATGATTGGATTGTTCACAGTCTCCATTACAAGTATTCTTTTGATGACAAACATGGTGAAGGAGAATGTTCTTTCACGATAACACAAGGGGTCATTAGTGTTTTTGAAAACAAAAGGATCCCAGATGCGAAATAATGTACACTATGAAAAAACAAACATGGCTATTTGCGTTGATCCCTGCAGGAATTGCACTGTTATTCTTTATACAAGCGCTTCTGGCACCGTTACGAATGGATCCTGTGGAGCGTCGATTGGATAGACTTGGCCTAAAGAATAATATTCATAGCGTGGAAGATTTGATTATCTCAGACAGTATTGATGTTGTTTTTGTGGGGCGTATAACTGAGTCTGGAAAAACGACCATTAAGAGCGGAGTCTTCCAGCCAAATACGAAAAAAATAAATGGGGAATTTCCTGCATATTATGCTGATTCACCGGTTTTTATAGAACGGGTAATTAAAGGAGCCCCAAGGCTTGATGGGACGATTGTAACAGTTAGAGAATTGTTACTCGAAGAATCAAGTGGTAGATATATTACATCCCGTCTGCAAGATGGAGAAATCTCTCGAGCAGTATTCTGCACACATGTGGATAATGGTATATATATGATTGATGTCCCCGAGATATGCATTATCCCAGAAATGGAAGATGGCACGTTACAATTCTGGGATAACTTGGAGCACCGGGAGAACTACAATTCTTTTGAAAATATTGATGCAATGGCACAGGAGAAACTTGGTCGCTTTTATCGGATTGATCTTAGTCCGGTAGATAGAGAGGCAACAGAGAATGAACTGGCAGAATTGAAATCAATATTTGAAAAACGCGAGTATAATGCAGTTATTCGTTCTTTACCTAACGACAAAAACGCTACAAAACAACTGATCATTGGAATGCTAACAGTTCAAATAGGGAGTGGCACATCTGGTGTGATTTCAGAACCAGCCACAGACGAGGAGCTCGCTGCTTATGAAAAAGAATCGGGAATGCGACCAGAAGTATTATGGCGTATCACGATATCAGATGTTAGAAAAATAGATATTTTTGGAACCTCAAATGAAGCTGGGCTAGACTGGGCGTGGAAGGCATATAGGTCAAAGAATCCTCGAAACTATTTGACAACAATCCACGGAAGAGAAGGATACTTCTATTTTGAACCCGATACCTCAGACATCGTTACAATTGAGCCGATAAGCGCAACGTTTAGTGCTAATAACAATCAGCGGTATATAGATTGTGATCTTGTCTACTTTCGTTTTTTTGAAGAAGGGCTGAAGATAAAATACACATTGAGCTTTCAGCTAGATCGATCCGGAGGATTTCCACTGATCTGTATTACTTCAGGACCGACTCCGTGATGCAAAGGAACCGCTTCACACGTGGAGGTATTATTTCTGTTCAGTTGTTTGCAGAGCACAGGATGTGCTAAAGGATTATTTGGCGAGAGAGGCGGTCGCGTCGATTATCGAATGTGGCTTTGTTACCCTTTATGTACCCTTAATCGATTGGACAGAAGAAAACGGATTGTACAAAAAAGTTCGGTTTTTGGTGAATTCCGATTGTTATTACTTTACTTTTAAACCAAAAAAATGATTGACTGTTTGGGAGCGTTCTTCGAGTCTTGTATCGTCCACTAGGAAGGGGCTGTAAAAAAACAGCCGAAAAAATACGGCTCTATGTCAATAGTTGGGGTAGAGCAAAGAAAAACATGAAAAATGTGGACGCCATAGAGCAATCTATGGCGTTCACTTTTTCAGGTAGAACAGGGGAGGATTCTGTTTCTGAACCGGTCAAAATAACGAACGCCAAAGCAGACACGCTTGAGCACTTTTGTTTTATTGTTGCAGCCTTCGGTATACCCATTAGCATAGGGAACATCAAAAGAGTTCAGGATCTCCTGGAACCAGTTTCGATAGGCAGTAATACAAGGGGAAAACTCAGGAAGATTTTCAAACTCAGCGAGGAAGAGCCAGCCACTGAGTTTCTTTCTGCCTTCGGAGGAGCTGGAAGAACGCATGACAGAGAGAAATACATTTTTCAGATGATAGGCTCTGGCAAGTCTTGGAGAATATTCAAACATGAGGGAAAGCTTGTTCATTTCATCCGGAGTGAGACGTTCTATGGATTTGGAAAGAAGGGATTTGGATCGTTTGAAATACTTCCGGAGAGGCTCTGGCAATTTCTTTTGTTCTGCTTTTCTGACATTTTCCATTGCCCACATGGCCTGACGAGTCACATGATATTTGTCAACTACGATCTTTGCTTTTGGAAAACAGATGTTTGCGACATTCCGGAAATGGAAATTCATATCGGTGACAAAGTAATGGACGTTGTCCCTGGTGCTAAAGCTCCGAAAGTACTGTATCAGGTCATTTTCATAACGATTCGGAAGAATATCCAACACTTTCCTGTTCTTTGGATCCGTTAGAATGGACTGATATTTCTCTCCTCCCGCATTCCCTTTGAACTCATCAATCGACAGTACATGGGGAAGTGACCGGCACCGGTAGCTGATACAGTCAAAACAGCGAAATGCTGTCGAAGAAGAAATATTACACTCTTTCGCTATCTCTGATGCCGGCTTCAGATCCTTGAATTGTGTGAGTATATACGCAATCAGCCTCTTCGTCATGCTGCTGTATCGTCCCAGAAACGGATTCGCTTCATAAAAGTGCTTCCTGCAGTTCCTGCAGTGGTATCGCCGCTTCCTTAGATACAGCACTGTTTTCTTCCCAAGCGGAATATCCTTCACCCGTTGAGTCCGGTAGTCATGTATCCGCTGCGTCTCTTCTCCGCAGCAGGGACATATCTGACTCTTCCGCTCCATTTCTATGTATATCTGCAGTTCCTCGCCATCTTGTTCCGCTTTTTTTACTTCAATCCCTTCCAAATCAAGTATCACTGTTGTATAATCTTCTTTGAGCATAGTTGATCTTCCTTTCTCTGCGTGTAGGGGTACATCGTTGTTGAAGATTACTCTTCTATGCTCTCCTTTTTTTTCGCCTTTTGAAAATTGTTGGGGCCAGGTTTTTTCTCCTGACCCCAACATTTATTATAGAACCGCTTTATGCTTATCAGATGGATTTTGCTGCTTATGCGAGCGCAGCAGTGATGATTGCCATCTTGTAGACCTCTTCGGCGTCGCAGCCGCGGGACAGGTCGTTGATGGGTGCGTTCAGACCCTGCAGGATTGGGCCGTAGGCAGCGAAGCCGCCAAGACGCTGGGCAATCTTGTAACCAATGTTGCCGGACTGAATTTCCGGGAAGACAAAGGTGTTTGCCTGGCCGGCAACCGGGGAACCCTGGCACTTGGTCTTTGCGACAACTGGAGAGACAGCCGCGTCAAACTGCAGTTCGCCGTCGATGGCGAGCTCGGGATCCAGCTTCTTGGCTTCTTCTGTGGCGTTGCGGACCAGATCTACCATAGCGCCCTTGCCGGAGCCCTTGGTGGAATAGCTGAGCATGGCAACCTTGGGATCCATGCCGAAGGTCTTGGCGGTGCGGGCGGTTTCCACTGCAACTTCCGCCAGCTGCTGTGCTGCGGAGAGAACCACATTGCCGTCCTTGTCCAGCTTGTCCTCATAGGAAATGTTGATTGCGCAGTCACCCATGGCGAGAAGCTCGCCTTCACGCTCCAGAATGAAGCAGGAACTGACCAGATGCGCGCCGGGGCGGGTCTTGATGAGCTGAAGAGCCGGACGGACCGTGTCCGCGGTGGAATAGGTGGCGCCGCCCAGAAGGGAATCGGCAACGCCAACCTTGACCAGCATGGTGCCGAAGTAGTTGCCCTTGGCAAGTGCAGCACGGCACTCTTCCGGCGTCATTTTGCCCTTGCGGAGCTCGACCATCTTGTCAACCAGAGCGTCCATCTCCGGATAGGTGGCGGGATCAATGATTTCAAGGCCGTCAATATCAAAACCGCCTGTCTGGGCAGCTGCCTTGACTTCATCCACATTGCCGATAAGAATCGGGGTCAGGAAGCCGTCCTTCTTCAGGCGGGATGCCGCTTCAAGAATGCGGGGATCCGGTCCTTCCGTGAAGACGATCTTGCGGCTGTTCTGCTTCAGAATGCCGATCAGGTTTTCAAACATGTCCATGATGATATTTACCTCCCAAATCGCCGCAGTGCGGCATCAATTGTCATTATTATACACGGGTTTGGTTCCGGGCGCAACGAATTTTTGAAGACCAAGAGAGAAGCCGGAATGCAGTTCCATAGCCTGCCCGGTAAAGGGATGTGTAAAGCGCAGCTGCATGGCGCCTAGCTGCTGGCCGGTCAGGCCAAACAAATCGGAAAGCGCCTGTGAGGACGCCGTGCAGTACTGGGGATCCCCGAGAATCGGGCAGCCGATATACAGACAGTGCACACGCAGCTGATGGGTCCGGCCTGTGACGGGATGAAGCTCCACAAGGGAGATCCGGCCGTCAGTGGAGAGGGGGGAGAGAAGCGTTTGAGCATGCTTTCCCCGCGAGTCCACAATCCGCAGAAGACTTACCGGATCCGGCCGGAACACGGGCGCCTCAATTCTCTGCGCAGCCGGTGTTCCCTCGACAAGAGCGTGGTAGACTTTTTCAAATTGACCCGCGCGCTGCTGAAGGGTAAGAAGGGCATGCGCGTGGGAGTGTTTGGCAAAGAGGACAATTCCAAAGGTGTCCCGGTCCAGACGTGTCAGGGGATGTACAGCGGAATCCTCCCCCTGAGAACGGTAATGCGCCAGAAGATAATTGGCCAGTGTACCGGTCATCCTGGCAGGGGACGGGTGTACAATGATCCCGGGCGGCTTGTCGACTGCAAGCAGATGTTCGTCTTCATAAAGGATATTCAGTTCCCCTTCTTCGGCCGGGTAGTTCGGTTCCGGCTCCAGAAGGCGGACGCGCAGTTCATCTCCGGGATGAACCGGGTAGTTGGTGCGTTGCGGTATTCCGTTGACCAGAAGCGCCTGCTGGAACTTCAGCCGCCCGATGAGGCCGGTGCTCATCCGCAGTTCGCTTTTCAGAATCTGATGCAGGGTGCCGTCGCCCTGCGCGGTATGACGCAGTTCCATGTTGCGCTCCTCTCCTCGTTTTTTGCCCATTTTACCTGTATGTGCGGGCAAAATCAAGGCTGGCTTCTGTCCCGATCAGGGAAAGAAACAGAACGGATTCTCGCCCGGTGTCGTGGGCAATGTGCCTGTATTTGGGAAAAAGACGAAAAACAAGGGGAGATGGTATGGGAATACTAGCAATATGAGCACTTGCATTCATTTTCGAAGCATGATAAGATTACCGCGCACTGGATACAAATGAGCACGAGTGAAAGACAAGAGGTGGAGTACATGTCAAGCAATCCGAAATACTATCTGGTTCAGGCGGACGCACTGCCGGATGTTTTTCTCAAGGTCGCAGAGGCAAAGCGCCTTCTGGAGTCCGGTGAGGTTCCGACAGTCGGAGAGGCCACGCAGAAGACCGGCATCAGCCGCAGCGCTTTTTATAAATACCGGGATTCCATTACGCCGTTTCAGAACCTCATGTCAGGACGAATTATTACTTTCCAGCTTATGCTGAAGGACCGCACCGGCGTGCTTTCCGGAATTCTTTCCATATTTGCCTATTGCTGTGCAAACATTCTGACAATCAATCAGGCGATTCCGACAAACGGCTGCGCCATGCTCACGATTTCAGCCGAGACAACGGATCTGAACTGCCCGGTTGAGGATCTGCTTCGCAAAGTCAGCAATCTTGACGGTGTGATCAAGGCTGAAATGGTAGCCGGCTGAGGAGGTGCCCTATGATTCAAGTTGCAATTCTCGGCTTCGGCACCGTCGGCAGCGGTGTTGCGGAAGTCCTGGAGATGAACCAGAAAGAAATCGCACGCGGAGCCGGAGAGGCACTCTGCCTGAAGTATATCCTGGATACCCGGGTATTTCCGGATTCTCCCTTCCGGGATCGTCTGATCCATGACTTCTCCGTTGTGGAATCGGATCCGGAAGTGAAGATTGTGGCCGAATGCATCGGCGGCGTGGGCGTTGCTTATGATTTTGTCACACGCTGCCTGAAAGCGGGCAAGCATGTGGTGACCTCCAATAAGGAAATGGTCGCCAAGTATGGTGATGTGCTGCTGAAGATCGCACAGGAGCAGGGAGTCAATTTCCTGTTTGAGGCGTCTGTAGGCGGCGGGATTCCGATCCTGCGGCCGCTGATGAGCTGCCTGACGGCAAACCGGATCGAGGAGATCTGCGGCATTCTCAACGGCACGACCAATTACATTCTGACCAAGATGATTGACGACGGCGAAGAGTTTGACACCGTCCTGAAACAGGCACAGGAGATGGGATACGCCGAGCGGGATCCCTCCGCGGACGTGGACGGCCATGACGCCTGCAGAAAGATCTGCATTCTGGCGGATCTGGTTTACGGTGTCCATGTGGATCCGGATCAGGTGGCGACTGTCGGCATCCGGAACATCAGCGTGGAGACCGTTGCTTTTGCGGATATTGCAAAAATGCGCATCAAGCTCCTCGCACGGGTGTTTCCAAGGGAAGACGGGAAACTTGCCGTATTTGTCGCGCCGCACTTTGTGCCCGCAAAGAACCAGCTGGCACATGTGGACGATGTGTTCAACGCGGTGCAGGTGCGCGGAAACGCGGTAGGTGAAACACTGTTCTACGGCCGAGGCGCGGGAAAGCTTCCCACGGCAAGCGCGGTTGTCGGTGATATGATTGACGCGGCGGTCCATCTGGACAAACGCAGAGATCTGTCCTGGAGCAGCGCGCAGGAGAATTATCTGGCAGATGTGCGGGATATCCCCCTTGTCTGGTTTGTGAATGTGTCCGACGGGGAGGATGCGGTTCGGGCTGCGCTGCCGGAGGCCAGAATCCTCGGGCGGGACAGTGACAGCTGCGGTTTCCTGACCGGTCCCATGGCTCTCTCGGAACTGGAGAAATGCGGCCTGCATCGGATCGAACAGTATCCGGTTCTGTCCGACTGAATCTAGAGAAATCAATTCCGCACCGCCGGACTGGCGGCTGACGGATGGGAGGATAATATGCTGATCGTACAAAAATTCGGAGGCAGCTCTGTTGCCAATCCGGAACGCGTCCGCAATGTTGCGGGCATTATTTCCAGAGCGTACCAGCAGGGGAACGATGTGGTCGTTGTCCTGTCCGCGCAGGGAGATACCACGGACGATCTGATCGAAAAGGCAAAACAGATCAATCCGAAACCTTCAAAACGGGAAATGGATATGCTTCTTGCCTGCGGCGAACAGGAATCCGTAGCGCTGATGGCAATGTGCATTGAAGGAATGGGCTTCCCGGTTGTCTCTTTGACCGGCTGGCAGGTAGGCGTGCATACCAGTTCTGCCTACGGACTCGCGCGGATCTATTCCGTGGATTCCACCAGAATCCGTGAGGAACTGGACCGCAGACGCATCGTTCTTGTGGCAGGTTTCCAGGGGATCAACCGCTACTATGACGTGACGACCCTTGGACGCGGCGGATCCGATACCACAGCGGTTGCTCTTGCAGTTGCGCTGAAGGCGGATCTGTGTCAGATCTACACGGATGTGGACGGCGTCTATACAGCGGATCCGCGGCATGTCCCGGACGCGACCAAGATCGAGGAGATCACCTATGATGAGATGCTGGAACTGGCATCTCTGGGAGCGCAGGTGCTCCACAACCGCAGCGTGGAAATGGCAAAGCGCTACGGTGTCCGCATGGAGGTTCTCTCCAGCTTCTCCGGGAATCCGGGTACAATTGTGAAGGAGGCTGTCAATACAGTGGAAAAAACATATGTGAGCGGCGTCGCTCAGGATAAAAGCATCGCGCGTTTTGCCGTCGTCGGTCTGAAGGACGTGCCCGGCATCGCATACAAGCTCTTCAGTCTGCTGGCAAAGAACAAGATTAACGTGGATATTATTCTCCAGTCCATCGGACGCGGCAACACGAAGGATATCAGCTTTACTGTTTCTTCTGACAATAAGGAACTGTGCAAGCAGGTAATCGAGGAAGCCAAGCGGACCAATGATCTGCAGTACGAAAGCCTGGATGTCTCCACGGATGTGGCAAAGGTTTCTATCGTCGGCGCAGGCATGGTGGACAACCCCGGCGTCGCGGCAACCATGTTTGAGGCGCTGTTTGAGGCGGGAATCAACATTCATATGATTTCCACCAGTGAGATCAAGGTTTCCGTCCTGATCAACATCGAGGATTCCGAGCGCGCGATGCGCGCCGTACACGCAAAGTTTTTCCAGTAAGAAAAACGCTGATTCGGACAATCATCCTCCCTGGGCAGCCGTGGAATCACCACGGATTTCTCAGGGAGGGTTTTTGCGGAAGAATCTGGACGGCATGGAACGCAGTCGGGACTGCCGCTGATAAACGGGCGGCGATCAGGGCGCAATGAACCTGCATTTTGTGATAAAACCCTGAAAAATGAGGAAAATTGTGCTTGACAAGCCGGAAATACCATGCTAAAATCTGCATGTTTTCAAGAAAGAAGGGGCGGCAGCACCGCACCTCACCTTCCGCTTCGGCAAAAAGGTTGAACATGGCTTTTTCCTCTCAGCCTGAGGGGTAGCTTTGTGCGGGTGCGGTCGGCATCCGCGTTTTTGTTTAATTGGAGGTGCTTTACAATCGCAAAACTGGAACACCAGCTCAATGAAGAGATCCGTGATAAAGAACTTCGTGTTATCGGTCAGGACGGCACGCAGCTTGGGATCATGAGTGCCCAGCAGGCCTTGGAACTGGCTGCAGAGCAGGAACTTGATCTCGTCAAAATCTCTCCCAATGCGACACCACCGGTCTGTAAGATTATGGACTACGGCAAATACCGCTTCGAACAGCTGAAAAAAGAGAAAGAAGCGAAGAAGAACCAGCGTGTGGTGGAAGTGAAGGAGATCCGCATGTCTCCCAACATCGATACCAATGATCTCCTCGTCAAGGTGAAGAATGCACTGAAATTCCTTGCAGATGGAAACCGCGTCAAGGTGACGGTCCGCTTCCGCGGCCGTGAGATGGCGCACACCAATCTGGGAGAGCAGCTCCTGAATCAGTTCGGGGATGCCTGTGCAGAATCCGGCACTGTCGATAAAGCTCCGAAACTGGAGGGCCGGAACATGTCCATGTTCCTCTCTCCCAAAAAACAGTAATCTCGATATTTAATCATACGGAAGGAGAACCCATCATGCCTAAAGTGAAAACCCACAGCGGCGCGAAGAAGAGATTCAACCTGACCCAGACCGGCAAGGTGAAGAGAGCGCACGCCTTCAAGAGCCATATCCTGACCAAGAAGACGACCAAGCGTACCCGCAATCTGCGGAAGAACGGCTATGCCGACGTGACCAATCAGGACGCCATTAAGAAAATGATCCCTTACAAATAAGGGTTACGATAGGAGGATACAGACATGGCAAGAGTCAAAGGCGCTATGATGACGCGCAAAAGAAGAAACAAGACGCTGAGACTGGCAAAGGGCTACTGGGGCTCCAAGTCCAAGCACTTCAAGATGGCCAAGCAGGCTGTCAAGAAGTCCGGCGTTTATGCTTATATCGGCCGCAAGCAGAAGAAGAGAGCATTCCGTCAGATGTGGATTGCCCGTATCTCCGCTGCTGTCGCACCCTATGGGATCAACTACTCCCGTTTCATGAACGGCCTGAAGAAAGCCGGCATGGATCTCAACCGCAAGGCCCTCTCCGAGATGGCGATCGCCGATCCCGCAGCATTTGCCGCCCTGGTAGATGTCGCGAAGAAGGAACTTGCATAATTTCTGTTACGCGGAATCAGACAAAGAAGCACGCTGTGCCCTTTAAGGTACGGCGTGCTTCTTTGTCTGTGCGGGTATGGAAAAAGCGCGCTGCATGAGACTTGCAGTGCGCTTTTTGCAGGATGGACGTCAGGAGATCCGCACGCCGATAATACGGGCGGCGCCGGCAACTGCGGCGGATTCCGGAACGGCACCGGCATCCACAAGGGAGAGAAGCAGCAGCTTGCCGCTGTTCTGTTCCGTGCCGAAGAGCGTATAGTAGGAAAGATATACCATGCGGTTCCGCAGGAAGCTGCCGGAATTGATGAACTGAATCTCCCGGGAGGAGAAGACGTCAAGTGTCGTTACGTCGTTTAGAACCGTTTTATAGGAGAAATCCGTTCCTTCCTTGTAATGCAGGCAGCGCATCAGGAAGGTGAGGTACTCCTGCGCAGTGACATTTTTGGAAGGAGAAAACGCTGTGGTGGAGGTACCGTAGGCCAGACCCTGTGAATAGGCATAGGCCAGATAGCGATATGCCCAGTGGCCTGCAGGAACATCCTTGAACGGATGCGTGCCGGTATAGGCAGCCGCCTGCTCTTCAACGCCGATCAGACGCAGGAACATGATGAGTGCCTCAATCCGGGTGCAGCTTTTTTCCAGACCGTATCCGGTTGTCGCGCCGGTCATGCCGGAGAACAGACCCATGGAATGGAGCGCGTCGGCCAGGGAAGCATAGTCGGTGGAGGAAGAGTAGGCAAGACTGACAACGCCGTCCACATAAACCTCGGCGGTTTCGGAATCGATCTGAAGGCCGCCCTGTTCCCGGTCATTTTTCATATAACGGTGATCCAGTGCCAGCGCGCGTCCGCCGTCAAGCTTGACGCCATCCGTAATATCCACCAGATTGGATGAATCGGATGAGGCGCGGCCGGCCAGCAGGGTTGCCTGCGCACCAGGCGCCAGTGTCAGAATATCGCCCGCTTTCAGAAGAATTCGGCCCTGAACATAGACACTGTCAGTATTG
Source organism: Oscillospiraceae bacterium (assembly GCA_017516005.1). Taxonomy (GTDB): domain Bacteria; phylum Bacillota; class Clostridia; order Oscillospirales; family Oscillospiraceae; genus SIG488. The sequence continues at coordinate 23,048 of JAFWDU010000004.1, read as the reverse complement.
GCACGCGCGTTCTGGAGATTCAGCTCTCCGGCTTTCCGGGAGAACGCGGTGAAAGCCTCACCGGCGTAGGCGTTTTTCCCGGCGTCTGCAAGCGCATTTGCATCGGCAATCAGGGAATCATACAGCGTGGTTGTGAGATAGCTGTATGAAATGACAGGATCGTCCTGGCTGCCGCCCGCGGCGAAAACGGCGCTGCTGAAAAGAAGGCAGAGCACAAGCGCCAAGGCGACCGAACGAGTGATTCTCATCATAAGAGTCCTCCAAGTGCAGAATGGATACGCACAGTGTACTCTATTTTCGGTATCTTGTCAAATCAGAGCAAAAGAATGTTCCGAAAGCAGAGAAATCGCGGGATAAAACTCGAGTTTCGGCGGCATAAAATAGACAGGCGGGAGAGAACCCGCCTGTCTATGAAGCTTCAGACAATCCTGCGGCCGTCAAACCGATTACAGCTCTGATTTGACTGCGTCAAACTCCTCCGCCATTTCTTTCAGATCCTCGGCAGAGGAACGCTGAGTTGCAATACTGACTGCAATGTTCGCGATGATTCCGCAGAGGAAGGCGGGAAGAAGCTCGTAAATATCGAGAATGCCGCCGAGAGGACGGATTCCGTATTTCCAAACGAAGATCATCACGCCGCCGACGATCATGCCGGCAATGGCACCCTGCTTGGTGCTCTTCTTCCAGAACAGGGCAAGAAGCATGGTGGGACCGAATGCTGCACCGAATCCTGCCCAGGCAAAGGAGACGATTGTGAATACGCTGCCTTCTTTGCGGGCCCAGATGATGGCGATAATACCGATGAACAGGACGGCAACCCGGGCGATAATCATGGCTGCCTTGGTGGAAATCTTCAGCTTGAAAGTGTCCTGCAGCAGGTCCTGGGTGACACTGGATGCCGCAGCGAGAAGCTGGGAGTCCGCCGTGGACATGGTAGCGGCGAGAATGCCGGAGAGAATGACGCCCGCAACCAAAGCCGCGAGAACGCCGTGGCTGCCGAGCAGTTCGGCAATCTTGATGATGATTCTTTGGGCATTTGCAGAATCAAGCGCTTCGACGGCACCGTTGGCAATCATGCCGGAACCGACAACACCGATCAGAATGGCAACGCCCATGGCGATGAAAACCCAGATGGTTGCCACGCGGCGGGAAAGGGTCAGCTTTTTCGCATCCTTGATTGCCATGAACCGGAGCAGGATGTGAGGCATGCCGAAATAACCAAGTCCCCAGGCGAGAGTGGAGAGAACCACAATGGGACCGTAGGATGCCGCTTTACCGGTGGCGGCGTCATAACCCTGGAACAGGTTCAGATAGCCGGGCATGGAGCGCGCGTTTTCCGCGACACTGGCCCAGCCGCCGGCAGAGTGCACGCCGAAAGCCACAACCACGATCAGTGCGGTGGTCATGACAATGGACTGCACAAAGTCGGAAGTAGATGCAGCAAGGAAGCCGCCCAGTGCGGTATAGATCAGAATGACGATGGCGGAAATCAGCATCGCCGTGAAGTAGTCCACACCGAAAAGACTGGAGAACAGCGTGCCGCAGGCGTTGAAGCCGGAGGCAACATAGGGAATAAAGAATACGATGATGACCAGCGCGGCAATCAGGGAGAGAATATGCTTGTCATCATGATAGCGGCGGGAGAAGAAATCCGGAACGGTAATCGCACCAAGTTTGTCAGAATAGCAGCGGATCCGCTTGGCAACGACCAGCCAGTTGATGTAGGTTCCGACACCGAGGCCGATTGCGGTCCAGGAAGCCTCTGGCAGACCGGCCAGAAGCGCCACGCCGGGAAGTCCCATCAGAAGCCAGGAACTCATATCGGAAGCTTCCGCGCTCATGGCGGTTACCAGGGGACCCAGTTTGCGCCCGCCCAGATAAAAGTCGGAAGTGGAACGATTCCTTCTGGAGAAAACGATTCCGAGAACAATCATACCTACGAGATAAATCGCCATGGCGACCATCATCACGATGCTTTTGGCATCCATGTCATCACGCTCCTAATGTTGTTGTTGCAAAGTGCATTATAACATGGAGCATTATAGACTGCAATGCAGAATGAAGTATAGAATAATTGACAAATAACAATAGATAATTTTCTTAAAAGGCTGAAATATCAATGATATTTGATATAGACTGAATTACAGACTAATTATAGTACAAATTTTATTTTCTGAGGTAATTCAGATACAGCGGAAGCTGCTGGGAGGCATACTGGCACAGAGAGTAGCTGCCGCCGCAGATACACCAGTCATACATGAGAGCCCGTTCCTGGAAGGCATAGGAACGGACGATTTCCGTGACTGGGATATCACTGCGCAGTTCTCCTCTCCGCTGCCCTTCTGTGCAGATTCTGCGCAGGAACTTGAAGTAGTACCGGCTTTGATCCATCAGATGCCGTTCACTGCTGGTGGTCAGCTGTGTGGAAAGCAGGGTGGCGAGGAGTTCCAGAGAGACGGTGTTCTCGATCATGAAGAACAGCTCCTGATTGAGATAGATCAGCTGGTCGAAACTGTTCATTCCAGGGTCAATGGTCTCACTGAGCTCTTTGTATTTCTCGTCAAAGAGAGAAGAAAGGGAACTGAGAAGAGCGTCTTTTCCCGAGAAGTAATGGTAAAAGGAACCTTTAGAGGTCCCGGACCGTGCGACGATGTCATCCACAGTCGTGTCATCGTACCCGTTTTCGTAAAACAGTTCCCAGGCAGCGGTGATGATCCGGTTCCTGGTGTCATTGGTGTGCTTTGCCATAAGAGCAGCGCTCCTCTCCTGTTTCGGTTAAGTTCATCTTAACATCGGTTGCCGGAAAAAGCGAGGTATTTGTCGGGGCTGTGCCGGTTTAACATATGAAAAAAGACTGCGCGGCATATTCTGCCGCGCAGCAAGAATCAGATGGTATGGAAACGCATCATATTTCCCTTTGCCCGTGCGATGATTTGGTGCTCGTCAATCAGGGCGCTGAGATAGGCGTGGAGACTGCATACGTTCAGGGAATAGAGCGCCAGATGCAGATGGCGGTGCAGCCGGTCAAAAATCGCTTTCATAAGCTCATCCTGACTCATGCCATCTCCCGCACAGAATTCCAGAATCCATTCCCGCATCTGAAGAAAGTGCGCGCGGTTTGCGGCAGTCAGGGCTGCCACTTCCTGAACGGGAGATCCATGGGATGGAACAAAGACGTGCGCGTGTTCCTGCTCAATCCGATCCAGGGAATCCATGTGCTGGGGATAGGAATAGAAATAGAACATGGTTTTCTGCTGCAGTTCCTCATAGCCGAGAAGCACGTCCCCGACAAACAGAACATCATCCGGCGTGCGGATTGCATACTGCTCATAGCAGTGACCAGGATAGCTTTTCATGCTGAAACCGTCCGGAAGCAGGTCAGAGGTCAGCTGTTCTGTCCGGCTTCCTGCAGCGAGAAAGGTTTCCCCTCGCAGGGGGGCGGGCGGCTCTGCATAAAAGAGAAAAGCGGCGTTCATCAGGGGAACCTGTGCAAAAAAAGGTGCCGGTGAGAAGCAGCGGCATCCGGTGTGTTCCTGCAGATAGGCATTGCCACCGATGTGATCAGCGTGGTAATGCGTGTTGAGAACCGTTTCCAGCTTCCATCCGTGGGCGTCGAGTGTGCCGAGAAGCGCGGCGGCGTCCTTCCGGGTGGCACCGGAATCAATCACGGTAGCACGATCGCCCCGAATATAGATGCCGACATTTGTGGGACCCCGGAATACAAAGCTGCGCTCCCGCAGCGGGATCAGTTCATACATGATTTACCTCCGGAAATAATGAATCAGAGAATTGGTGCTTTCCTTCTTTTCCATGTTTGTGCTATAAAGAATGCGGAAAACAAAGAAGAAAGGACATCAGGGTATGCCCTACTACGTCTATATGCTTCTCTGCCATGACGGGAGCATCTATATCGGGATCACGACGGACCTGGAACGGCGGTTCCGGGAACACACCGGCGGCGGAAAAGGCGCAAAATATACCGCAGCACGGCATCCGGAACGATACCTACGCGCATTTCAGGTCTCAGACCGATCCCAGGCGCTTCGCCTGGAGGCGCGGCTGAAAAAGCTCAGCCACGCGCAGAGAGCTGCACTGGCTGAATCAGGGCGGCTGCCGGAGAACAGTGACGCCGTCTCAGCGGTTCAGTTGGATGAGACCGGACAGAAGCCGGCAGGCGTTTGAACCGGTCAGATGGTTTTCACCTGGCGGCTGCAGACCAGAATCAGGGCAGTGATGGTGAAGCCGGCAGAACAGATCGCCAGAAGAATTGTGCTGCCGGAAGTCTGCAGAACGGTGCCGGCCAGAACGGATGCGACAGGTACAAGCCCCTGTGACAGGATGCTGATGATGCTCATAACCTTGCTCAGCTTGTCTCTGTCCACAATCCGCATCAGCACGGTATTGATTGGAATGTTGATGAATACCAGAAGAAAGCCGAAAACAAGGCAGCCCAGTGCGAAGAGAACCAGAAACAGGTTCAGGGAAACGCCTCGGTCAACAAGCAGCCAGTAGCAGAACGTAACGCCTGCCATGAGCACGGCAATGACAGACAGATTGACGGCGGTTCTCCGTCCGCACTTTTCCGCCTGGGGACGGGCGCTGAGAATCACCGCTCCAATCAGGGAACTCATGCCGATGAGCATGCTGAAGACGGAAGTCCAGAGTTCCGGTGTCAGGAATGTCTGGAAGAGATAGGACGGAGCGCCGGCTACGTCTGTTTTAATAAAGTAGGGAACGAAGTTGCTGGTAATCGGTGCCATGAAGAAGTTGATGAAGAGAATGGCGATAATCAGAACCATCATAGCCTTCTGAGACTTCAGATAGTGCAGTCCTTCGCGCATGTCCGAGAGTGCGAGACGGATGCTCATCGGCTCTTCGGAAGGTACGCGGGCATAGCGGATAAACATCTCTGAAATGCCGGAAAGCACATAGCAGATACCGACGAAAAAGAAAAGAAAGTGGATGGAAAGGGCTGCGTATAGGATGCCGGCGAGGACGACACCGAGAATACTTTCCAGGGAACTTTTGACGGTAAAATAGGAACTTGCCTGCTGGAGCCGATCCTCTTCCACAATCTCAGGAAGCAGGGAAGAAGCGGCAGGATTGAAAATCCCGCTGACGGCATTTCCAAGAATGCCGACCGCAAAGAGAATCACCAGATGCGCACGGCTGGAAGGAAAAACCAGCATGGCAATGGTGGCAAGAATAATCAGTCCACCCTTGAGATAATCACAGACGGACATGATCCTGGCTTTGCTGAATCGATCACCCAGGACACCGCCGACAGGAGTGAACAGAAGCAGTATAACGCCGCAGAGGGACAGGTACAGCCCCTGAAGGAAGGCATTGTTTCCGGTAATTTCCAGAATGTAGAAGCCAACGGCAAAACTGTAAAGAAGCGCACCAAGCTCAGAGACAAGAGCGCCGAAAAATACAAGGCGGTAATTGCGGTGACGGAACACATTTCCGCCGGAAGACGCTGTATTGGACAATTGAATGCACTTCCTTCCATCGAGAACTGACAGTGCAATGATTATAACAAGGCTGTTCCGGAAAAGAAACATATTAGTCAACAACAATGTATATCATCCAATATTTGCTGCCGGATGCCAGGAAAGACGATTGCTTTTTTTTCGGATGCGGGATAAAATATAAGGCGAATTGGGGAGGGAGTTTTATGAAAATCGGCTTTGACAACGAAAAATATTTCACTCTGCAGACCCAGCGAATCCGGGAGCGTGTGGATTCCTTCGGCGGAAAACTGTATCTCGAATTCGGCGGAAAACTGTTTGATGACTATCACGCGTCCCGTGTGCTTCCGGGATTCCATCCGGACAGCAAAATGCAGATGCTTCTGAAGATGAAGGATGAAGCGGAGATCGTTATTGCGATCAACGCCAACGACATCGAAAAGAACAAGGTGCGGGGTGACCTGGGTATCACCTATGATCTGGACGTCATGCGCCTTATTGATGCGTTCCGGGAGTACGGCCTTTATGTGGGAAGTGTTGTTCTGACCCAGTATTCCGCCCAGCCCTCCGCGGAAAAATTTGAACGCAAGCTGAAAAATCTGGGCGTGCGGACCTACCGCCACTATCCCATTGCGGACTATCCCACGAACGTCTCCCTGATTATATCGGATCAGGGCTTCGGGAAAAATGACTATATCCAGACCAGCCGCCCTGTGGTTGTCGTAACAGCGCCCGGCCCGGGCAGCGGAAAAATGGCGACCTGCCTGAGCCAGCTGTATCAGGATCATCTTCGCGGTATCCAGGCCGGCTACGCAAAGTTTGAGACGTTCCCCATCTGGAATCTGCCCCTGAAGCATCCGGTCAATGTGGCCTATGAAGCGGCTACAGTGGATCTGGCTGACGTGAACATGATTGACCATTTCCATCTGGATGCCTACGGAGAGACAACCGTAAACTATAACCGTGATATTGAGATTTTCCCGGTTGTGGAGACAATGTTCCGGAAGATTTACGGTACCTGCCCCTATAAGAGCCCCACGGATATGGGCGTCAACATGGCAGGTTATGCCATCGTGGACGACGAGGCGTGCTGCGAGGCGTCCAAGCAGGAAATTATCCGCCGCTTCTACGAGGCACAGTGCTCCCTTCGCAAGGGAAACGGCGATGTGAATCAGGTGCACAAGCTGGAGATGATGATGAACAGCCTCGGCTTGACGACAGCAGACAGGAGGACCGTTCCTGCGGCGCTGACAGCCGCGGAGCTGACCGGCGGTCCCGCAACTGCCATCGAGCTGCCGGACGGCACGGTTGTGACGGGAAAGACCTCGGATCTTCTCGGTGCCAGTTCCGCAGCGCTTCTGAATGCATTGAAGCGTCTTGCCAATATTGACGACCGCATTGAGTTGATCTCACCTGCGGTTCTGGAGCCGATTCAGGACCTCAAGGTGAATCATCTGGGCAACAAAAATCCCCGGCTTCATACGGACGAGGTACTTATCGCGCTTTCCATCTGTGCCGTGACCAATCCGACGGCGGAGCTCGCCATGCAGCAGATCGGCAATCTTGCCGGCTGCCAGGTGCACACCTCCGTCATTCTCTCATCGGTGGATGAGAGCGTATTCAAGAAGCTGGGTACGAATCTGACTTCGGAACCGGTATATCAGACCAGCCGGCTGTATCACAAATGAGAATGCGTGAGTTATCGGCGGAGGATTTTCGGAAACTGATCCAGGATGGCTATGATGTCCGGAATGCCACGCTGTCGGGGGAAATCCTGGGCTGTCTTGCGCTGGAAGGACAGGATGTTCAGAACTGTGACTTTTCCCAGTGCCGTTTCCCGGAATGCTCCTTTGAGAGAGCCACCCTGGAGGATGTCAATTTCGTTGGCTGTGATCTGAACGGAGTGGATTTCCGGGACGCCGGACTGAAGAATGTCACCTTTACCAACTGCCGCATGACAGGCGCATCATTTATCAGCGCCAGCCTGAGCGGCTGCGCGCTGATTGGTTCACAGGCCCAGTACTGCAACTTCTCCCTTTCGAGAATGAAGGATTGCACTATTGTGGAAAGCAGTCTGAAAGAGGCTGTGTTTTCCGGAACCCGTTTTCAGAAATGCACGCTGGAAGCGGATTTTACCCGGGCGGATTTCATGCATGCTGAGCTGTCCAGCGTGGATCTGCGGAAATGCGTGATCGACGGGGCTCTGTTTGCACCGATGGAGCTGCAGGGACTGATCGTCAGTCGGGAACAGGCCGCCTCCATTGCGGCAATTCTGGGACTGAAAATAATGTGAGGATACAATATGGATGAGGTTTACGTACCGGTACTGCACTTCTTTGAAAACGGAAACAGTTTCACAGGGTCCTGGAAGGAGCTTCGGTTTCTGCTTACACCTTCGGAGGAAGAGATCTCCGCCCAGATCTGGCGCGGACCGTACTGCATGGAAAAGAGTACGATCGAACAGACACGTTCCTTCCCCCTGACACAGGAGGGACGTACGGAAATGACGGAATGGCTGAACAGCCTGCGGGAAGTGTACGGTGTTCGTTCAGGAAACTGACAACAAAACGGGATGGGTTACGGCAGGGAACCCATCAGAAAAGAGAAGCCTGGAAGCCATGAACAGGGAGTTTCCCGAGTCGTGGCTTCCAGGCTTCTCTTTGACTGCCATGCCTGATGGGCGAGAAATTCTTGCCGATTCAGCAGTTGGAAAAGTCAGAGCAGTTCCGATTTGATTCGTCCGGCAATCCGTCCGATCAGACCGGTCCGCATGAAAGGTGTAATCAGATAATATCCGTCCACAAAGCCGGACATGCGCCGTGCAAAATCCAGGGTGATCTCCACGCTTAGATCCTCCGCTTCCTCACGGCTCAGATCCCGGTAGCGCTCCGCAAGTTCTTCCGGAACCCGGATGCCGGCAATTTCACCTGTCATGTAAACGGCATTCCGGTAGGAGACAATGGGCATAAGACCGCCAAGAATCTTTCCGTTCAGTTCCTGATGCGCCAGCCGGATATTTTCCAGCGCCTCCGCGGAATGTACGGGCTGCGTCAGAAAACCCGATGCACCGGCCTCCAGCTTCTTTTTTGCATAATTCAAATGCGCCTCAAAATTCGGCGCGTTCACATTCAGCGCGCAGTAGACACGGAAAGGGCCGCCCGCCAGATCCGGTGTCAGATCCCGGATAAAGCTGGCAAGCTTCGGCGCGTTGAAGCTGTACACGCTCTTGATCTGACTGCGCTCTGAGGAGGGGACGGGATCCCCTGTGACAACAAGGACATTATTGACACCCTCAATATTCAGACCCAGAAGGAGTGCCTTCGTGGCGTTGATATTCCGGTCGCGGCAGGTCAGATGGGGAATCGTCTCAATGCCCAGTTCCCGGTGAAGCTTGGCAGCCAGCATGCTGCTGTCCGCTCTGGCGCGTGAAACGGGACAGTCTGCAAGGGTAATCGCATCCGCACCGGCGCTCTGCAGAGCCTCCGCACCGGCCAGGAAGGAACGAATATCGGAGTTGATCGGAGGATCCAGTTCGACCGCGACCACTTTTTCGCCCCGCTCCAGTTTATCCCAGAAATGATTGGGCAGCAGCTGCTGCTCCGTCTTCTGCGTGACAGGAGCCGGAACCTCAATGCGGAGCGCCAGATCCAAGGCTGCTTTGGCGCGTGCAAGGAATTCGGGCGTCGTGCCGCAGCAGCCGCCAAGGATCTCCATGCCGTCCTGGCGAAGCCCGCGGAGCTGCTGCGCAAAGTAGCCGGAAGAGCTTCCGTAGAAGGAACGTCCTGAGACCACAGTGGGATAGCCGGCGTTGGGCATGGCAGACCGCGGCTTGCTTCCCTTCGGTATTGAGGCGAGCAGCCGCCGCATGTGGTTCGGACCGGATACACAGTTGAGTCCGTAGGCATCCACATTGGAATCCGCTTCCATGGCGGAGAACAGACGCTCGCAGGGCACGCCCTGACGGGAATAACCGTCCGGCATGACGGCAAAAGAGCACAGAATAAAGACATCCGGATTTCGGGCTTTGAGGTAGGCGCTCAGTTCGGGAAGGAACTCCGTGGATCCAAAGGTCTCAAAGAGAAAATTCTCTGCGCCGAGATCCAGAAACTGATCCAATATAGGGTAATACGCTTCTGCCGACTCCCCGTTTTCGCCGGGAGGAATCGGCCCGACGTCGGCAAAAATGCTGACATCTGTGCCTTCCGCAGCCTGAACGGCAATCTTCCAGCCTGCACGGATAATGTCCAGCACACGCGGAAGCGGGAGGTCCAGGCCTTCCGGACTGGCGGCAAAGGTGTTTGTCTTGATGGCGTCGCAGCCTGCCCGGATATATGCTTTATGAATGGCAAGAATGGCATCCGGCGCATTCAGATTCGCCAGTTCGCAGGCGGAGGCCTCCCGGTCTTCCTGTTCGGCAAAGTACGTCCCCATAGCGCCGTCAAAAAGGAGAAGGCCGCGGGAGAGTTTCTCTCTTACATTCATGATTTATCACCTGCCGAAAACAGTCTGGGCGATTTTTACGGACTGCTGGGCGTCCTTTGCATAGTAGTCTGCGCCGATCTGACTGGCGTATTCCGGCGTCAGCACGGCGCCGCCGACCATGATGGTACAGGGATGGCCGGAGGCCCTGAGCGCCTGAATGGTTCGCTCCATACTGGGAAGCGTAGTGGTCATCAGCGCACTCAGACCGACCAGAGGCGCGTTTTCCGCGATGGCGGTCCGTACAACCTCTTCGGGCGGGACGTCTTTCCCGAGATCCACGACCCGGTAGCCGTAGTTGGACAGAAGCGCCTTGACAATGTTTTTTCCAATGTCGTGCACGTCGCCCTGTACGGTTGCCAAGACAATGGTTCCTTTGTCGGCTGTCATCCCGTCGGCTGCCATTTTCTCGCGGAGCACCTCAAATACCGCACTGGCGGCATCCGCCGCGCGGAGCAGCTGCGGCAGGAACAGCCGGCCGGACTCATAGCCTTTGCCCACCCGGTCCAATGCGGGAACCAGATCCTGATCGATGACGTCCAGACACGGCGCGGTGCGGATTTTTTCGGCCGCAAGCGTTTTCGCCTCCGCGGCGAGACCTTTCTCAATGGCCGCGCCAAGATCCAGAACAGCCTGGGCGGGGGCAGATGCCTGCTCGGCGGTGCTTTCCCGCTCCAGATAGGACACGCAGCCTGCATCCGCGCCGGAGAGGACATTGTAAGCGGCAACGGTATCCATCATGGCGCCCAGATTGGGGTTCAGGATAGGCAGATCCAGGCCGCTGTGAAGAGCCATGGCAAGAAAACTGCGGTTGAGAAGCTCCCGGTTGGGAAGGCCGAAGGAGATGTTGCTCACACCGAGAACGGTATGAAGGCCAAGGTTTCTGTGCACCATCTCCACCGCGCGGAGCGTTTCCGCAGCGGCGTCCTGCTGGGCGGAGACGGTAAGCGTCAGACAGTCAATGAACAGATTCCGCTCCTCAATACCGGCCGCCCTGGCAGCGGAGACAATCCGCTGTGCAATGGCAAAGCGGTCTTCCGCTTTTGGGGGAATGCCGTTCTCGTCTGTAGTCAGGCAGACCAGAGCGGCGCCGTATTTTTTGACAAGCGGAAAGATTGACGCCTGGGAAGCGGCGGTGCCGTCCACGGAATTCACGATCGCCTTGCCCGGGAAACGGCGGAGTCCGGCTTCCACAGCCTGCGGATTGCCGGAATCAATCTGGAGCGGCAGGGAAGTGGCACTCTGAAGGGCGTCGACGACGCGGGCCATCATGACCGCTTCCTCCACACCCGGCGCGCCCACATTCACGTCCAGAATGTCTGCGCCGGCATCCTCCTGAGAGACAGCCTGTTGGCAGACGTAATCCAGATCTCCGTCCCGAAGCGCCTGCTGAAAACGCTTTTTGCCTGTGGGGTTGATGCGCTCGCCGATGACGGCAACACGGTCGAGTGTGAGGCAGTCCTCCGCGGAAGCAACGCGGCTGCGTCCGTCAAATTCTCTGGCCGCGCGCTGTTTTCCGTTCATACCGATTCGAAGCGCGGAGAGGTATTCCGGCGTGGTGCCGCAGCAGCCGCCAATGAACTGCACGCCCGCATCTGCGCAGGCAAGCATGGCGTCCGCCCAGGCCTGCGCGCCCATATCGTAGCGGCCGGTTCGCGCGTCCGGCAGCCCGGCATTTGCCTTGACAATCAGGGGCAGCCGAGTCAGCGCTCCGATTCGGCGGACAATAGGGATCAGCTGGACAGGACCCAGAGAGCAGTTGACGCCGATGGCGTCCGCGCCCAGACCGGAGAGCACCTCTGCCATGGCTTCCGCCGAAGTGCCGGTAAAGGTTCGGCCGTTTTCCTCAAAGCTCATAGTTACGAACACGGGAAGAGAAGTCTGCTCCTTCGCAGCAAGAAGGGCGGCGCGCGCCTCCTGCAGATCCGACATGGTCTCAATCACAATGAGATCTGCGCCAGCTGCGGCGCCGGCGGCAGCCTGCTGCGCAAACAGATCATAGGCTTCGTCAAAGGAGAGATCTCCGGCGGGTGTCATCAGCGCGCCGATGGGACCGATGTCCAGGGCAACCAGCGCGGAGCGGTCATCAGCCGCCTGATGTGCGATGGCAACCGCGGCAGAGATTACTTCTTCCGGGGTATGGCCGGCGGAAGCCAGCTTGCGTGCGGAAGCGCCGAAGGTGTTGGTATAGAGAATCTGGCTGCCGGCTTCCAGATAGGCACGGTGAATTTCCTTTACCGTGCCGGGATGGGTGAGGTTATGCAGTTCCGGAAGTTCGCCGCCGCGCAGTCCATGCCTTTGAAGCATGGTGCCCATGCCGCCGTCCAGAAATACGAATTCAGAGGAAAGCAGTGTTTGCAGATCCAAGAATAGTCACGTCCTTTCGGGGTGTGCGAAGCCAGACCGTCAGGGAATGGCATGAAACTGATAGACGATTTTCTGCTGATAGGTCTCTCCGGCACGCAGAATGCAGGTGGGAAAGTCAGAATGGTGAACCGCGTCCGGCCAGTTCTGCGCTTCCAGACAGAATGCGCCGAAGGTCTGATAGACGGTGCCGCCTTTTCCGGGCGTAGGTTCAAGCGCGTCGGCGGTATACAGCTGGAGGCCGGGCTGTGTGGTCAGGCAGTCCATCTGAAGCCCGTCTGCGGCCGCTGATGCGACAATCCGCAGAGGCGTCCAGGGAGCAGTGCCGATCACAAAGTTCAGATCGTGCGGATGGTCCGGATCTGCGATCAGCGGCCGCATCTCCAGGAAATCCTGATCAGTGCCGGCAACATGGTCAAATACGCCGTTGGGAACCAGCTGATCATCCAGCTGCAGCGCTTTATCGGCATGGATCTGGAGCGTGTGCCCTTTCAGGGTGCCGGCGTCATGACCGAGCAGATTGAAATAGCAGTGACTGGTGAGACTGATCGGGGTATCCCGGTCTGAAACAGCGGAGTATTTAATCTCCAGGGCATTGTCCTCCGTCAGAAGAAAGCTGGCGCTCACGTCCAGGCTGCCGGGGAATCCGCTCTCGCCGTCAGGGGAGTGATAGGTCAGGATCAGCCGGTCGGCGTCTTCCTTCCGTGTCCACATACGCTTTCCAAATCCCGGAACGCCGCCATGGTGGCATTTGCTGCCCTCATTGGCAGTGAGACGGAACGTTTCTTCGCCCAGAGTGATGCAGGCACCCGCAATCCGGTTGGCCACTCTGCCGACGGTTACGCCCATGTAGCTGTCCTGATTTTCATAGGATGCCGCGTCATCATAGCCAAGGATTACGTCGCGGATCCCGCCTGGGGCGGGCACACGCAGAGACTGGACGGCAGCGCCAAGATCCAGAATGCCGGCTTCCGCGCCGCAGCTGTTTCGGAGCGTGTAGAGAGAGACCGGTTCTCCCGCGGCCGTGTTTCCAAAGAATGATCTTGAAATATCCATTGTTCTACTCTCCTGTAATATCTGTCATAATTGGCTCCGCCTTCTGCCGAAGACCGGAAAAGAAATGAAGGGGAAAAAAGCACACAAGCGAGAAAGAAGAAGCGACTGCGTCCGGCACAGCTTAGAACCGCCTGCTGCCGGTCTGCCGTTCATCCGTGACATCGTACACCTCTACGCCGAATTCGGCGGCGTATTGTCTGCGGTAATAGTGGAAAAGATCCCGCTGACGGTACAGAAGCGTGCTCTCAGGATCTCCGTAGCGCAGAGCAAGTTCCTGAAACGGCGGAAACGCACGGTAGTATGCGTCATCCAGTTCTTCCGCCTCCCGGATCAGATCGGCAGGAGTCATCGCCTCATAACGAGCCATACACTGAGTCTGAAGAGAAAGAATCAGAGTCCGTTGTGTTTCCTCCTGATAGAAGCCGCCTTCGATCCATTCCCGTTCCGGCCGGAACAGGCTGCAGTTGAGCAGAGCCCGTACGTAGTCGGGGAGAGCGAGAAAGGCTTCCTCCTTCAGGCGGAACGGCTGCAGTTTGGCTCCGCGGCCTTCGCCGTGAGGAATAAACAGAAAAATGTGCGGTGCGGCGGGAAGAGATTCCAGAAACGGAATCAGTTCAGAAACCTGTGAAAGATTATCGGCTGTCAGGGGAACGCCGGCACTGATTTCCATACCTTCCCGACCGGCTGCATTCATGAGACGCAGGAGCAGATCAAAATCCCCGCCGCGGCCGGCAAAACGGTCATGGTATGCCCGTTCCCCGTAAATCGTAAAATTCAGAGCCTGCACGCCTTCCGCCCGGAGCATCCCGGCGAATTCTTTGCACTCCTCTTCCGTGCGCATCCGCAGACCGTCGCATTGAAGATAGGATGCCTGGGGGCTTCCAATTTCCCGCAGCGTTCTGAGCGCGCCTTTCAGATCCGGATGCTCCATGGAGTAGCCGAAGGAAAACGAGAAGGAAAGATCCGGCCGATTCTGCTTCAGCCAGTCCTGAAAACCCCTCGCAAATCGGACGCTCCGATCCCAGTCCGCACCTGCCGTGTGTCCGTCCCAGGACAGGAGACAGTAACGGCAGTGGCATGCGCAGGAAACGCAGAGCGTCTGCATCAGAATGGAACTTGTCTGCACCGATGCGACTCCTTTCTCCAGAGAATGGTGGGAAAGCCGTCATCTGCCTCCCTGATCCCGGAAATCTTTCAGAAAATAGACATCCTTCACCTGGTACTCCCGCCCGTCCAGATACTGCAGGAGGCCGGCGGGCGTGCGGAACGCGAACCGGAGGCGGTAGGAATACAGCGCCTGATAGGGCTGCTGTTTGTCACTCTTTCCGTATTTGCCGTCACCGTACAGGGGATGTCCAGCAGCGGCAAACTGTGCACGGATCTGGTGGGTGCGCCCGGTGACCAGCTCGCATTCCACAAGAGAGAGACCGCCTCTGGTTTCCAGAGTTTTATAGAGTGTCACCGCGGTCCGGCTTCCCGGCTGTGACTGCTTTGTGATATAGACACGGTTCTGTTTTGCATCCTTAAACAGAAAGCCTTCCAGCTTTCCCTCCGCAGGGGAGGGACGGCCGTGCACCAGACAGAGGTAGCGCTTCTCGATTTCCCGGTCGGCGACTTTCTGGTTCAGAATCCGGAGCGCTTCCGCATTCTTTGCCGCGATCACAATGCCTCCCGTATTCCGGTCAATGCGATTGCAAAGAGCAGGCGTGAAAGAGTGCTCCTCACGGGGCTTCCACTCTCCCTTTGCATAAAGGTAGGCCTGAATATGGTCAATGAGCGTCTTTCCGTACTCAGCTCCGTCATGGGGATGCACCGCAAGTCCGGGACGCTTGTCTACCAGAAGGAGGTTCTCGTCCTCATATACGATATTCAGCTTTGGCGAGGAGACGGTCAGGTAGGCATTTTCCGCTTTGGGCGTTTCAAAAAACTCGTCGTTGATGTATAATTGAAGCTGGTCACCCGATTGCAGCCGGTAATCCCGGGAGGAACCTTTCCCGTTCACTTTGACCCGCTTGAGACGGATGTACTTCTGACTCAGGGAGGCGGGAAGCAGGGGCACCGCTTTTGCAAGAAAACGGTCCAGACGCTGGCCTGCGTCGTTTGCGCCGATCTTAAATTCTTTCACGGAATCACCGCCTCTTTCTTCAATGGATTCATTTTGCGGTACGTGCAGGGGAAAGTCAAGTTTTTCTCTCGAAATTTCTTTTAAATCCGGCATTTTTATCATTGACACCCGGAAGGGTTTCGGATATAATGTCTTTCGCACGACTGTGGAGCGGGGGTTATCCAAATGCGTCTGAACCTGGCAAAACTCCTGGATCGCCCCGGTGAATCGCTCGCTTTTGAAACGCAGGCGGATCTGAGCGATCTGGTTTTTGGAAGCTGCGCGCCGGCGGATGAACCGGTGGCCTTTAAAGGCGAGATCCGGAATACGGCCGGTGTTCTGATTCTGAACGGCCGGCTGAAGAGTACGCTTCACTGCATCTGCGACCGCTGCCTGAAACCCTTTGAGAAGGAACTGGACCAACCGGTCGAGGCAGTTCTGACAACAGAGATTCAGGATGAGGAAGCGGCGGATGCTTGGACCTTTCTCCTTGACGGAGAGGAAGCGGATCTGGATGAGATCCTCGATGCGGCTTTCGTGCTGAATATGGATTCCCAGCTGCTTTGCAGGGAAGACTGCAAAGGACTGTGTTCCCGCTGCGGGAAGGATCTGAATGAGGGTCCCTGCGGGTGCAAAAAGGAAATAGATCCCCGTCTGGCTGTGCTTGCACAGCTACTGGAAAAGTAATCTGTTTGACGGCGCTATGCCGTAAGGCATCCTGACCAAGGAGGTGTCATCATGGCCGTACCGAAGTGTAAAGTATCCAAGGCAAGACGCGATAAGCGGCGCAGCGCCGTTTGGAAGCTGAGTGCTCCAGGTTTCGTCACTTGCCCCAAATGTGGCGAGCCCGTTATGCCCCACAGAGCCTGCAAGGCCTGCGGTTCTTATAACGGACGCGAAGTGCTGGCAGTCAACAAGTAAGCAGTTCCTGCTTAGAGAAAAGGAAGGCCGCGCGGCCTTCCTTTTTGCTATTTGCTACATGCCGCTCGGCACCGGATCCCGGTGAGAAGGCGGCATCTGATTCGGGAGAGGAGGGATTCCCATGCCGAAGCCTCTTGTGGCCATTGTGGGCAGGCCGAATGTAGGAAAGTCCACACTCTTTAATAAGCTCACCGGACGGCGCACCGCCATTGTGGAAGACACACCCGGCGTAACCCGGGACCGTATATACGGGGCCTGCGACTGGAACGGGAAAGAGTTCGAACTCATCGATACCGGCGGCATCGAACCTTCCACGGACAGCGAAATGCTCCTGTTCATGCGCCGTCAGGCGGAGATTGCGATTGAAACCGCGGACGTCATCATCCTGGTGACGGATGTCCGGACCGGCGTGACTGCGGCTGATGAAGAGATCGCCGATATGCTGAAGAAATCCCATAAATGCGCTGTCGTTGCGGTCAACAAATGTGATTCCATCGGTCCTACGGACCCGACCTTCTTTGAGTTCTATTCCCTGGGACTCGGAGATCCCATTGAGCTCTCGGCGGTGCACGGCACCGGTACGGGAGACCTGCTGGACTTCTGTGCAGCGCATCTTCCGGAAACTGAAGAGGAACCGGAGGAAGAGGACCTGATCCGGGTCGCGATTGTAGGTAAGCCCAATGTAGGCAAGTCCAGCCTGCTGAACCGGATCCTGGGCGAGGAGCGGGTAATCGTTTCGGACGAAGCGGGCACCACCCGTGACGCGATTGACAGCTATTTCGAGAATGAATACGGCCGGTACTGCTTTATCGATACAGCCGGCATGCGGCGCAAGAGCCGGGTGGATGACGCTATTGAGCACTACAGCAATCTGCGTTCCATCAACGCCATCGACCGCTGCGATGTGTGCCTGATCCTCATTGACGCCGCGGAAGGCGTAACGGAGCAGGATACAAAAATCGCCGGACTTGCCCATGAGGCCGGAAAGGCCTGCATCATCGTCGTCAACAAATGGGACAGCGTGGAAAAAGATGACAAGACCATGCTCCGCTTTACGGAGGATGTGCGCAGGGATCTGGCGTATATGTCCTATGCCCCGATCATGTTCATCTCCGCTCTCACCGGTCAGCGGGTGGATAAGCTTTTCGAGCGCATCAATTTCGTGGCAGAGCAGAGTGCTATGCGGATTACGACTGGTCTTTTGAACAATGTGCTGGCAGATGCGACTGCCCGGGTACAGCCGCCGTCCGACAAGGGAAGAAGACTGAAAATCTACTATATGACGCAGGCGGGTACCAAACCACCTCATTTCGTGATCTTCTGCAACGATGCGAAGCTGTTCCATTTTTCCTATCAGCGTTATCTGGAAAACCAGATCCGCGCGACATTCGGAATGGAAGGAACGCCCATCCGCATCACGATTCGCCAGAGAGGCGAGAAGGAGATGTAAGCCATGCTGGTTCTCCGTTTGATTATCGTTGCCGTGATTGCTTACTGCCTGGGCGGAGCGAACGGCGCCATACTGGTCTCCAAACTGTTTCATCATGAGGATGTCCGGAGCCATGGAAGCGGCAATGCCGGCCTTACCAATTTCTTCCGCACCTACGGCGGCGGGCTGACGCTGGTCGTCATTGCGGTTGACATGATCAAAACCATTCTCGCGTGCTATGTGGGAAAATGGATTCTTGGCACGGATGCGGGCATGATGTTTGGCGGCTTCTGCGCCACACTTGGCCATGTGTTTCCCGTATTCTTCGGCTTCCGCGGCGGAAAGGGAATCATGTGCGGCGTCTCGGTTGCCTTTGCCATGGACTGGCGGATTGCAGTATGCCTGATTGTCCTGTTTGCGGTCATTGTGGCACTGACCCGCTATGTGTCCCTGGGTTCCGTGCTCTGCGCCGCGGTTTTTCCCTTCCTGTTTCTGGTTTTCTTCCGCGGAAACTGGTGGGTATTCGGCCTGGCATTCGCGCTCGGGCTTGTCGCCATTGTTATGCACCGCGGAAACATACAGCGCCTGGTCAAAGGAACGGAGCGGAAGCTTTCGTTCCGGAAGAAGAACAGCTAGTGCTGAGAAGCAAACAGCAGAAAGGAGCTTATGAGTATGAGAATCACGGTTGTCGGAAGCGGTGCCTGGGGAACTGCTCTGGCCTGCCTGCTGAAGGAAAACGGACATGAGGTAACGCTCTGGTCCTATACGCAGAACGAGTCCGATACGATTGCGGCAGCGGGAGAGAATCCTCTGCTGCCGGAAGTCCCGATTCCGGATTCCATCAAGCTGACAAGTGACCTCTCTCTTGCACGCGGCAGCCAGATTGTCGTGCTCGCCACGCCAAGCTATGCGGTGCGAAGCACTGCGGCCAAACTCCGGGAATATCTGGAACCGGAGACGGTCGTCGTCAGCGTGACAAAAGGCATCGAAGCGGACACCGGATGCACCATGAGTCAGATTATTGAGCAGGAGACCGGAGCCAGGGTTGCAGTCCTTTCCGGCCCGTCCCATGCCGAAGAAGTCGGACGCCGCATTCCAACCGGCGTAGTCGCTGCTTCCAGAGATCAGAAAGTGGCGGAGCTGGTGCAGGATACCTTTATGTGTGACCGCTTCCGTGTCTATACGAGTCCGGACATGATCGGAATCGAACTGGGTGCAGCATTAAAAAACGTGATTGCACTCTGCGCGGGCTGCTGTGACGGACTGGGCTTGGGAGACAACACGAAAGCTCTGCTCATGACCCGCGGCCTGACGGAGATGGCGCGGCTTGGGATTGCCATGGGCGGCCGCCGCGAGACCTTTGCCGGCTTGGCCGGCGTGGGCGACCTGATTGTCACCTGCACCTCCATGCATTCCCACAACAGAAGAGCGGGTATCCTGATCGGACAGGGCATGGACATTCAGACGGCGATGAAACAGGTCGGGGCTGTGGTGGAAGGCTATTACGCCACCAAATCCGCCTGGCAGCTTGCGAAAAAAGCAGGCATCGAGATGCCGATTGTCAATGTTTCCTATGCGGTCCTCTATGAGGGACAGAGCATCCATACCGTTGCCGAACAGCTGATGATGCGCGCAAAACGGCAGGAACAGGATGACGGCACCTGGGCATAAGAACGATTCAAAAACAAGGAACCGTGAAGCACCGATTGGCTGCTTCACGGTTCAATTTCATCTCAGAGGAAATGAAAAACGGGCAGGCATCCTTTGACCTGTCCGTTTGACATCGGATTATCAGATTGCACGCTCGACCTTGTTGGAGCGAAGGCATCTTGTACAGACATACACATGGCGCGGAGAGCCATCAACAATCGCCTTAACGCGCTTGACATTGGGCTTCCAAGTTCTGTTGGAACGTCTGTGTGAATGGGAAACCTTGATTCCAAACGTAACACCCTTGCCGCAGATATCGCACTTTGCCACGGACTGCACCTCCTCGCCGAATAAAATAGAGAAACTGGGCGCCAAAGCGCCGGCAATCATAATAACAGATCAGTCTGGAAATTGCAAGACTCTTTTTTGCAAAATTTCATGATTTTGTGTAGGTGTGAATTTCCAAAGTGAATTCCACAGTGTAACGTAAAACGGGATTTAGTCTAGGAATTTACAGATTTTGTTGTTGAAGTACTGGATTGTCAAGCATATGACAGGATCGAATCAGATGACGTGACAAATTGCTTGAACGACATCAACGCTTTTTCGAAAACTGTTTTCAAGATTGCTGCTAATGAGATAGCACAAAGCATGAGAATAAAAGAGCCTGTGGTTGCATGAGGATTGCTCCCACGATTGCACATCATCTTGTCATAATAAAGTTGTGATCGTATACGGTTTACAGTATAATGGAATACACAAGGGATTTCATGAGATTTGAGGAGGAGAAGGATGAAAAAGGTACAGAAGGGAAATTGCAAAGCATAATATGGAAGGATACTACGAAGAAGGACGACGGGTTCTCGAATTACAATTTGCTTTGGCTGATCGTATTTTTATGCTTGAATAGGAGGATTCACTATGGGAGCATGGGGTGAAAAAATCTTTGATTCAGACGATGCCTGTGACATTCGGGATGACTATCGAGAGGCCATCATTCTAGGAAAGAGTGATGAAGAAGCGGAAGAAAAGATCGTCTGTGAGTATCAAGAGGGTATAGAAGGCCAGTCAGAAACCTTCTGGCTGCCGCTGGCAATCACAGAGTGGAAGGCCGGACGGCTCAGTAAGCGGGTGAAGGAACACGCCCTCGCCGCCATCGAGGAGGAGCTTTCAAACCTTACGGAAATCTGGGTGCCAAAAGCAATCAAGCTTCGGGAGAAGGAGCTTCTGAAAGCTAAGAATCAACTGCTCTCTCCCCAGCCGGAGCGGAAGAAGCTGCGAATGCCCAGTTATGCCTGGAAGTGTCCGTGGCCCATTGGCGGGGTAATTCAACATAAGATTTGCTGGCCGGGTGAGCATGTTGAACTTCTTCATTGCTATGTTCTTCTGCTGATCGTAGGCATAACAAAGCAGCCAGAAGATAGGATACCGCTTGACACTGTTACCGTTCAACTCTACAACTGGTTCAGCGTGAATCCACCAACAAAAGATTCAGTGAGTGCTTTAGATTTAAAAACAATTCCATTTTATTCTTATGGAGACCGTCCAAAGGAAATGTTGACCTTCATCGGAAAATGCCCTGCTGAAAACGAAGTCAAGCTTGTATCTAAGATTCCTCTGGGCAATCAACCCTTGGATTCATCCCAAATCGATAACACCTATTACCCGGCGAGTTATGATTATAGTATTTGTAACGGGATCGTGCACTTTTTTCAAAGTGAAAAGTCGATTATTGGGTGAAGATATGATTGATTCCTTATGTACTAGATTTGTCAACTCTTTTTCTTTAATTGTCTTAGAATAATAAATGGTGATACCTACACGTTCATTTACGCTGTTAACTTTAGTTGGAATCTTTTGACCAAGCGCTTGCGGCGGCCCAGGGCGTTGCTCCGCCCGGCACGGGTTTCGCTAAGATACAAGCATCTTAGCTCAAAAGCGCCGAGGTCGCTCCTTTCCCCATGGAAGCATTCGCTTCCATGGGGTCCCCGAAATTGCTTCCATTGCCAGCTACAGCTACAACAGCTTCAACCAACTGACCGGACAAACAATCAATGGACAGAGTTGCACCTACACCCATAACGCAGAGGGAATCCGCACAGCAAAAGCTGTGGGAACGACCACCACTGACTACTATCTTGACGGCGGCAATGTCGTCGGAGAAAAGACCGGGACAGGCATCACCACCTATTTGCGAGGCAGCAGCCTGATCTCCGAGACAAGCGGCAGTACAACGCAGTATTATCTCCACAACGCTCATGGGGACGTGGTGAATCTCACCAACACCTCCGGCAACAGCACGAAAACATATTCCTATGACGCTTTCGGCAACGAGAAGAACCAGGTTGCTTCCGAGGCCAATCCCTTCCGCTACTGTGGAGAATACCTGGATAAGGAGACAAATGAATACTATCTCCGAGCAAGGTACTATGATCCCTCGATGGGTAGGTTTATAAATGCATGGGTTGCAGTTGCAATTACCGGCGCAACAGGAAATATGGTTAGCCAGTTTATATCAGCAGAAATAAACGATACAGATGATGTTACGTCAGCCCTGCTAGCAGGTGCTGCCGCTGGAATTAATGGTAAAGGAGCAGCTGAATTGCTATCTGCTGGTTTTAAGACAGACTTTCAGAGCATAACCAAAGCGGAACAAAAGGTGCTGTTAGGACGACTTGGACAGATTACAAATCGAGAACTAACAGCCATACGGCAAGCGCTTAGTAAGAACATTACACCTGTACAACTAAATGAACTAATAGAGAAATATGGTTACGATGTTCTGGTAAGTGCATTTGTGTCATCTAGCTCAACAGAACTGATTAAAGAAGAACTACAAGACATTTTTCAAGGAATCAATCTATCAGGGTCGTAATTGGAGGAATCAAATGATGATATGGAAGCAAGGGAAATCGTTTTTTGAAGAGTCAATTGTTTTTCTCTTTATCGTAACAGTATTGGCTTTTGCTTTTGCAAATAGAGTGATTGTTATTAGATGGACAATTCAAAGCGTGCTGCTATTCGCCTTGCTGACGATTTGGTTAACTAAGTATATTTTTTCGTTTTTGCGGTTATCATTATATTTGGCGATTGATGGATTGTTTCATCAGATCATAACGATAAATGCAGCTTTCGTTGAGCAATTCCCACTGAAAACTAGTCCTTTCCTGGAAAAGAGTTTCCGCACGCAACAATTAGAACTTGATGGAGGGATCCATCGATTTAAATTAGTGATCAAACCGAATCATGAAAAAGAAAGCCTTCTCATACTCATTTCTGCAAAATACTACCAGTTAAAACCAGGTGAAACATATACTTTTGTCTATGGAAAACACTCAAAAGTATTGTTAGGCATTTCTTAACTACTTGCATAATTTGCTTTCTACAATGCAAACAACCGGCTGACAGCCAGCCAGTACATCGGCGGGGGTCAGACAAAGAACTCAGTCTACACCTATGACGCCAACGGGAATCTGCTGACGAAAAGCGAGTGGCGGCCTCAGGACGGAATTGCGGCAATTGCGAGCTATAGCTACAACAGCTTCAACCAGCTGACCGGCCAGACGATAAACGG
>JAFWDU010000003.1 GCA_017516005.1 Oscillospiraceae bacterium | reverse complement strand
CGACAACCGGAAGAGCAACCACATGGAGATGATAATGGTAGGTCGGTTTTCCCATCTGCTGGGTGAGCGCTGTGTTCAATTCGTCAGCGTGCATCACTGCAGAAATCACGTTTTGGGATCCGTACTCCTTTTCCGCAAAGCAGTATACTTCTTCGTAGAATCTTCTCGCAAACTCATATCCGCCCTGGTATTCGAAGTAAGCAGTATTGACATCGAAGATCACTTCATCGAAAACCTTCGCGTCTTTCTTCAATCCCCGAAGGGAAACAGAACCTTCAGAGATCATCTTTTCCAGCTGCTCATTGTAGGTCAGATCTCCGCAGCTTTTGAACCGAACATTCATCTCAGAACGGCTCAGGTCCACGTTCATGTTCTCGTAGGTCTTGTTCTTCCGCTCGATGTGACGCTCTGCTTTTGAGATTCCATCCTGCGTATACTGAGCGATTCGGGCAACGCTGTAGTTCTTACCCGTCACGAATCATCCTTTCTTTCAAAATTACCGAGAGTCCGCCGTGGGTTACACATCTTTTGCAAAGTGTGTAACCCACTATGACACTTTCATCCCTGAAGGGCTGCAAAGTGCCGTGGGCTCTCCGAGGGGGGTGCCGGAAGCAGCCTCCCGCGCTGCGTTCGGATGCTCCCGGAGGGGCGCTGCCCCTGCTATCTGCGGAAAGCTCCCCGGCAGGGAGAGCCCTTTGAAAAGGGCTCCCTGCACCCCTCCCAAACTTCACTCGCCGTTGGGCAGGAGGGGAAAGAAGTCTCTTTCCCCTCCGCTGCGCTAGTGTCTTCCGTGAGAAAAGCTCAAGGGGTACGGGTTGTATTTCCTGACGGAAATCTCCACCCACAAGTATGCCCCCCTGACCTTTTCTCCGCTCCCCTGTGACGATCCGTGTCGATGGTGACGGTGTTTTTGATACCACACCTGCTGTCGAAATCATCGTCACGACCGTCACACATCGTCACGCCCCCTCTGGCTCATAGCGCAGGGTAATCCTTCGCCCGTCATGTGTCCGGCTGTTCCAGTAGCGGATGCCGTATTCCCGGAACAAGCGCCCGGTGTTGACATTCAGCTTCATGGTCAGAGCATTTGCTTTCATGTCTACGGTCAGGGCCTCCGCTAACTCCGTCGGACTTCCAATCCACTCCGGCCTTTCCGCGTTTACGAGAGACGCGACGGTTTCAAGAACTGCCTCTGGCGGTGCTTTCCACAGCTCGGTTTCGCACTGTTCCAGCTCCCAGCACAGTTTTTCTTCGTTGCGATAGAGATGGAGGCGCTGGTCCTGCTGATCCCGGCCGGAAATGTCCAGCGTAGCCTCATTTGCGGTTCTTTTCGGTTTTTGCAGAAGGAACGCTCCGTCCGCCGCGCCGAGTAGACCGTTTGTACCGGAGATCATATCGAACACATCCTCTGCCTTCTGCTTTCGCGTATGATGCACCAGGATCAGGCACAGCCCGCGGCAATCGGCAAAGTTTTTCAGCCGGGTGATGATGTCGTAATCGCTGGCGTAGCTGTAGGCATCCCCGCCGACCTCTCTCACCTTTTGCAGTGTATCGATGATAATGAGCCTGGTATCCGGGTGTTCCCGGACAAAGCGATCCAATTGCTCGTCCAGCCCCTTTCCGAGCTGCTTTGCGCGGGTAGCAAAGAAAAGCCGATCGGCTATTGCCATGTCGAACATTTGATACATCCGGCTTTGCAGGCGCTGGTTATCATCCTCCAGCGCCAGATACAAAACCGTTCCCTTTCGTACCGGATAATTCCACAGCGACGTCCCGGTGCTGACATGGTAGGCAATCTGCGCGACCAGGAAGCTTTTGCCCAGCTTCGGCGCGCCGACCAGAAGATAGGTTCCGGGAAAGAGCAGACCGTCGATCAGCGGCGGCTTGCTCTCATACGCGGTTTCATACAGTTCTCTCATGGATACCGTCGCCAGGTATGAGGGATCGTTCAGTTGGCGAAAATATCTATTGTATTCTTCGAGAGAATCTGCTAAACTGTCCTCACAAAGGTTTTGATTCGGCTGTCCTTCATCTGCGCCAACAGATGGGCCAAGGACAGTCGTTTCTTTTTCTCCCGTCATCGTCGCTCCTCCTTCATGCCGTCCAGCGTCCGGGTAATCAGCTCGATGTTGTCCAGCAGCTCGTCACGGATCTCTCCGGCTGCCTCGATGCGTCTCAGTTCATCGAGAATAGCAACGAGCTGATCTCGAAGCGCCTTGTACACTCTCGGATTACCCTGGACCACGATCTCGCGGTTTAGACAACGGCGATAGCAGTATTCCTGCTTCGGCAGGCCGGAAAGCGCCACGGCGATGTTGATCTGTTCATTTTCCTCGGGCGATACCCGGAAACCTACGGTGATATTTCTATAACGGTTGTGTTCATCTCGATTCTTTTCAGACATTTTCATGCGCTCCTTTCTTCATTCAGCTTGGTTGCCATCTCCTTCTGTACGGTCGGGAACATATGGGCATATCGGAACGTAATATCGACGCTTTCATGACCGACCCGATCCCCGATTGCTACCGCCGAGTATCCCATGTTGATCAGCAAAGAAACATGGCTGTGACGGAGATCGTGGATTCGGATTTTCTTCACGCCGCTCTGCTTGCAGCCGTATTCCATGCCTCTTGTCAACTGATGTTTTGACAGGGGAAAGACCCTCGCGTCCTCCGGCAGACTGTAGAACTGCTTGAAATAGTCTTGGATCTCATCGCAGAGAAAATCAGGTATCGTGATCGTGCGGATGCTTTTCTTCGTTTTTGGCGGTGTAATCACATCTTCGCCCTTGATTCGCTGATACGATTTGCTGATCCGCAGCGTCTTCTCCTTGAAATTGAAATCCGCAGGCGTCAGCGCCAGCAGCTCGCCCTCGCGGATACCGCACCAGTACAGGATCTCGAAAGCGTAGTACAGCATGGGCTTGTCCATCATCGCGTCAATGAAAAGCAGAAATTCCTCTTTCGTCCAAAAGAGCATTTCGTCGCTCTCTTTCTCTCCGATGACCCCGGCCCTCCGCACGGGATTTTCATGCAGCCCATAGAAGCGGACGGCGTGATTGAAGATCGCGCTGAGCTGATTATTGATGCTCTTCAAATACGTCGGAGAGTAGGGCTGCCCGGTTTTATCCTTTTGCTTCAACATTTGATTCTGCCAAGTCAGAATGTCTCGCGGCGTGATCTCCGTCAGCTTCCGCTTTTTAAAATAGGGCATGATTTTGCTTTCGATCACGGATTCCTTGGTAAGCCAGGTATTCAGCCGTATCTTTGGTTTGATATCCTGTTCATAGAGCTTTACAAAACTCTCAAAGCTCATGTCTGGGTCTGCCCGCTTCGTCCGCAAAAACTCGCGCTCCCACTCTTGGGCTTCTCGCTTTGTGCTGAAACCGCGTTTGAGCTTTTGCTGCCGCTCGCCGGTCCAATCGGTGTAGCGGAATTGCACATACCATGTGCCGTTTTTCTTGTCTTTGAATGTTGCCATGATCAATCCTCCTTCCTTTTCTGGGTAGCATACAAATGTTCGTGGAAAAATCTTCGATCGATACGACCGTTGATGACGATGCAGCCGGCCGCCTTAAGCTCCTTGTTCAGCTCCCGGATCAACTTATAGGCGTATGAGTTGGAAACACCGAGCTCGGCGGCGACCTCATCGACCTTCATAAATACCTGTTCTGCTATAACA
Source organism: Oscillospiraceae bacterium (assembly GCA_017516005.1). Classification (GTDB taxonomy): domain Bacteria; phylum Bacillota; class Clostridia; order Oscillospirales; family Oscillospiraceae; genus SIG488. The sequence goes on along the minus strand of JAFWDU010000003.1, from coordinate 61,605 downwards.
AACGCCTCCCTTCGTTTGTTTTCTTCCTGCCGTTCTACCCGAATCCAGTTTCCTGACAGGCAACCCTGCGAGGCGCTGTGTCGTCCCCTTTCGGGGCGCTCCCTTCCTGTTCTGAAGATCATGGCGGTGTATTTCTGTTCGGACGGTCATTCAGTTCCACTAAGCAAATTAGTTTAGCTCATGGTAATTATACTAAGCAAATACAGTTAAGTCAAGCGGAAATACTAAACAAAAATATTTAATTATTCCTTGACAACACTAAACAAATTTGCTAAAATGCGTTTGACACCATATGGAAACAGGAGAATAATGCTATGGCTATCGGTGAAAGAATCCATTTCATTCGCACCCTGCGCGGCATGACACAGAAGTATTTGGGCATGATGGTCGGATTTTCGGAAAAGACCGCCGATGTCCGCATGGCTCAGTACGAGACCGGCGCGCGAACGCCCAAGGCCGAACTGACGGCAGATCTGGCTCGTGTACTGGATGTATCCCCCAGGGCTCTTGACGTCCCGGATATTGACAGCTACGACGGTCTGATGCACACGCTGTTTGCGCTGGAAGACCTGTATGGTCTGAAGGTCGGGGAGATCGACGGCGAGCTCTGCCTTCGTCTCGACAAATCCAGAGGGACAACCTATCTCCAAATGTTCGATATGCTTCATGCTTGGCAGGAAGAGGCAGCCAAGCTGGAGCGTGGGGAGATCAGCCGGGAAGAATATGATCGCTGGCGTTATCACTACCCGGAGTTTGATACGGGCATCAAACGGGCAAAGGTGCCGTCTCAGGCGCTGTCGGATGCGCTAATTGAGGAACTGAAAAAGGAATAGGGCCATCCAAAGGCAGCAAAAAAGAGGTCAACCCGGCTTGCAAAAAGTCAGGTTGACCTCTTTGGTTTATGATAATGGGGAAGCCGCGCACTCGCAAACCCTTGGATTTGCTCTCAACAAATCTCGGGTTCTTGTGCTATCAATTTGCTATCACTCGGAGTAGTGGGGGCTGAAAAAGCCAGTGTTTTCAAGGCCTCCCGGCCTCGAAGAATCACTTTTTTCTTATTCCCACTCAATTGTGCCAGTAGGCTTTGGCGTAAGATCATAAAGTACACGATTGACACCAGGAACTTCACTGGTAATACGGCGTGTAATTTCATGAAGAACAGGATAAGGGATTTCCTCAATTGTTGCAGTCATCGCATCGCGGGTATTCACAGCACGAATGATTACGGGCCACTCGAAAGAACGCTGATCATTCTTTACGCCAGTAGATTTAAAGTCGGGTACAATCGTGAAGTACTGCCAGACTTTACCTGCCAGTCCATTCTTCTCAAATTCTTCGCGAAGGATTGCATCAGACTCACGAAGAGCCTCCAGACGATCCCGTGTAATGGCGCCGGTGCAGCGAACGCCAAGGCCAGGGCCCGGGAACGGCTGACGGTAAACCATGTTTGCTGGGAGTCCAAGCGCGTCACCTACGACACGAACCTCGTCCTTGAACAAGAACTTGATCGGTTCGACCAGTTCAAAATGCATATCTTCCGGCAGACCGCCGACATTATGATGGCTTTTCACAGGACCGGATTCAAGAATATCAGGATAGATGGTTCCCTGTGCCAGGAACTCAACTCCATCCAGTTTCCCTGCCTCTTCAGCAAAAACGTCAATGAATTCTTTGCCGATAATCTTACGTTTCTGTTCCGGGTCAGAAACACCGGCCAGTTTATCAAGGAAACGGTCAACTGCATCAACATAGATCAGATTTGCATCCATCTGACCACGGAACACCTCAACGACCTGCTCAGGCTCGCCTTTGCGGAGAAGTCCGTGGTTGACATGGACACAGACAAGATTTTTGCCGATAGCCTGAATTAGAAGAGCAGCAACAACAGATGAATCTACACCGCCGGAGAGAGCAAGCAAAACTTTCTTATCTCCTACCTGTGCGCGAATTGCCGCAAGCTGTTCATCGATGAACGCCTTAGCGAGTTCAGGCGTGGTGATGCGCTGCATGGTTTCCGGACGTTTATTTTCATTCATTTGAATTCCTCCATATGCGGTCTCTCCGCGGTTTTTATCAAATGAATTATACTTGCTTTTTCGTTTCAATGCAACGAAAACTTCATAATGTACTTGTCTTGATTTTTGTTCATTATATGCAAGTACATGAATCATTATCATGCTATCTGAACATAATTCTCTCACGTTTATCTGTGCTTTCATCAACGACATAATTTTGGTTTTCGCATAACAAAAAGCTACGCATATTACGTAGCTTTTTTGTTACACACAATTTCAATTATTACATTTTCAGCAGGATCTTCACGCAGATTGGAAAAAGCATTTACGCAATCTGATGAGCTGAGTGGCTTTCATGTACATCCGAATAAAGAACTGAATGTCTTGTTATACAGACCTGAGGAAACGAATAAAAGCGTCTCTTCCCTGCTGTGTGCATTTGTAGACGCCCGCGTCTTCCAAAACGCAGGCAAAAACATGGCCAGTTTCATTCTTCACGATTTCCAGCGCATTATCCGAAGTAAAATCGTAACGGTCTCGGAATCCTTCTGCCCAATCTGCATGTTTTTCCGTTAATTCATTTGCACGAAGGTCATCACCTGATACCAGTGCATCTGCGACAGCAGTTAACTCTGCTTTCAATCTGGCAGGGAGAACTGCAAGTCCCATAACCTCAATCAGGCCAATATTTTCCTTTTTGATATGATGACGTTCTTCATGCGGATGATACAGCCCGAGCGGATGTTCTTCAGTTGTCAGATTGTTGCGAAGAACCAGATCCAGTTCAAACAGTTCACCTCTCCGGCGAGCAATCGGTGTAATCGTATTATGAGGTGTTTCATCAGTCCAGGCAAAAATGGAAGCATCCGCATCCGTGTAATTCCGCCATGCAGTCAGAATGCGGTCAGCAAGAAGTGCAAGACGGTTTTTGTCTTCTCCGGTAATCCGAATCGCGGACATCGGCCATTTCACGATTCCCGCTTCAATATCAGAAAACCCAGGAAACTGGAAAGGAATCTCTATGGGAGCTTTTTCCATTGCAAATGTATAATGGCCGCCCTGGAAATGGTCATGAGCAAGGATGGATCCTCCGACAATGGGAAGATCCGCATTGGAACCAACGAAATAATGCGGGAACTGCGTGACAAAATCAAGGAGTTTCCGGAAACACGCGCTGTCAATGCGCATTGGCGTATGGACACTGTTAAAACAGATGCAGTGTTCATTGTAATAAACATACGGAGAATACTGCAGAAACCACGGTGCACCATCAATGCTAATCGGTATAATCCTGTGATTCTGTCGTGCCGGATGATTCACGCGGCCTGCATATCCTTCATTCTCCAAACAGAGCTGGCAGCGCGGATAGTCTGATGTAGGGAGATCCCTGGCTGCCGCAATTGCTCTTGGATCCTTTTCAGGCTTTGACAGATTGATTGTAATATCCAGTTCACCGTACTCCGTCTGTGTTTTCCACTGTACATCCCGTGCGATACGGTCTCTCCGGATGTAATTGGTATCCTGGCTGAACGCATAGAACCAGTCAGTAGCTTCCTTTGGACTTTTTTGCTTATGATTTTCAAATTCCTGAATTACCGTGGAAGGGCGAGGAGTCAAGCGTCCCATCAGTCCTGTGTCAAAGAGATCTCTGTAAACAATGGAACCGGAAGGAATCAGTCCTCTTTCCGATGCATTGTCCGTCAGTGCATCCAGGATCTCTGACAAGTCCGCATTGTCCGCTGCCGGAATATCAACGACGGAATCAAGATGCATACCTTCCAGGATTGAATTCACTGCCCAGGTAAAATCACATTTCTCAATCAGATGATGATTAATCGCATAGTCTGCAAGCATCACAATGGCATTTCCCATGATTACCGTTTCCTCCCCGTTTATTCCGTTACAAGGCATCCGCCTTCCGGACGAATTCGAAGAACATGACAGCTTCCTTCTCCAAGAAGCGTATCCATTCCTTCACGGAATTCATTCAGCAGATGATTCGGAACAAAAGCCTGAATGGTTCCGCCGAAGCCGCCGCCATGAATTCGAACGGCACCCTCCCCCTGCAGGAGCTTTTGTGCAACGGCAAGCGATATAGAAGCCGCCTGGTTCTGCGGATTGCCAACTGACCAGATGTTCTGCAGCCACATAGCAGAAGAACGGCCGGAGTCATTAATCAGATTCAGAAATTCCCTTAAATCTGCATGCTGAAGCGCTTCCGCCTCTTTGACAGCTCTCATGTCATCCTCATAAAAATGAATGGCACGGAGAACCGCACGATCTCCGCAGGCTTTTCTCAGCTCAGGAAGAGATGAAAAAACTTCCTGCTCAGGAACGTCCCGTAAGACTTCTTTTCCAAAATAAGCAGCTACGGATTTCATTTCATTAGTAATATCTGCATAGTCGTCCGTCAGATCAGCGTGATCTGCTTTTGTATCAATGATGCAAAGTGAATAATCCCGGAACAGGCCGCCTCCAACATCGATTGCAAGTATGGAAGGTGCGGCCGGATCCTTGAAATCAATTGCAACTGCACCGCCAACGGAAGATGCCATCTGATCCATCAGACCGCAGGGCTTGCCAAAAAAGACGTTTTCAGCATACTGTCCGATACAGGCAAGATCCACTGCGCTCAGTGAATCATCACAGCAGAAGTGATTGATGACATTGTCAATTAGAATTTCAAATGCTGCGGATGAAGAAAGGCCGGAACCGGAGAGCACATCGGAAACCATGTAAATATCAATTCCGCTAAGTGAGAATCCTCTCTGAGAAATCCCTGCTGCTACTCCGCGGATCAGAGCAGCGGAACTGCCGAATTCTTCCTTTTTCGGCTGCAGATCATCAAGATTGATCTCCACTCTCGGATAGCCTTCAGAAACAGCACGGATTACATTCAGACTGTTTCTGGAAGCGCAGGCAAGAATATCCAGGTTAACACTGCCGCAAAGAACATGTCCGTGCTGATGATCCGTATGGTTTCCTCCGATTTCGGTGCGGCCTGGACCGCTGAACAGTGCTGCAGGTTCCGACTGTGCAGGATGAAACGTCTCCATTAATTGATCTGCAACATGCAGGGCACGGCTTCTTGCACCATTCAGTGCAGCTGTATTTCCATCTGGCGCGTACAGTTTTTCAAGGCTGCTGTCACATAAACCGGCTTGCAGAGCCTGTTTCAATTCAATGCAGGAACGCATGAAAACCCCTCATTTCTTCAGATTAAGCAACGGATATGTAATATCGTATACGTTTTTATATGGGAAATCAAGTGTTGTAAATCTCATTTCCATTGTTTTCTGTTTTTTTAAGAATTCGTGAAACAATCGTTGAAATCAAACGAATCTGCAGTATAATAAACATGTTTGAAGAATTCACGCAAGGATATTATTCTGTGATGTTGATTTTATATAACAGGAAAATCGCAGATAGACAGATCCACAAATGATATTCGGTAATCCATTCTCTACTGTTTACTGTTCCGCAGTTTTTTATCGATGCATTTTAATGATTGCCAAACGTTTGTTATCTGCAAATCGTCCGCAATACACGGACACTGGATTCAATCGGGACAACACTCGAAGGTCATTATCTGATTTAGAACCAAAACCACTGCTGCAATCAACCATTTCCCTGATATCGACTTAAAAGCCAATTAATTAACGATTAGGAGGCACAGCTATGCAGGACAGATCAAATTCGATCTTTGGAAACTTGACCCCTGCAAGAGACTACCGAAAGGCGCAGAAATCCAAACAGAAGTACATACGTAAATTTCACGATGACTCTTCCGCAGATTATCCTGTCAAGCTCTTAAAGAATCCATGTCTGTTTGATCTACTTGGGGTCTATGATCTTCGCGTGAACGAAGGCACTGGCGATATTCCGTTTGATGAAGAGAAAGGCATAATCGTCGGAAATATCCGTATGGGTTTCGGCCACTACCGCATATCCGCAGCAATGGCTTCCGCTGCACATGCTCTCGGATATACGCCCTACTGGATGGATTTGAACTCATATCCGGAAACGACATGCACGAAAGTCATCAGTGCGCAGAACGATCTTTACTCTCTGGGATCCAGGTTGTCTCAGAAAAGCAGACTGTTCAACAAATTCTTCTGGGAACCGATGAACTATGAAGGGTTCCGGAAACTGAGCTACAACGCCTCTGATCAGAAAAACGCAGAACTTATGGCCCCTGTCTTCCGAAATATTCCGAAAGACATTCCTCTGATTGGAACCCATGTCTGGCCGGCGCAGGCAGCTCTGCACGCCGGAATGAAATATGTTGTAAACGCTATCCCGGACAACTGGCCCATGGCTCTTCATCTTGCCGAAGGAAGTGTGCATACCATACAGACGCACCAGTCCTATCTCGGTTACCGGATACTCAACGGCATGCGCGGAGAGGATGTCCTGAACCCTATGCCTGCCGACAGTCTCGTTTATACCGGTCATTACATCGATCATGAGCTTGTATCAAACCTGGAATCAGACTGTCAATCAAGAATCCAGCGGAAGAAAGACGGAGAACCCATGCGTTTTCTGCTTACAATCGGCGGTGCAGGCGCGCAGAGAGCTCTTTTCGCCGCTGTAATCCGTCATCTGCTCCCTGCGATCCGTGCAAACCGTGCGGCTCTGTATGTAAACGTGGGCGATTACAAAAATGTCTGGACGGAACTGATCCATGAGATTCCGGAACTGGAAGGCCTCACCGAACTTCATTTCGGTGACTGGAGCAACACAAAGGCATTCGCCGATCTTGCTGTGTCCGGTAAAGTAACCGGTGTACATGCTTTCTGGCATGAAAACATTTTTGAAGCAGTATACTGCACGAATCTTCTTCTTCGTTCTGCGGATGTTCTTGTAACCAAGCCCAGTGAACTGGCGTTCTACCCTATCCCGAAACTCTTCTTAAAGCGCATCGGCGGACACGAACAGTGGGGAGCCATCCATTCCGCTGAAATGGGAGACGGTTCGCTTGAATGCAGAGATATCCCGCATACGCTTCAGATGCTGGATCTGTTCCTTACGGATCCCGTCATGCTGGATGAGATGTGCCGCTGCATTCTTCAGAACAACCGTATCGGCGTCTATGACGGTGCCTACAAAGCTGTCCAGATCGCAATGTCCTTAAAGATGTAATCTAATCAATCTTTTCATAAACAGGGGGTTCATCATGCAACAGAAACAAACGCTTTCCGGTAAATCCAAGATTTCCTACGGTCTTGGCGCCGTGGGAAAAGACATGGTCTACATGCTGTCTGCCAGCTATGTCCTGTATTATTTCCAGGATGTCATGGGTGTCAGTGCCGTAGCCATGGGTATCATTCTCCTTGCTGCCCGCGTATTTGATGCATTCAACGATCCGATTATGGGTGTCATTGTAGCGAAAACAAAGACCAGATGGGGCAAATTCCGTCCATGGCTGCTGATTGGTACACTGACCAACGCAGTCATTCTGTTCCTCATGTTTTCTGCGCCTCCCAGACTGGACGGCGCCGGTCTCACCGCCTATGCCGCTGTCACATATATTCTCTGGGGCGTCACCTATACCATGATGGATATTCCCTACTGGTCCATGATTCCCGCTTTTACCCAAGGCGGCCGTGAACGAGAAAATCTTACAACCCTTGCCCGTTCCTGCGCCGGTGTCGGCTCTGCCATCATCACCATTGTCACGGTTCTTGCCGTACAATGGCTCGGCACTTCACTTGGCGGAAGCAATGCCCGCGAGATTGAGATGATTGGTTTCAAGTACTTCTCCCTTATTGTCGCAGCACTGTTTATCATTTTCACGATTCTTACCTGCATCAACATTAAGGAAAAATCCACCACTGAGATGCAGACGGTGTCAGTTGGTCAGATGTTCAAGGCTCTGGTCCAGAATGACCAGGCTCTTGCCGTTGTCATCGCAATTGTTCTGATCAACTGCTCCATCTATATCACTTCCAACCTTGTCCTGTATTTCTTCAAATATGACTTTGGCGGAACGTCATGGTTTAATGACTATACCCTGTTCAATACCTTCGGAGGAGCAATACAGATCCTGTCCATGATGCTGTTCTATCCACTTCTGCGGAAATGGTTCAGCAATACCTCTATATTCTACATCTGCCTCGGCATGGCAATTCTCGGATATGCAGTTCTTCTGATTCTTGCCTTTACCAGCATGGGCAATGTATTTATTCTCTTTGTTCCCGGCTTCCTGATTTTTGCCGCCAACGGTCTGCTCAGCATTCTGACTACGGTCTTCCTTGCAAATACGGTAGACTACGGCGAATTGAAGAATCACCGCAGAGACGAGAGCGTCATCTTCTCCATGCAGACTTTCGTTGTCAAGCTTGCTTCCGGTATCGCAGCATTTGTCGCCGCCCTGAGTCTTCAGATCAACAAGCTCAGCGACGCTGCAGTCTCCGAAGCGGACAAGCTTGTGGACTTTTCCGCAACTGTCTCACAGAGCGCAAAGACCGGTCTTCGCATGACCATGGCACTTGTGCCCATCGCCGGACTTCTTGTAGCCTTTATCTGGTTCCGCAGGAAATACGTTCTTACCGATACAAAAGTAGCAGAGATTGCACAGGAAGTCGCAGCTCTGCACGCAGGAGATGCTCAGGAATGATTCACAGAATTGACGGGGAATACCCTGGTTTTGTCTTGGATACAAAGCATACCACATACGCTTTTCATGTCCTTCCGTCCGGTCATCTGGAACATCTCCACTACGGCCGCAGCATTCATGTGGATTCCCTGGAATCCCTGGAACCTCTCACGGAAAAGCGTGCTTTCGAACCCGGGAATGTAATCAGTTATTCTTCAGATTATAAAACCGTCATTCTGGAGGATCTCTGTCTTGAGATGTCTTCCGCCGGACATGGTGATATCCGCGAACCATTTCTCACCGTTGTGCATGCTGACGGAAGCCGGACTTCAGATTTCCGATATCTCTCCGACAGCATCTCCGAAGAAAAGCCGGAGTTCTCACCCCTTCCGGGTTCCTACTCAGAAAACGGCAAAACGGAACACCTTGTCGTAACGCTGCAGGATGCTTCCTACTCTTTGACACTGGAACTGCATTACTACGTCTATCCGGAATGTGACTGCATCTGCAGAAGTGCGAAACTGATCAATTCCAGTTCTGAGTCTGTCCAGCTGGAGCGTATGATGAGTCTGCAGCTGGATCTGCCTGATTCCGGATGGAGTGTCAGCAGTTTCCACGGTGCCTGGGGCCGTGAAATGACCAAATCAGACGTTACGCTATCCGGCGGCAAATTCGTCAATGAGTCCAGAGCTGGTTCTTCCTCCAGCCGTGCCAATCCTTTCTTTATGCTCCATCGTCCGGACACCTCCGAGACGATCGGAGACTGTTTCGGATTCAATCTCATTTACAGCGGCAATCACTATTCCGCTGTTGAAGTGAATGCTTTCGGTAAAACACGTGTTGTTTCCGGCATTCAGCCGGACGGCTTCCGTTTTCTTCTGGAACCTGGTGCGTGTTTTGATGCACCGGAAGCTGTTATGACCTATTCTTCAGAAGGTTTCACTGGGCAGAGTCAAAATATGCACCGTTTTGTACGCGAGCATATTGTTCGCGGGAGCTGGAAATGCAAGCCCCGTCCCGTTCTTCTCAACAGCTGGGAAGCCTGTTATTTCAATATCAGCGAAAGCACCCTGGTCTCCATGGCAAAAGCGGGAAAAGAACTTGGCATTGAACTGCTTGTAATGGATGACGGCTGGTTCGGAGATCGGAGCGATGATACACGTGCACTCGGTGACTGGGATCCGAACCCCAAGAAACTGCCTCAGGGTCTTGGAGGGCTGTGCAAAAAAATCAATGATGCCGGACTGCAGTTTGGAATCTGGGTGGAGCCTGAGATGGTCAATGTCCAGAGCAGGCTTTACGAACAGCATCCGGACTGGGTTATGGCAATTCCCGGCAAACCACATTCTGAGGGTCGGAATCAGCGGATTCTAGATCTTGCCAATCCGGAAGTCGTGGATTATATCATCGGGAAAATGACCGAGGTCTTCTCCTCTGCTCCGATCACCTATGTAAAATGGGATTACAACCGGATCTTCTCGGATGTCTATTCTCCCAGTCTGCCCCCGGAACGGCAGGGTGAGACCGCACATCGCTACATTCTCGGATTGTACACAATAATGAAAGCGCTGACAGAACGGTTCCCGGATATTCTGTTCGAAGGATGTGCATCTGGCGGAAACCGCTTTGATCTCGGTATTTTGTCCTATTTCCCGCAGATCTGGGCAAGTGACAATACGGATGCTTTGAGCCGTGTCCGTATTCAGGAAGGCTACAGTTACGGCTATCCCATGAGTACAGTCAGTTCCCACGTATCCGCCTGCCCGAATCACCAGACGATGCGGGATACTCCGCTTGAAACGCGTTTCAATGTAGCCGCATTCGGTGTTCTTGGCTATGAACTTGATCTCCGGGATCTGACTTCTGAAGATAAAAAGAAAATCAAGGAACAGATCTCACTCTACAAGCAATGGCGGGAACTTCTGCAGCAGGGAGATTTCTATCGGGGCAGATCCGGCAATATCCACGAGTGGACCTGTACAGCGCCGGATGGCTCCCACGCCGTCGGACTGCTGATGCAGGAACTGGTTCAGCCGAATACACAGTCAGAGCGTTTCTTCGCCCGGGGTCTGAAACGGGATGCAACCTATCTGTTCTATAACTACGAGCAGCGGATCAATGTAAAGCGTTTTGGCAGCCTGATCAATACCATGACGCCTATTCATATCCGAACGGATTCACTCGTACACAACGTAATCGCACGAGTTGTTAAAATGCCCGGGGAAAGCGAGGAGCTTCTGATCCCCGGAGATACGCTTATGGATGCCGGTGTGAAACTGAAACAGGCATTTTCAGGCACTGGTTATAATGAAAACGTAAGATTCTTCCAGGATTTTGCATCACGGCTTTACTTCATGGAGGAAAAATAATCTTTCAATAACGAAAAGAATGACCGGAACAATGGGACTTCCCATTTTCCGGTCATTCTGAATATGATCCTTATTTTTCCGCGAGAATCTTGTTCAGTTCCTGCATAAAGCTGTTTACATCTGTAAAAGACCGATAGACAGAAGCGAAACGAACATAAGCGACTTCATCCATCTGCTTCAGCTTATCCATGACGAGTTCGCCGATTTCCTCCGAACGGACTTCTCTTTCGAGGGAATTCTGGATGTACTGTTCAATATCATCCACAACGCCCTCCATTGCAGCAAGAGAGACAGGGCGTTTTTCACAGGCGCGGAGCATGCCGTTCAAAATCTTGTTGCGGTCAAAAGACTGACGGCTGCCGTCCCGTTTCACGACAACAATCGGAAGGCTCTCCACAATCTCGTAGGTTGTAAAGCGCTTACCGCAGAGAAGACATTCACGGCGTCGGCGGATGCTGCTGCCGTCTTCAGAATGCCGTGAATCGACAACCTTGCTGTCCTGTTCGCCGCAGTAGGGACATTTCATGTATCTGCACCTCTTTCAAATTGCTTAAGTTGATATTATCACAATTGAAAGCAATTGTCCAGCAAAAACCCTATATGTTGAGTAATGACCCATGTCAGGCGCAAGAGATAGTATCTTACATAACCAGATTGCCTTCGCAGATTCAGGTTCAGGCCTGTTCCGGAGCAGATTCCTTCTGTCTTGCTACATCCGCCTTAATGTAAGTTGCCACAATATCCATTGATTTTTCGCTTAGGGTGCCATTAATCACAAGATCTGCATACCAGCGGGTCGGTTCAACGTATTCCTGATGACGGTAACGGACGGTATCAAGATATCGGTCTGCGATTTCATCAAAGGTCTGTCCCTGCGGAATCCATCTGCGAATCCGCCGGATCAGGCGTTCATCGCTCTGAAGATCAATAAAGATTTTGAGAGAAAGCCGATTTCGGATTTCAGGGAGATACAGCGTAAACAGTCCCTCAATGAGGACAACGTCATATTCCTCCTCGGTGCGGCCTTCGCATACATCTTCAAAGTCATGGAAAAGTTCCTTCAGGCCCAGCGCCTCAGGCACGTTCGCTTCCTTGTACTCAATTCCGGTAAAAGGTGCAACCACCTTCAGCCTCTGGCCGTAACGATAGTAATAATCGCAGTTAAAGCGATATACTCTAAGCGGTTCCAGAAGTGCGGGGAGACGTTCAACCATGGTTGTCTTTCCGCTGGCTGTTCCTCCCGTGATGCCGACGACATAAGGTTTTTTTGCCATTTCGTTTCCTCCGTTCTACACCTTTTGTTTTTCCTGTTCCTCTTCCGCCCTTTCCACACGGCGGATATTTTTTTCCGCTTTTGCGCGCGGAATCATGACTTCATGGCCGCAGCCAAGGCAGCGAAGTCGGAAGTCCATTCCGGTACGAAGGACAACCCAGCGCTTTTCCCCGCAGGGATGCGGCTTTTTCATATGAAGAATATCTCCAAGTCGAATATCCATATTATTTTCCTTCAGTGCCTTTAATCTTCTCCCAGTACTGTCTGGATGCCTGTTCCACCTTGTTTTCGCCGAATTCATAATACTTTGCACCGGTGAGTTCATCCGGGAGATACTGCTGCTGCACATAGTGATTCGGATAGGAATGAGGATACAGATATCCCTGTTCACGCTCAAATCCGGAACCGTCATAATGCATATTCTGAAGCTGTCTCGGGATCTCCCCGCTCTTTCCTTTTCGGATATCCTCCAGCGCGGCGTCAATTGCACAGATGCCGGAATTGGATTTTGGGGATGTGGCGAGCAGAACAGCGGCATCGCCAAGCGGAATTCTGGCTTCCGGAAGTCCCAGCTGAAGAGCGGAATCCACACAGGCCTTCGTAATCGTGATCGCCATGGGATACGCAAGGCCGATGTCTTCGGCTGCGATGACCAGAAGACGTCTGCACGCCGACGGCAGATCCCCGGCCTCCAGAAGTCTTGCAAGGTAATGTACGGCGGCGTCCGGATCTGAGCCGCGGATGGATTTCTGGAGAGCCGAAAGAAGATCATAATGACTGTCTCCATCCCGGTCATATCGCATGGCTGATTTCTGGGCCATATCCTTTGCATCCTGCAGCGTGAAGCGAATGGTATCTCCGCTGACTCTGGACGCGGAAAACAGCAGTTCAACCGCATTCATTGCTTTTCGTACATCACCGCCGCATCCGTAACCGATCTGCTCAGGTACACCCTGCTCCATATCCACTTTCAGTGCAAGACGTTCCCCGCGGATTTGTATGGCTCTCATGACCGCTTTAGCAGCAGCTTCAGGAGAGACCGCTTTGAATTCAAACACGGTTGATCTGCTCAGAATTGCGTTGTAGATATAGAAATACGGATTCTCGGTTGTGGATGCAATCAGCGTAATCTTTCCGTTTTCGATATGCTCCAGCAGAGACCGCTGCTGTTTTTTTGTAAAATACTGGATCTCATCGAGATAAAGGAGAATTCCGTTTGGAGTCAGAATGGTATCAATCTGCGCAACAATATCCTTTATGTCAGAACTGGATGCCATGGTTGCATTGAGCTTGTAGAGGGTCCGGTTCGTTTCCTTTGCGATAATATTCGCAACGGTGGTCTTTCCAGTACCGGACGGTCCATAGAAGATGAGATTCGGTACATTCCCGGACTCTATGATTCGACGCAGAATCGCACCTTTGCCAAGAATATGCTCCTGACCGACTACATCTTCCAGCGCTTCCGGTCTGATTTCATCTGCAAGAGGTCTGTACATCTCCATTCACCTTCTCACACGATTTCGCTTTTATGACCGAATACAGATTCGATCAGCGCTTCAATCTTCCCCGTTCTCATCATACTCTTCCAGGAGACGTTCCGGCGAAACCCATTGAAGAACACTCTGGTACAGCTCAATCAAAGCAGATCTGCCTTCAGCTGAGAGGACGGAGTTATAACTGATGTGAATATAGCGGTTTTCAAAAGACAGATCAATTCTTGGACTGGGCGAATCAACATGAAAGAGATCCCTGTCAATGGGAAGATTGCTCCAGGAATCCATTCCTGCTTTACGCGCAATCGATTCAAGCTGTTCAAGGCTGGACCCCTCCGCCCGATAGATCCGGACATGAACAGGATCCGACGAAGAAGCCGCTTCACGGATCATGAGAACACAATCTCCTGGGCCGCGCTGTAAGACGCTGGCCTGATAACTGCTCCCCTTCTTATCTCCGCTTCTCAAGTAAGAGCAGGAAACAAGGGACCCGGGATTCTTTTTGCGCTGTTTCCGCATAATCAATCCACCTCATCAGATGCAAAGCAAATCAGGATCCTGTTTTCTCATTTTCCTTTTCTTTTGCTGCCAGTGCGTTGGTATCAATGGATGCTCTGAATACAACAAATCTGTCAAACAGATATTCCGTAACAAAGTTCAGAATCATGTTGATTGCTGTTACAAGATACTCATTCCAGCCGAGGCTGTCCGCAAGGTAGGATCCGAGCCAGGTAGAAAGCGGTGTAAATACCAGATAATATGCCGCTACTTTCAGCATGGCAATCGGAATGTTGTTTGCCGAACGGAAAGTATAATGCCTGTTCAGCGTGAAATTCCAGATGACAGACAGCACAAGCGCAATGATGTATTTCGGCCAGTACGGCCAGTTTGTCAGACGCTCCAGAAGCGTAAAGGACAGGATTTCAACAAGGCCCGCCGAAATGGAAAACAGTGTGAATTTAATCGTACGCAGAAGTTCTTTTTGCTTTTCGCTCTTCTGGCTCATATGAATTACCCTCTAACAATCAGATAGTACGTGAAATGATTCGGAGTTTCCGTATCGCATCTTCCCCGTTGCATTTCTCTACTTTCTATTTTATCAAATCAGTCTACCCAGTTCAACATGTATTCGTGTTTTCGGTACGGGAATTCAAAAAGGCGATCTGAAAACAATACTCGAATACAGTCCTGCACTTCCGTTGCAGGTTTTTTTCTGGACGGAATTCTGAAAAGAAGGGGCATACGGCAATGAACACTCACGTTTCCGGGTGAAATTTTGCGGATTCTACAATTTACTTTCACATAAGACTATGTTATAATTGTAAAGCTTAGAAATCACTTTCCTAGGAGGTAATTCCATTGGCAAGAAAGCTTAAAACTATGGACGGCAACAATGCCGCGGCATGGGTATCCTATGCGTTTACCGAAGTCGCCGGCATTTATCCGATTACGCCGTCCAGCCCCATGGCTGACTACGTTGATCAGTGGTCCGCCGCGGGTCAGAAGAACATCTTCGGCAACACCGTCAAGGTCATCGAGATGCAGTCCGAGGCCGGTGCAGCTGGCACGGTTCACGGCTCCCTGAATGCAGGCGCCCTGACCACCACTTACACCGCTTCTCAGGGCCTGCTGCTCATGATCCCCAACATGTACAAGATCGCGGGTGAGTTGCTGCCGGCAGTGTTCCATGTTTCCGCACGCTGCGTCGCTTCCCAGGCTCTGAACATCTTCGGCGATCACTCCGACGTCTACGCCTGCCGGCAGACCGGTTTCGCCATGCTGGCAGAGACCAATCCTCAGGAGGTCATGGATCTGGGCGCAGTTGCCCATCTGGCCGCCATTGAGGGCCGTGTTCCCTTCATCAACTTCTTCGACGGATTCCGTACCAGCCATGAGCTGCAGAAGATCGCCATCTGGGATTACGAAGATCTCGCTGAGATGGTCGACATGGACGCCGTTGCTGCATTCCGCAAGCGCGCTCTGAATCCGGAGCATCCCGTTATGCGCGGCAGCCACG
Organism: Oscillospiraceae bacterium; assembly: GCA_017516005.1. GTDB lineage: Bacteria > Bacillota > Clostridia > Oscillospirales > Oscillospiraceae > SIG488. The sequence goes on along the minus strand of JAFWDU010000003.1, from coordinate 45,840 downwards.
AGAACGACGACATCTTCTTCCAGCATCGTGAAGCATGCAACTCCTACTACGAAGCACTTCCTGCTATCGTTGAGAAGTACATGCAGAAGGTCAATGCAAAGCTCGGCACTGACTATCAGCTGTTCAACTACTACGGCGCCCCCGATGCTGACCGCGTCATCATCGCCATGGGCTCCATCTCCGACGTGACTGAGGAAGTCATTGACTACCTCAATGCAAACGGTGAGAAGGTCGGCCTTGTCAAGGTCCGTCTGTACCGCCCGTTCTGCGCTGACAAGCTCATTGAAGCGATCCCCGCAACAGCCAAGAAGATTGCTGTTCTCGACCGCACCAAGGAGCCCGGCTCTCAGGGCGAGCCTCTCTACATGGACGTTGTTACCGCTCTCGCAAACGGCGGCAAGAACGATGTCTGCATCATTGGCGGCCGTTACGGTCTGGGCAGCAAGGATACCGCTCCCGCTTCTGTTTTCGCTGTTTACAACGAACTGAAGAAGGATGCTCCAAAGCGCCAGTTCACCATCGGCATCGTTGACGATCTGTCCAACCTGAGCCTGGAAGAGCCCAAGGAAGTTCCCAACACCGCTGCAAAGGGAACCATCGAGTGCAAGTTCTGGGGTCTCGGCGGCGACGGAACCGTCGGTGCAAACAAGAACTCCATCAAGATCATCGGCGATTATACCGACAAGTACGTGCAGGCATACTTCCAGTATGACTCCAAGAAGACCGGCGGTATCACCATCAGCCACCTGCGCTTTGGCGATCAGCCCATCAAGAGCCCGTACTACATCAACAAGGCTGACTTTGTTGCCTGCCACAATCCTTCCTATGTCATCAAGGGCTACAAGATGGTCAATGATGTCAAGCCCGGCGGTATCTTCATGATCAACTGTCAGTGGACTCCGGAAGAACTTGACAAGCATATGCCTGCCGAAGCAAAGCGCTACATCGCCAAGAACAACATTCAGCTTTATACCATCAACGCCATCGACCTCTGCCAGCAGATCGGCATGGGCAAGCGCACCAACACCACCCTGCAGTCTGCGTTCTTCACTCTTGCAAAGGTTATGCCTCAGGAAGAGGCCATCCAGCACATGAAGGATGCCGCCACCAAGTCCTACCTGAAGAAGGGCCAGGATGTTGTTGACATGAACCACAAGGCCATTGATCTCGGCGCTACCGCGTTCGTGAAGATCGATGTTCCCGCCAGCTGGGCTGATGCAGTTGACGAGCCCAAGACTTCCGACCTCAAGGGCGAAGCCAAGCTTGTCAAGCAGGTTTCCACCATTCTCGAGCCTGTCGGCAAGATGGATGGCTACAGCCTGCCGGTCAGCGCTTTCGCAGATCATGCAGACGGCACCTTCTATCAGGGCGCTGCTGCATATGAGAAGCGCGGCGTTGCCGTTACCGTTCCCACCTGGGATTCCAGCAAGTGCATCCAGTGCAACAACTGTGCTTATGTCTGCCCGCATGCCACCATCCGTCCCTTCGCTCTGACCGAGGCGGAAGCTGCCGCTGCTCCCGAGGCTGCGAAGATCGTTGCTGTCAAGGCCGGCAAGGGCAAGGGCGTCTATTCCTACACCATGGCTGTTTCTCCCATGGACTGCATGGGTTGCGGCGTCTGCGTCGGTGTCTGCCCTGTCAAGGCTCTGACCATGGTTCCGCAGGAACAGGAAGCTGCACAGCAGGAAGTCTTCGACTACATGGTCGCAGAAGTTTCCGAGAAGAAGGATATGCAGGACCTCACCGTCAAGGGAAGCCAGTTCAAGCAGCCCCTGCTCGAGTTCTCTGGATCCTGCGCAGGCTGCGCCGAGACCGCTTACGCCCGCCTGGTTACTCAGGTCTGCGGCGACCGCATGTATGTCTCCAATGCGACTGGCTGTTCCTCCATCTGGGGCGGCCCGGCTGCTACCAGCCCCTACACTGTCAACAAGGAAGGCCGCGGTCCTGCTTGGGCCAACTCCCTCTTCGAAGACAACGCTGAGCATGGTCTGGGCATGTATCTGGCTCAGAAGACCATCCGCGCAGAACTGATTGCCAAGCTCGATCTCATGGCATCCAATGAGCATGCGACCGAAGAAATGAAGGCTGCGATTGCTGCATTCAAGGATACCGTCAACGACGGCGAGGCAAACAAGGCTGCTACCGAGGCGCTGATTCCGCTTCTGGAGAATGCCGCTGCGCATGGCTGCCCGATTGCTCCCACCATTCTCGCTAAGAAGGAATATCTGAACAAGAAGTCCGTCTGGATCTTCGGCGGCGACGGATGGGCATACGATATCGGCTTCGGCGGTCTGGATCACGTCCTCGCTTCCGGCGAAGATGTCAATGTCTTCGTATTCGATACCGAAGTTTACTCCAACACCGGTGGACAGGCTTCCAAGGCTTCCAACATCGGTCAGGTTGCTCAGTTCGCAGCTGCCGGTAAGGAAATCAAGAAGAAGTCCCTTGCTGAGATCGCAATGAGCTATGGTTATGTCTATGTTGCACAGGTTGCCATGGGCGCCAACCCCGCTCAGACCATCAAGGCGATTGCCGAGGCGGAAGCTTATCACGGTCCGTCCCTCGTCATCGGCTACTCCCCCTGCGAGATGCACTCCATCAAGGGCGGCATGACCAACTGCCAGGCTGAAATGAAGCGTGCTGTTGAATGCGGTTACTGGAATATGTTCCGCTTCAATCCCGCTGCCAAGGCAGAAGGCAAGAACCCCTTCACGCTCGACAGCAAGGAGCCCGCTGGCGGCTATCAGGAGTTCCTGATGAACGAAGCTCGTTATTCCCGCCTGACCCGCGAATTCCCGGAGCGTGCTACCGTTCTGTTCGCGAAGTCTGAGGAAGCTGCTAAGGAGCGCTACGAGCACCTGATGAAGCTGAAGGCTCTCTACGAGTAATTCCCCTATCCGTTAATACCGGGTAACGTTTCGCCCGATGCATGGCAGATTCTGTCATGCATCGGGCGGATTCTTTTTCTGATTGCATTGACCGTTATCCATATTGGATGTAAAATACTATCAGTGCAATCCCTTATCATGCAATCCCTGGAGGTAGCAATATGAATCTGACCTTCTTAGGCGCCGCTCATGAAGTAACCGGCAGCTGCTTTCTTCTGCAGGCCTGCGGGAAACGAGTTCTGATCGACTGTGGATCGGAACAGGGCCGTGATATTTATGAAAATCCGGATCTTCCAGTTGCTCCCGGAATGATTGATGCTGTTCTATTAACGCACGCGCATATTGATCATTCAGGCAGGATTCCCCTGCTTGTGAAACAGGGTTACCGTGGACCTATTTATTCCACGGACGCAACCTATGACCTCTGCGGTATCATGCTTCTTGATTCAGCTCACATTGCTGAATCCGAAGCTGAATGGAAAAACCGGAAGAGCAAACGTTCCGGTAGCAATCAGACTGCTCCCCTGTATACAGTTGAAGATGCGCAGTCTGCGCTGAATCAGTTTCAGCCTGTCGCATATGAAACGGACAAAGAAATCTTTGGAGGGATTATCATTCGATTCACGGATGTGGGTCATCTGCTTGGCAGTTCCTCCATTACGATCACTGTAACGGAAAACCAGGATACCAAAAAGATCGTCTTCTCAGGTGACATTGGAAATCTGGATATGCCGATTATCAAGGATCCGAAATATCTGACCGACGCGGACTACGTTGTCATGGAATCTACCTATGGGGACCGCACCCATGGCGAACGCCCCGACACGGTAGTGGAACTGGCAAAGATTATTCAGAGAACCTTTGACCGCGGCGGCAATGTGGTTGTCCCCTGTTTCGCTGTGGGTCGCACGCAGGAGATGCTGTATTACCTCCGTCAGGTGAAGGAGCGGGATCTCGTAAAAAATCACGGCGTCTGGCCGGTCTATATGGATTCTCCGCTGGCGGTAAACGCCACTCAGATCGTAAATGAAAACTATGCGGAGTGTTTTGATGAGGAGGCTATGACGCTTGTTAAATCGGGCATCAATCCGCTCTCCTTCCCTGGTCTGAAGCTTGCTGTGAGCAGTGAGGAATCCAAACTTCTCAACACCGACCCGATTCCAAAGGTGATTCTTTCTGCAAGCGGCATGTGTGAAGCCGGCCGAATCCGTCATCATCTCAAGCATAACCTCTGGCGGCCGGAAAGCACAATCCTGTTTGTAGGTTATCAGACGGAAGGCACACTCGGAAGAATCCTTGTAGACGGCGCGAAAAATGTCAAGCTGTTCAACGAAACAATCGAAGTCAACGCAGAACTGATCGTACTGCCCGGAATGTCAGGACATGCAGATGATCAGGGGCTGCTGCGCTGGGCAGGCGCTTTTAACCCGAAGCCGAAAAAGGTTTTTGTCGTACACGGTCAGGATACCGTGACAGATCTGTTTGCTGCCCGTCTTTCAGACGAACTCGGAATGGATGCTGTCGCTCCCTACCCCGGGGCAGTATTTGACTTTAATCTTGGTACCTTCACAGAGGAAGGCATTCAAGAACGGATTGACAAAGTGCGTGAAACGGAAGGCGGAAAACGTCAGAGCGCCCTGTATGACCGTCTTGTTGTCAACATGGAGCGTCTTTCCAAGATTGTCGAGTCCAGTTCCGGTTTGAGCAACCGGGAACTGCAGAGCATGGTGGATTCCCTGGATGCTCTGTGTCAGAAATGGAAAATCGAGAAGGACTAAACCCGCGTCTATTTGATCAATAAAAATCCAGGCAGGACAGAGTTTCCGATGCTTCAGAAGCTCTGTCCTGCCTGATACTATATGGTCGTTATTCATATGATTATTCCCATGTGCCCCATATTTCCGGGCAGTAGCCTACTGTTGCTTTCTTACCATTCCTGACAATCGGCGTCTTCATCAGTTTTGGATTTTCAAAAATCTTATCTTTCTTCTGCTCTTCCGACGCAAGATGCCGCAGAAGCTCGACCTCGTCACTTTTGCTGTCCCAGTCAACCAGCCTGTCAATTCCGCCGACGGCACGAACTACAGAGTCAAACTCACCGCCTGACATGCCAAATTTGATCAGATCAATCTTCTGAACCTTAATTCTTCGTTCAGAGAAGTATCGTTCCGCTTTCTTTGTGTCAAAACACTTGTTTTTTCCAAATATCTGAATATTCAAACCCGATCCCTCCGGAAATTCAGCAGATTACTTATTGACATTTTATCCTATTTGAAGCAAACTGAAAAGAGAAATTTTCAGGCTTCGGCCTGATTAGGAGGCTGAAACCATGATTTCTGACAAAATGAAAAAACTCTCAGCGGGCAAATCCGCAATTCGCGCCATGTTTGAGGATGGGAAAAAGCTCGCTGCGGAATTCGGCGCTGAGAATGTTTATGATTTCTCTTTGGGAAATCCAAGCGTTCCCTCCCCGGACGCAGTAAACAAAGCGGCAATTGAAATTCTTGAGAATGAAGACAATATCTTTGTCCATGGCTATATGTCCAATGCAGGCTATGAGAGTGTCCGTCAGGCGGTCGCAGATCATCTCAACGAAACATTCGGGACGAACTTTGGTCTTAAGAATATTCTCATGACTGTCGGTGCTGCCGGTGGCCTGAATGTGATTCTGAAAACACTTCTGAATCCGGGTGATGAAGTTCTCACTTTTGCGCCCTATTTTGCAGAATATGGAAACTATGTTCTCAACTATGACGGTGTTTTGATTGCTGTTTCTCCGGATACTGAAACATTCCAGCCGAATCTTGCCGAGTTCGAAGAGAAGCTCACAGCAAAAACAAAAGCAGTCATTATCAACACGCCGAATAATCCTACCGGTGTTGTGTACTCAGAACAGACCATTTGTGCCATTGCGGACATTCTGAACCGGAAACAGGAAGAGTTCGGTACATCCATCTATCTGATTTCCGATGAGCCTTATCGTGAACTTGCATACGACGGTGTCGAAGTTCCTTATCTGACCAAGTATTACCGCAATACGATCGTCGGCTATTCCTGGAGCAAGTCTCTCTCCCTTCCGGGCGAACGAATCGGATACCTTGTAATGCCGGATGAACTAGATGGCAGCGAGGAAATCATTGATGCTGCAGCGATTGCAAACCGTGTAAGCGGTTTTGTAAATGCACCGAGTCTTATGCAGCTTGTTGCAGCTCGCTGTCTGAAGGAAAAGACAGACATCGAAGCATACAACAAAAACCGCGAGGCTCTGTACGGAGCTCTGAAAGAGCTTGGATTCTCGTGCATCAAACCGCAGGGAGCATTTTACCTGTTCATCAAATCTCCTGTTTCTGATGAGAAGGAATTCGTTGCTTACGCCAAGAGTCTCCGGCTTCTGATCGTTCCCGGTTCCAGTTTTGCCTGCCCCGGTTATGTTCGTGTTGCATACTGCGTGAGTTATGATACCATTCAGCGTTCCCTTCCCTCCTGGAAGGCGCTTGCAGAGCATTACGGTCTCTGATCCCGCGAAACGGCAATGACAATACTCTATTCAGATCCTTCCATCCTTGTATGCGAAAAGCCTGCCGGCATTAATTCAACCGATATACCGCGCGGGCTTCCGGATCTTGTCCGTCAGGAGCTGAATGACCCGAACGCGGATTTACGGACTGTTCATCGTCTTGATCAGGTAACCGGCGGCATTATGGTCCTGGCAAGAACCTCTCAGGCTGCTTCTGAACTTTCCAGACAAGTTCGGGAAGGATTGTTTCAGAAAGACTACCTTGCGATATGTCATTTCCGTCCATCGGAAGAGGTCGGCGTGTTTCAGGACCTGCTTCTTCGGGATCCTGTTGAGCGGAAATCCCATGTTGTGAAAGCACCCGGCAAAAATGTTCAGGATGCGAAGCTGGAATACCGTCTTATTTCCAGGAATGAAGGATTAAGTCTGATCCGTGTGCATCTGCTGACCGGAAGGACCCATCAGATTCGAGTGCAGTTCTCTTCACGCGGTCTCCCCCTTTACGGTGACAGGAAGTACAGCCGCTTTCCGGATCCCGGTCCGCTCGGACTTTGGTCATTTCGAATCAGCTTCGAGCATCCTGAAAGCGGGCAGATGATTTCCTTTGTTTCCCGACCGCCCGAAACCGAACCGTGGAACCGATTTCCCGCGATCTCTGATTTATAAGCAACAAAACCGCCGGCGATTTAAGTCGCCGGCGGTTTATTGCATGATTCAGAAAGAATTATTCGTCGCTCTCTTCTTCGTCGTCCTCATCGAACTCGAATTCAAGATCTTCCCCGCAATTCGGACACTTCATGCTTCCTTCTTCCAGAATAATCTCGGGAATCTCAATGGTGTCGCCGCAGGTAGGACAGGTCACTTCATAGATGACTTCATCGTCGCCGAAATCGTAGTCATCGTCATCATCTTCGTCTTCGTCGTCTTCCTCGTAGTCCTCGTCTTCGTAATCCTCATCGTCATCTTCATAGTCGCTCATAGAACGCCCGAAGGGAAGATAGTCATCATCGTCATCTTCCTCATCGTCATCATCATAGTCATCGAGCTCATCAGAAAGATCATCCAGAGTTTCATGAATTGCATCAAGCTCATCTTCCATGGAATCCATCTCGTCATTCAGGCATTCTACCACATCATTGATGTCTTCCACTTCAAGTGCGATGTCGCCGAGCATGTCAATAACAGCATTGAGGATTTTGGACTCTGGCGTATCACTTCCAAGATTCAGGCCGTCGCGAAGGCCCTTCAGGTAAGAAGCTTTCTCATTCAGTGTCATAACGGTTCTCCTTTAAACTTTGGAGCGGCCCAGATATTCTCCGGTACGGGTATCGATGGAAATCTTGTCACCTTCATTGATGAACAGCGGAACCTTGATTTCGGCACCGGTCTCAACGGTCGCGGGCTTGGTTGCGTTGGTCGCAGTATTACCGGCAAAACCGGGATCCGTGGCGGTGACAACGAGATCAACGAAGTTGGGAGCCTCGCAGCCAAATACGTTGCCCTTGTAGGACAGAATCGTGCAGGTGTCGTTTTCCTTCACAAAACGGAAGCTGTCATCAAGAACCTCTTCATTCACGGGAACAAGCTCATAGGTCTCGGAATCCATGAAATAGTAGAGTCCACCGTCATTATAGGAATACTCCATCTTTTTGCGCTCAACATAAGCAGTGGGATACTTATCGTTGGGATTGAATGTGGTTTCAGTAACACCGCCGGTGATGACATTCTTCATCTTTACGCGGACAAAAGCTGCGCCTTTGCCGGGCTTGACATGCTGAAACTCCACAATCTGCATGACCTTACCGTCAAGTTCGAAGGTAACGCCGTTCCGAAAATCGCTGACAGAAATCATTGGTATCTCCTCCTCAGTAGTTCCACCAAAAACGGCGGTATAATCCAATTGTTTCTAACTGCTCTTGCTCCTCATATTCTAATGGAACAAGCTGTAAAATGCAAGAAAAAAATCATTCCAATGAGGCTGATCAGCCGATAATCAGCAATTCCTTGGGTGACTTTGTAATGTCAATGACGCCATTCTCCTCAAAGATGACGACATCTTCAATCCGGACGCCGAACTTTCCGGGCAGATAGATACCCGGTTCTGCGGAACAGACAGCATGAACAGGCATGGGGTCTTTTCCGGAGGGATTGCAGTTAGGAGATTCATGAATCTCTAGACCGAGGCTGTGACCGTAGCCATGTCCAAAATAGGCGCCATAACCGGCTTCTGCAATCGTCTTGCGTGCAGCACCGTCCACAACGGATCCTTCTACCCCGGCTTTGGATGCTGCGATTCCGTTTGCCTGTGCCTGTGCAACGATTGCGTACACTTCGCGCATCTCGGCTGTTGCCTCACAGAGAGCAACCGTCCGGGTCATATCGCTGCAGTATCCGTCATACAGACATCCGAAGTCCATCGTGACAAAATCACCCTTCTGAAGGACATAATCAGAAGGAACACCGTGAGGCATTGAAGTGTTCGGACCGGCGACAACAATGGGCTGGAAAGACAGGCCGTCTGCCCCGTTTTTCAGGAGACGATAAATCAGCTCAGCACGAAGTTCTTTCTCCGTCATGCCCGGATGAATGATCTCCAGCAGCTGGCTGAATGTCAGGTCGGTAATCTCCTGTGCACGAATCATTTTCTCAAGTTCCCAGTCTTCCTTGGTCCAGCGAAGTCTGGAGATGTCATCCTGTGCATCCACAAGTTCCGCGTTCAGTCTCTTTTCGTACTCCCGATAGTCCTTGAGCGTCAGATAACGCTCCTCAATTCCGAGCGTGCGGATTCCGAAGTCAGAGACAGCATCATTGATTCTCTGATAGTAGCTGTGTTCTCTGTCGATGACCAGCACTTCGAAGCCCTTCAGCTGCTTTTCAGCCGCTTCGATATAACGGGAATCTGTAAAATAGCGGCAGCCGTTCTTTGAGATGATTGCAACGCCTTCATCAATACCGGACTCTGCTGCATAGTGTCTGGAATAGACGCTTGTAAGCAGCAGCGCGTCTGCTGCTTTACCGCAAAGAGAAATCATTTTTTCGATATTGCGCATTTCTTATCGACTCCTTCTGATAATACATTTTTTCATTTTAATCCATGGAATTTCCACCCAGTGGCGAAGTATCAGGTACCATTTATGCAGATGAATCGGCGTAACCAGAATCGATCTGATTCCAGCAAGGCCAGCGCCTAGAACATCCGTGTAGATCTGATCTCCGACAAGTGCGGCATGAACGGAATCAGGATAGGCAGCAAGTGCCTGTCTGATGCCTTTTGAAAACGGTTTTTTTGCGTTGGTGAACACGGGAATTCCATATTTTTCGCAGAATACAACCACCCGTGGTTTTCGGGAATTGGATACCACGCAATACGGAATACCAAGTTCCGGAAGGGATTGAATCCATTCGGCCATTTCCTCAGTGGGTTCTGATGTCGTATAAGGAACGATTGTGTTATCAAAATCCATAATCAGCAGGTCGATTTTCTCCTTCTGCAGAAAATCCTGCGTGATGTCCGTTAACTCTGACAGGATATAGGTTGGAAGCAGCGGAAAACGCATAAAAGCTAACCTCATTCCATTTCCGGATCTGTGTTCTATCTTCTTCGAATCGTATTTTTCATACATCAACGAAAAAAGCCTCCTGACTAAGCAGGAGGCTATCATTTCGCAAAACGGAGGGGATTAGTTGTACTTTCTGCGGTTCTTGCGGGCAGCCTCACTCTTCTGCTTGCGCTTCAGACTCGGGCTTACATAGTGTTCTCTCTTTTTGACCTCAGCGATGACGCCGGCTTTTGCGCAGCTCCGCTTAAATCTCTTCAGAGCACTCTCCAGCGATTCATTCTCTTTGACACGAATCTCGGACATTGTTTTCCCTCCCTCCAATGTGTCCGGCTCTATCCAGGACACTTACAAGGGCCTTAACGGCTGTGATGTATTATAGTGTTTTTTTGCAAGAAAGTCAAGTATGAATGCGTAAGTCAGAAGCATTAATTGATGCGCATTACACGTTCATACAGGCTGCTTTCCATCCTCAGGCGCCATTGAAAGCTTATTTGACGATGACATTGACAAGCTTGTTCGGCACCACAATCGTTTTCACGATCTTGCCGCCAATCTTCTCAACGTTGCGCAGAACGGTTTCATTCGCGGCTGCAGCGGCGATGACATCCTCCTGCGGCAAATCAGCGGCGAGCTGCATGGTTCCCTTGAACTTGCCATTGATCTGAATTGCGATGTCAACAAGCGCATCCCGGCACTTGTTTTCATCGTAAACCGGCCACTGGGATACAGAACAGATCCCTTCAAAACCATGTACTTCCCAAAGCTCGTCGCAGATATGCGGTGCAAAGGGACTCAGGAGCTGCAGCAGCGTGCGGAATTCTGCGCGATTGCAGCCGCCGGAGAACTGATTGACCAGAGTCATGAGCTGTGCCAGAGCGGTATTGCCCTTAAGGGAATCAATATCCTCCGTCACTTTCTTGATTGTCTTGTGAATCAGCGTCTCATTCTCAGGAGAATATTCCTCTCCGGGAACGACATTCTCCGACAGATTCCAGACTTTGTCCAGGAAACGCTTGCAGCCCTTCACGGCATCCGAACTCCAGGAGCACGCCTTCTCAAAGTCGCCGATAAAAACAATATAGGTGCGCATCGTATCTGAACCGTAGGCATTGATAATGTCAGTGGGATTGATGACATTTCCTCTGGACTTGGACATTTTTTCTCCGCCCTCACCCAGGATCATGCCGTGGCTGGTTCGTTTCGCGTACGGCTCTTTTGTGGGCACGACGCCGATGTCGTAGAGGAATTTATGCCAGAAGCGGGAGTATAGCAGATGCAGCGTTGTATGTTCCATACCGCCGTTGTACCAGTCTACCGGTGACCAGTACTCCAGCGCTTCCTTCGACGCAAGCGCGTCCTCATTATGGGGATCCATATAGCGAAGGAAGTACCAGGATGATCCAGCCCACTGCGGCATCGTATCGGTTTCTCTGCGGGCAGGTCCGCCGCATTTCGGGCAGGTGCAGTTAACCCAATCAGTCATGGGAGCCAGCGGGCTTTCTCCGTCATCGGTCGGCTCGTAGCTTTCGACATCCGGAAGAAGCAGCGGCAGATCGCTTTCATTCAGGGGCTGCTCGCCGCATTTGTCGCAATATACAATGGGAATCGGTTCTCCCCAGTAACGCTGACGGGAGAACACCCAGTCGCGAAGCTTGTAATTCACCTTGCTGTGTCCGATTCCCTTTTCCTCCAGCCAGGCAATGATTGCTTCCTTCGCCTGGGCGACTTCCATTCCGTTCAGGAAATCGGAATTCACCATAATGCCGGTTTCCACATCGGTGAACGCTTCCTCCTGTACATTGCCGCCGCCGACTACTTCAATAATCGGAAGATCAAACGCCTTGGCAAAATCCCAGTCACGCGTATCATGTGCAGGAACGGCCATAATGGCACCGGTTCCGTATGTGGAAAGGACATAATCGGAGATAAAGATGGGAATCTCCTTTCCGTTGACCGGGTTAATGGCGCGTACACCCTTCAGTTCAACGCCGGTTTTGTCCTTGTTGAGTTCTGAACGCTCAAAATCAGACTTTGCAGCCGCTTCCGCCTGATACTTCTGAACTTCCTCCGCATTGGTCAGCTGAGGCATCCACTTTTCAACGAGAGCGTGCTCAGGTGAAAGCACCATGTAAGTAGCGCCGAACAGCGTATCCGGACGGGTCGTGTAGACTGTGATCACGTCACCGGTTGTCGCGGCAAAATTCACTTCAGCGCCGGTGGAACGACCAATCCAGTTGCGCTGCTGAATTTTGACGCGTTCAATATAATCCACATCATCCAGATCATCAATCAGACGATCCGCATAGCGGGTAATCCGGAGCATCCACTGGCTTTTTTCCCTGCGAACAACCGGCGATCCGCAGCGTTCGCAGACGTTATCAACCACTTCCTCGTTTGCAAGAACGCATTTGCAGGAAGTACACCAGTTGACGGGCATTTTAGCCTTATATGCAAGGCCGTTCTTATAAAGCTGAAGGAAGATCCACTGTGTCCATTTCATGTAGCCGGGATCTGTTGTATTGATCTCGCGATCCCAGTCGAAACTGTATCCAAGGGCCTTAAGCTGGGAACGGAACACCTTCACATTGTTCTCCGTAACAATTCTCGGATGAATGTGATTCTTAATGGCGTAATTTTCCGTTGGAAGGCCGAATGCGTCATATCCCATGGGAAACAGCACATTATAGCCCTGCATGCGCTTTTTCCGCGCAATGACATCCATCGCCGTATACGGTCTTGCATGGCCGACATGCAGTCCGGCTCCGGATGGATACGGGAACTCGATCAGGCCGTAAAACTTCGGCTTGTCGGACCCGGTCGTTGCGCAGTAGAGTTTCTGCTCTTCCCAGCGATTCTGCCATTTCTGCTCAATGGCGGTAAAATCATACTTCATAAATCAAGGCCTCATTTCAAATGGAATCAATATCAACCGGTTCTGCGTCGTTCCAAAGACGCTCCAGGTCGTAGAATTTACGTGTCTCATCTGTAAAAATGTGTACAACCACACACCCGAAATCCAGGAGCACCCAGGTGCCGCCCCGATGTCCTTCACGGTGCAGGAGTGTTTCCCCTGCTTCTTTCAGACGCTTTTCCACTTCTCCGGAGAGTGAGTTGCAGTGTGTGTTGCTGCTGCCGGTGCAGATCAGGAAATAATCTGCAAGATTGGAAACGTCCGAAATGCGCAGCAGTTTAATGGAAAGACCCTTTTTTTCTTCCAGCGCTTTGACTGCAGTCAGTGCGACTTCTTTCGGTGTCATCATATACAATCTCTCCTTTTCTTGATGATTGCCTGCCGGTTTTGCAGTTCCGACAGCATGTAATGCGGAATACCTGAATGATCAGGCGAACCCACGTTCCTTCTTGATAAAATCATATGCTTCTATAGAGTGACGATCGAGGGGTTTCCCTTCCCGTTCCAGTTCTTCAAGCGACATGCCGAAGCCCCGGAAAAGTGCAAGATCCAGATCTTGATATAGGACCTCCCGGATATACTCCACACCGTCGAAACAGCGGTTTGGCTCCGCATAATCCGCAATATACAGGATTTTGTCCAGCAGCGTCATATCCGCGCATCCGGTCGTATGCCAGAAAATGGCTTCACAGGTCTCCGGCTGTTCCCCGAATATCCGTTCTGCGACAGCAGCGCCGGTTTTGGAGTGAAGCAGTTTTGGATGGGTTGCTTCAAAAGGCGTAAGCTGAATGCCGAAATGCCTGCACAGGCAGAGCTGTTCCGGCCCGTCCAGCGCTTTTGTGACATCATGAAGGATTCCTGCGCGCATGGCGTGATCAATTCTTGCGCCGTAGCGTTCTGCCAGCTTCGCAGCGGTCTCGCTGACGCCGATAACATGCGCGACCCGTTCCTGCTTGTGGAGATCCAGGGACCGGGCGCTCAGTCGCTCAAAGCTGAGCCCTGTCCAGTCGAGATCCGCTCCGTACAGATGGTTCTGTCGAATATAGGAATATACGTCTTCAGCAAGATAGTCATCTGCACATCCGAAGAAAATCATGCGGCGAATGGTGGTGGAGTTCATCTCCACGGGCTTGCTGGGAAGTATGGACACATCCGCTTTCAGGTTGTTTCTGAGATATGCGGCTTTCTTTTCCAGATCGGCCTTCTTGTCTTTTTCTTCTCTGCTGATACAGACAATTCGAGCAAGTCTGCAGATTTCATCGGACTGATACCAGTGATCAAGGCCCATAAACATATCGGTTCCCATCAGCAGATACAGTTCATCATCCGGATACAGCTCCTTCAGCTGATGCAGGGTCTGTACCGTGTAGCTCTTCCCTTCTCTCTGAAGTTCCAGATCACATTCCTTAAGGCGCGGATCTCCCTGAACGGCGAGTCGAACCATCTCCAGCCTTTGCCCGCCGGTTGGAGAATACGCGGGCAACGTTTTATGCGGCGGCTGCGCAGCTGGAATCATGAAAACCTGATCCAGGCAGAGCCGATCCGCCATTTCACGCGCTGCATGAATGTGGCCGAGATGAATCGGATTAAAACTTCCACCATATACGCCGATCTTGCCCATGCCGGTACCCTCCCGATTAGTTTTCTTTTCGGTGATTGGATTCCTTGCGGTTCTGGATTGCTGTCTGACGGAAATATTCGTTTCTGCGTTCCCGCTCTTCACGAGCTGCGGCACGTCTTGCCTGACGGCCTACACGTACCGGATTTACTTTTTTCTTCTGCTGCGGCTTCTGATGCAGCTTCTCGCTGCGTCTGTAGAGGACAAATTTCGTGCCGACCGTCTGAACGGGATCCGCGCCGGTTGCCTCACAGAGGGCTTCAAGCGCTTCCTGCGGACTTAAAAGCGAAGTCTCAAGCACTTTTCCCTTCACCAGTTCTTTTGCGGTCAGAAGCGTTTCCGCTTCCTGAATCAGATTCTCTGTAATGCCGCCCTTGCCAACGATCAACAGTGTCTGCAGTTCAGTTGCCTGTGAGCGGAGCGCGGCTCTTTCCTTGCTAGAGAGCATTGTGTTCCTCCTGATAAGCGAGCAGTTTATTGTAAAATTCTTGAAATGCACGAGCTCTGTGTGAAATCTGGTTTTTCACTGAAGGCTCAAGTTCCGCAAAGCTTTTGCCAAGCTCCGGAACAAGAAAGATCGGGTCATATCCAAATCCATCTTCACCTCTCGGCGAAAACAGAATTCTTCCCTCGCAAACGCCATATGCGGACAGAACAGTCTTATCCGGAAGTATGCAAGTGATTGCGCACACAAACCTGGCGGTACGTTCTGGATCCGGAACATTCTCCAGATCTAAAAGAAGCTTCCTCCAGCGATCTTCATCCGTTCTGCACTCGGGTGCTCCGAATCTTGCGGAGTATATACCGGGTGCACCGTTCAGAGCGTCTACGACAAGCCCTGAATCATCCGCGATGGAAGCCATGCCGGTAGCGCGAAAATAGGATTCCGCCTTAATAAAACTGTTCTCTTCAAAACTGGATCCGTTCTCTTCCGGTTCCAGTGTGATACCGATATCCTGCGGAAGAAGCACTTCCCCGCCGCATGACGAAAGAAGCTGTGCATACTCTCTGCATTTTCCACGGTTATGGCTGGCAAGAAGATACTGCATGAAGAACCTCCTCGTCAGAACAGAGCGTCGACGAAATCCCTTGCCTGGAATTCCATCAGATCATCCACCTGTTCACCAACGCCGATATACTTGACGGGAATCTTCAGGGTATCTGCAACTGCGATGACAATACCGCCCTTTGCTGTTCCGTCCAGTTTTGTCAGGATAATACCGGTTACGGGCACCGTATCCGAGAACAGCTTCGCCTGCTGAAGTCCGTTCTGGCCGGTTGTGCCATCGAGTACAAGCAGCACCTCATGGTCCGTGCCGGGCAGCTCACGCTCAATGATGCGGCCCATCTTTCCGAGCTCATTCATCAGGTTCTGCTTATTATGAAGGCGGCCTGCCGTGTCGCAAAGAATCACATCGGAACTTCTGGCGCGTGCTGCTGAAATGGCGTCAAACAGGACACTGGCCGGATCAGCGCCTTCATTCTGCCGGATAATCGGAACATTCGCCCGGCCTGCCCAGATCTCCAGCTGATCGGCAGCTGCCGCGCGGAAGGTGTCTGCTGCGCAGAGCAATACATTTTTTCCGTCCTCGGTCAGACGTTTTGCCAGTTTTCCGATTGTGGTTGTCTTGCCGACTCCATTTACGCCGATCACCAGAACAACCGCAGGTTTCCCGTTCAGCTGAAGTGACTGATCACCCACATTCAGCATCTCAACCAGAATATCCTTCAGTGCTTCCCGAACAAGATCCGGATCTGAAAGGCGCTGATTCTTCACTCTTTCCCGAAGCGCTTCCACTGCATGAACAGAAGTCTCGACGCCCATATCAGCGAGAATCAGATTCTCTTCCAGCTCATCAAAAAAATCATCATCCGGACCTGAAAATGCCATAAACAGATTTCCGACTGTGGAGTTCATGGCTTCTCTCGTCCGAGTCAGTCCGTTCTTTATTTTTTCAAAAAACCCCATTGGTTCCTCCGATCATTCAATTCCCAGTTCTGCCTGAAGTTCATTCAACGAAACGCTGAGCATTTTGCTTACGCCCTGTTCCTGCATGGTAACGCCGTAGAGC
Organism: Oscillospiraceae bacterium; assembly: GCA_017516005.1. GTDB lineage: Bacteria > Bacillota > Clostridia > Oscillospirales > Oscillospiraceae > SIG488. The sequence goes on along the minus strand of JAFWDU010000003.1, from coordinate 29,274 downwards.
ATATCCGCTTCCTCCATCGTGCCGCGTCTGTGAGTAATGACAATAAACTGGGTGTCTTTGCAAAGATTGCGAAGATATGTGGCGAAGCGAACGACATTCCGCTCATCCAGCGCAGCATCAATCTCATCGAGCATGCAGAACGGCGTCGGATGAACGCGAAGAATTGAAAAATACAGGGCAATCGCGACAAAAGCCTTTTCTCCGCCGGAAAGCAGCGTAATGGTCTTCAGCTGTTTCCCCGGTGGCTGTACTCGAATCTCAATGCCGCATTCCAGCGGATTCTCCGGATCTTCCAATGCGAGAGAACCGCTGCCGCCTCCGAACATTTCCTTGAAAATCTGGCCGAAGCACTCATTGATTTTGGCAAACTGCGTGGTAAAGATACTTGTCATCTCACCAGTAATCGAGTCAATGATTCCGACAAGATCCCGTTTGGAGGCAAGAACGTCGTCGCGCTGACTGGTCAGGTAGGAATAGCGTTCGTCTACCCGATCATATTCATCAATCGCGCCAAGATTCGGCGTGCCCAAGGCATTAATCCGCTGTTTCAGACTTGAGATCTTTTTGGACGCTTCCTGTGTAGACGGAATCTCAACGCGTTCATCGACCGCAGTGGACGGCGTCAGACCGTAGCTGTCCCAAAGGCGGTCAATGATCTGGTTCTGTTCCATCTCGGAAGTCGTTTTTCTCTGCTCCAGTCTTGCTGTTTCCCGTTCGAGGCCAAGAATCTGACGGTTCTGCTCCTGGCTCTGCCGATCCAGAGTCGTCTTTTCGGCTTCAACCTGTCTGCGTTCCTCCAGTGCAATGGCAAGTTCTTTTTTGCGGTCTTCCGTACACTCACGCGCACGAAGGATCTGCTCTTTAGACTGTGCAATCTGTAATGTATTCCGTTTTGCTTCCTCCACGAACTGGGTCATCAGCGCTTCCCGCTGAGTCCTGTCTCCGCGTAGTTCTGCTTCCAGTGCACGAAGCTGCGCAACCGTATGATCACTTGCTGAACGTTCCGCTTCCAGTGAGGCGGCAGAAAGCTGAATCGCATTGATTCTCTGTGTGATTTCATCTGACTGAATGGTCAGATTCTCCTGATCCTGTGTAATGGAGGCGATCACAGCATCACAGGATTCCAGTTCTTTCTGAACCGATTCCAGCTCACTGGACTGAGCGGCAAGCTGTTCCTCGGTCTGTTTCAGTCGTGTATGAATGGATGTCTTTTCTTCCGAACTGTGCGCAATTGCGTCATCTGCTGCAGCAAGAACCGCGGCATACTGCCTGCAGCTGCCTTCCAGCCGGAGTACATCATCCTGCGCTTGACGCAAAAGATCCTGCGAAATCTTGAGTTCATACTCTGTTTCGGAAGAGAGTCTTTCTGCGTCCTGCAGCTGCGTCTCCAATTCTCCCAGCTGTCTGGTAAGCTGCTCCTGTTTTTTCTGAAGATCCCGAAGCGCACCAGCTCGGACAAGCAGGCCTGAGTTTCTGGCTGCGCTGCCGCCGGTCATGGAACCGCCGACGTTCATAACCTGGCTGTCAAGCGTCACAATCCGGAAGCGGTTGGAATATTTTCTTGCCATAGCCATGGCATGATCCAGGTCATCCACTACAACCGTACGTCCGAGAAGGTTTTCAACGATGGATCGGTACTGATCGTCATAACTGACAAGCTGCGAAGCAAGTCCAAGGAATCCGGCCATCTGATCCAGGTTCTTCTCCTGAAGCGGATTTCCACGGATCACATTCATAGGAAGCACCGTAACGCGGCCGGAATCTGTACGTTTCAAATACTCCAGTATCCGTTTGCCATCCGCATCTGTACTGGCAACGATGTTCTGCGCTGCCTGTCCGAGCGCTGTTTCAATTGCCGGAGCAAATCTGGTTTCTGTATGCAGGAGTCTGGTGACCGGTCCGCGGATTCCGCCGAGTTTTCCCTGGTCGGACGCCTGCATCACTTCGCGAACCGCACGGGAATACCCATCGTAATCGCGTTCCATCTCCTGATACATGCGAATCTTGGATTGTGCAGTATCCAGCTCCAGCTGGAGAGCATTTCGTTTTTCCCGCAGGGTATCCCGTTTTTCCGTCCTCGATTTCAGACGAAGCGTAAATCCATCCACGCGATTGCCTTCCGTTGTTGCGGTTTCGCGCGCCGCTGAAAGCTGCTTGTCGGCAATCCCGGCCTCATGTTCCAGTTTGCCGTGCTGTTCCAGCGCAGCTTTTTCCTGTTCGTCTATCTGTGTAAGACGATCCCGGAGCTCATCCGCAAGCTGTCTTGAGGATGCTTCCTGCGCTAGTAGTTCCGAGTTCCTTCTGAGCAGTTCCGCCTGTCTGGCTCTCTCTGAAAGCAGTCTGGATGTAAGATTCTCCGCGGATCCGGACAAATCCTGACTCTCCGCCTGGGCGTGCTTCAGATTTGCTTCCTCCGCTCCCATTTTAAGAAGAAGCTCGTTGATGCGTGCCTGATGGTCTTCAATCTGCTTTTTGAGGCTGCCGGTGCGATTGTCCTGATCTGAGAGTTCTGACTGAATTCGGGCAATATTATCCTGACAGTTTTTTAGATTGTTCTCCAGAATGGTCTGTTCACCGAGGCAGCGCTGTTCCTCCGCTTCCGCCTGAGATATGGACTCCCGAAGAGTGTCAAGAGAAACATCTTTTTCATGCAGTACGGAAGCCATCTTTTCCGCTTCCGCATAGAGGCGGTCAAGCTCCGAATGTGCCAGATCCAGCTGCGCAGAAGACGCTGCATGATCCGCAGCGGCCTTTTCTGCACGCTCTGACAGCTCAGAGAGCTGATCAAGCCATACCGTGACTTCCAGGCCGCGCAGTTCATCCCGAAGCGTAATGTACTTTCTCGCCTGCTCGGCCTGCTTTTTCAGCGGCTCAAGCTGAAGTTCCAGTTCAGAGATTTTATCCCCGATCCGGATCAGATTATCCTCCGTGGATGCAAGCCGGCGTTCCGTCTCCTCTTTCCGATGGCGGAACTTCGCGATCCCGGCCGCCTCTTCAAATATCTCGCGGCGATCGGTGGATTTTACGGAAAGGATCTCATCAATCCGCCCCTGTCCGATGTTTGAATAGCCTTCCCGGCCCATGCCTGTGTTCAGAAAAAGGTCTGTAATATCACGGAGCCTTGCGCTTTCCCGATTGATAAAGTATTCACTTTCTCCGGAACGGTAGTATCTGCGGGTTACCATCACTTCCGCGCCATCCCAGCTGAGCGCGCCGTCCGTATTGTCCAGGATCAGGGAAACTTCGGCAAAGCCAAGCTGTGCACGTTTCTGCGTGCCGCCGAAAATGACATCCTCCATTTTTGCGCCGCGTAGGGATTTACTGCTCTGTTCCCCCATAACCCAGCGGATGGCATCCGAAATATTCGATTTTCCGCTACCGTTCGGGCCGACAATCGCAGTAATATCATGGTCAAAAGTCAGAACCGTCTTATCCGGAAACGACTTAAAACCCTGAATCGTGAGCGCCTTCAGATACAAAGGACACACCTCGTCCAATCATAATTTTTTGATATTTTAACAGCTTTCGAAATCAATTGCAAGGGATTCAGGAGAACCTTGAAGTATATTTTTGACTGAATTCTGCGAACCGAGAATTCGCTTTCATCTGCATAAAAAGGTCGGGAGCATTTCTGCTCCCGACCTGTGAAGATGGCGCTGTTTATTTTGGTTCAGAATCTGTTCCGATCCGATCTGTTTTATGGAGAATTCAGTGATCAGCAGGTCTCATAGCTCTGAAGCTTAATGCGGATAATGCTGGGCATGAACGGAATCGATACACGCCGCTCGTCGCCATTGAGGATACGTCCGCGAACCCACTTTCCGTCAACAAATTTGCCTTCTTCAATTCTGATGGGTTCCACCGTCAGCATCTCGTTGTTCTTTGGCACAAATTCTGCGCGGAAATTGGTTCCGAATACATAGAACTCATCCTCGGAGACTTCCAGAATGGCGCCGCCCGCAGGAGGCTTGCCCTGCATCTGACCACCGTAGGTAACATGCACATCATACTTGGAGAACGGAATCAGCTTGCCGGTATCCGTGTCCCCGTTGAAGAATCCGCGAAGTTTTCCGGTGCCGCGAGCAGGGATAATCAGATCCATCATACTGTGCAGAAGTTCATAGCTCTTGGGCAGATACACTTCGGACCCTTCATTGGAGAATGCGGACATGTTGATATTTAAAGACATCAGGAAGCCGCTGTCCATCTCACGCTTAACGCCAAACACAGATTCAATTCCGAAAGGATTGAATCCCATGGTGTTGTATTCACACACCGCAAGGAAAACAGTGGCAGCCGAGCGTACGTTGGTCTGGGTCTCGGGAATAAACAGAGGATTGCCGTCAGAGGAATACTCAGCGATGACTTTTTCAAAGTAAGGAACATAAATATCCGGCGCAAGCATGCAGAGTGTGGGAGCGCCAAGACGCCACATGCGGCGCATCTTCATAATCGGTCCGCCGCTCGGATAAGCGCCTGGGCGGTCGGGATACTGCTGCAGCCAGGCATTCGCGTACATGGGGATATTGTGCTCCGCCTGTCCCGCAGATGCAATCGTTTCAACAGCAGTGGAATAATACCATGCCATGAAATATTCTTCCGCGTCCGTTCCGAAAGCTTCTCTCCAGTTGCCGGAGACGCCGTATTCTTTGGCAACTGCATCCGGAACCGGTTCCGCAAAACGGGCATTTGCGAAATCAGAATAGTCACGGGGAGATCCAATGAGGCCGATCTCATTTTCGATCTGCATCATGATAACAGTTCCCTCAGTATCGACTTCATCAATGTGCTTCATCAGTGCGCGGAATGCTCTTGCATCAGCTTCTACCGCAGCTTTGCAAAGCGGGCTGATGGTACGGTGTGCGTTATCGCCGAATCTTGTGGAAACTTTCGTCGCGTTCAGGCTGACGCAGGGCCAGTAGGTTTTGCGGTCAAGTTTCACCCATTCCGGAACATAACTTGAAATGCCGTTTTTCCAGAGCGCAAACCAGATGATTGTCAGCTTGATGCCCTCTTTGGTGGCATCTGCAATCAGATCATCCACGATTTGAAAATCAAATACGCCCTCTTCCGGCTCAATCTGTTCCCAGGAAACAGTCGCAACAATGGAATTGACATGGAGCGGACGAAGTGCCGGCCAGATTTTTTCCCGCATATATTCCGTGCTGGAAGCACTGGAATTGTGAAGCTCTCCTCCAAGACCGATAAAGGGTTTTCCGTCCACATAAAGGGTTCCAATCCCGTTTTCCACGCGGACTTCAGATAGTTTTTTCATTGCTCTCCTCCTTGTTTAATGATTTCTGTGTGTTGTTTCATCGCAAATACTATTTTATTTGAATTTCACTAAACAGTCAATATGTTTTAGTGATGTAATTTATATTTTTCTTTATTTTATGGCCTCGTTTATGATATAGTATCTCTGCAAGGATTGGAGTGAGTTTTCATGGCCACAATAAAGGATATCGCACAGCTTGCTGGCGTATCTGCTACAACCGTTTCCCGTGTTCTCAACTACGATGAAACTTTCAGTGTGACGGAGGAAACCAGAAGAAGAATACTGGAAGCTGCCGTATCTCTGGATTATCAGAAAAAGCCCAAACCGCCGTTAAAATCGGCCATATCAATCGGAATGCTGCAGCGATCTTCTGCTGAACAGGAACTGGAAGACAGCTTCTATTTACTGATCCGCAAAGGCGTAGAGGCATACTGCACGCAAAACGGGCTTAAAATTATTCACGCCTTTAAAGAGACCCCCGGTTACAGGCAGCATCTGTCTGGTGCGGATTGTCTGATCTGTGTCGGATGGTTTCCAATGGACGAAATACATACGCTTCGAAAGTCTTTCGAAAATTTGATTTTTATTGACATGCCTGTCCTTGATCATGAGTCCACGTCCATTAATGTGGATATGTATCAGGGAACGATTACTGCCTTGGAATATCTTTGGAATCTGGGTCACAAACAAATCGGATTGCTCTGTGGGGATGAAGGACCTTTTGCATCATCCGGAAGAGAGGCAATTTTCCGGCAGTTCTGCGAAAATCACGGTCTGGATGCATCGCGTTATGCACGAAAAGGGTCATTTTCCAGCAGATCCGGTTACGATATGATGATGGACATGATAGAATCCGGAGATTTGCCGACTGCCGTTTTTGCAGCATCAGATCCGATAGCAATTGGTGCGCTGAAAGCATTATCAGACAAACATATATCCGTACCGGAACAGATATCTGTCATCGGATTCGATGATATCAGTCTGACAAACTTCACCTCTCCCGCCCTGACTACCATACATACCCCGGCATATGAAATGGGTTATCTTGCCGCGCAGCTGATAACAACTTACCTTCCAAAAAATAAGATACCAATGCGGATTGCGCTTCCCTGTACGCTTGTCGAACGGGATTCCTGCCGTCCACTTGAATGAATACATGAAAAAAGGGAACCCAACAGTCCAGTTCAACTGATCTGGTCTACTGAGACACAGAAGACCCGCTGCAATGCAGCGGATCTTTTGTGTTAGTCTTATTTACATAATTAGATTATGTTCTACTCAAGTTGATTGAAAGGAAGCCATAATCTCCTGTGCGTTTTTCCCTTCACGGCTCATTGCGATCATACGGGAAAGCGGTTCTGAAGCATGTTCAAAAAACATCTCAAGTCCTTTGCACAGATAAGACTGACCTGCTTCTCCGTCTCTGGAGAATGCAAAACGGTCCTTCAGGCATCCGCCTCTGCAGAACCGGAGCCAGGGACAGGACTTGCACTGCTCCGTCAGAGCATTCAGCTTTTGACTGCCGAACTGTGTTTGCTGCTCTGAATCAACCATAGTGCCCAGATTTCCCTGCTGAATATTCCCGATTCGGTGATCTGAATCCACAAAATGGTCGCAGGAATAAACGGCTCCGTCCTCTTCCACAATGAGAACCCTTCCGCAGACGGGCGCCATATAGCAGACGCTTGCTTCACCCCCTGCCATCACTCTCGCCGTTTCAGCAAACAGCTGAACATCAAGCTTGCCAAGATCGTTTTGTACCCATTGATCAAAGACCTTGCAGAGGAATTCTCCGTATCCGTCCGGCGTCACGGATTCCGGCGCCATTGATCCGTCATCCATCCGCACCACGATGGGAATAAACTGAATCCATCCTGTTCCAAGACGCCTAAGGCTTTCATAAACGCCGATAGGATCTTTCAGTGTCGCAGAATTAACAGTGCACAGGAGATCCGGCAGAATCCCAGCGTGCTTCAGACGCTCGGCTGCACGGAATACTTTCTCATAGGTCGGATTTCCGCCTCTGTCCCTTCTGTTCGCATCATGGACTGCTTCACTTCCGTCAATCGACAGGCCGACGTCAAAATGATTCTCCTTCAAGAATCTGCACCAGGCGTCGTTGAGCAGAATGCCGTTTGTCTGCAGATTGTTCCAGGCCTGCCATCCTGACGGGAGATAGCGATGTTCCAGTTCCAACGCCTTTTTGTAAAAATCCATACCGGCAAGCGTTGGTTCTCCTCCGTGCCATGTAAAAGAAACCACCGGTCCAGGTGATGCTTCAATATACTGGCGGATCAGTTTCTCAAGAATGGTAAAACTCATTCTGCTTTGTTTCTCATGAGAAGAAAACTGTCCTTTCTCCAGATAATAGCAGTATCTGCACCGCATGTTGCATCGGCTTCCAACGGGTTTTGCCATGACAGCGAATGGCTGTGTGATTCCCATCTCTAATCCTCCAGATCGGAAACGGGCGGCACTGTGGCCGCCCGTTTTCATATTGCTTTCAAAGCAGGAATGCTATTCTTTCAGATTCTTGTCAAAGAACTCGATTACTTTATTGAACGAATCAATTGCCTGTTCAGGCCTATACATCTGTCCGTTATAACCCCAGAAGCCATGGCCGGCGCCGTCATAGCGGAAGAAGGTGTAGTCCTTTCCCAGTTCCTTGAGAACTTCCTCCAGTTTATCAACCAGCGGAGGCGTCGGGAACATATCGTCATTGCCGAAAATGCCGAGCAGCGGGCAGTTCAGGCCGTCAGCATACTCAATTGGCGCTTTACCCTGACTCGGACGGTTGGGATCGGGAACAACGCCGCCGCCCCAGCAGTCAACTGCAGCATCAATGCCTTCCAGCGTGCATGCCGCCAGGAAGGTGTGGCGTCCGCCGGAGCACATTCCGATCACACCGGTCTTGCCGTTTGCATTCCCCTGATATTTCAGGAAGCTCATAGAGCAGGCAACATCACCCATAACGGATTCATCCGGGACGCCGCCCTGTTCACGCATACGCTGAGATACTTCAGTGGGAGTGCCATGGCCGAAACGTTCATAGATATTCGGACAAACAACGCTGTATCCATGGAAAGTAAATCTTCTTGCGATTTCCAGGCTGAACTCATCCCAGCCGGGCATATGCGGGATCAGTACAATGCCGGGATGGGGGCCTCCGCTGATGGGGCGGGAATAATAGGCATGAATCGGATCACCGTTATAACCGGGTATCGTGATCATCTCCGCAATCATGCCGTTGTAATCAGCAGTGTTATGAGAATTCCACATGTTAATTTGCCTCCTTTATGATTGATAGATTCTACCAATTCGATTATACAATCAGGTGGCTGATAATACAAGAGAAAATCCTCGATTAACATCGATTAATCTGCAGAGAATGATAGGATTATTAATATCGATCCTTCAGATAATCCAGTGCAGCAGCTGCTGCGGCCTGTTCTGCTGCTTTTTTGCTCCTTCCGTCGCCTTTCGCAAGCACTTCTCCGTTCAGACTCACCTGGCAGTAAAAATGCTTATCATGATCCGGCCCGCTGCTCCCAAGTTCCTCATAGACAATCTGGGCGCCTTTCTTCGTCTGGATCAGTTCCTGCAGTTCGGTCTTCGCATCCTTTTTTCCTGGATGCAGATTGGGATCCATGGGGAACACGAGTCTGGATATGAGATCTTTTGCGGCGGACATGCCTCCGTCCAGATAGGTTGCCGCCAGAACGGACTCCATTGCATCCGCCAGAATGCTTGCTCTGCTTCTGCCACCGTATTTTTCTTCACCCAGGCCGAGAAACAGATCCGTGCCGAGTTTCAGACCGGAAGCAATCTCCGCAAGAGATTCCTCGCATACCATCTCGGCACGCATTCTGGTCAGGACGCCCTCCGGACGGTCCGGATAGGTCTTATAGAGATACTCCGCAACGACAAAACCCAGAATTGAATCTCCCAGGTATTCAAGACGCTCATTGCTCTGCAGACCCGAATGCCTGTTCTCGTTTGCGTATGAGCTGTGAATCAGAGCATCCCTGAGCAGTTCTTCGTTCCGGAACTGATAATGCAGCGCCTCCTGAAGACGTTCCAGCATAGTCTCACTCCCCTGCGGCTACAATCTGATCGATGTGTTCCGCGATTTTCTCGCTGACGCCGCTTTCCACAGCCTGAATTGCCTGCCGGACAGAGCTGTAGATCGCTCTTGCGTCCGAACTTCCGTGCGCTTTGATTACCGGTTTGCTCAGCCCCAGGAAAATCGTGCCGCCGGTTTCGCGGTAGTCCATTTTATTCTTCAGCGCACGGATTCCTTTCATCGTCAGAAGCGCACCGATTTTGGTTTTAAGGGACGCGCCGAAAATATCCTTCAGCATATTGGAGAAGTACTTTGCAGTACCCTCAACGGTTTTCAGGAAAATATTCCCGGTAAAGCCGTCCGTGACAAGAACGTCGCAGCCACCGAGCATTGCTTCTCTTCCTTCAATATTGCCTACAAAATTCAGATTCCCTGCGTCTGAGGCTTTCTTCAGCAGAAGATAAGTTTCCTTCTGCAGATCCGTTCCCTTGGTGTCTTCTGTTCCGTTGTTGAGAAGGGCAACCCTGGGTTTTTCGATTCCCATAAACTGCTGCGCAAAGAAGGAACCCATAAAAGCAAACTGAACAAGGAATTTCGGATTGCATTCGCTGTTGGCACCGCAGTCAATCAATGCCATGGGGCCGTTCTGAAGCGGAATGGTCGGACACAGAGCGGCGCGCCGAATTCCGCGGATCCGCTTGACAACCAGTGTTGCCGCTGTAAGAAGCGAGCCTGTGGAACCTGCCGAAATAAAGGCATCACCTTCGCCGGATGCAAGCAGCTGCAGACCGACAACCATGGAGGATTCCTTGCGTTCCCGAAGGACATTATCCGGCTTGTCATGCATATCCACAACATCCGGAGCGTGCACGATAGAAAGGCCTTTGGGAAGCTCCGTGCAGCCGATGTGGTTCAGAGTCGCGTGAATTGCCTCTTCCTTTCCGACGAGAACAATCTCAACCGGAAAATCCTTCAATGCGTCAATTGCACCCTGTACAACCGCAGTCGGAGCCAGATCTCCGCCCATGGCGTCAAGTATGATTTTCAATGGAATCCCCTCCGTTCCTCATTTCTGAAAGCACTTCCAGAGCACGTCTGGAAATCTCAAGATTTTTGTTTGCTTTGCCGCGGACTCTATGATCCAGCGGCTCAATAATGCCGAAATTCACGTTCATGGGCTGAAAGTCCCTGACTGACGGATCACTGATATAGTAAGCAAGCGCGCCCATGGCTGTTTTCTTCGTAAAGTCTGGCGCTTCCCGCCCCTGTAATCTTGCAGCCATACTGACTGAAGCAACATATCCGGAGGCAGTGGACTCGACGTAACCCTCCACGCCGGTCATCTGACCTGCAAACGCCACAAGAGGTTCCCTGCGGTCTGAATATGCACGGTCCAGAAGCATCGGGCTGTTGAGAAATGTATTGCGGTGCATAACTCCATAACGGAGAAATACGGCATCATGCAGAGCAGGTATCATGGAGAAAACCCGCTTCTGTTCCGGATGTTTCAGATGCGTCTGAAAGCCGACAAGATTATATACTGTTCCCTCCGCGTTATCACGGCGGAGCTGGACCACTGCATACGGTTCCCTTCCGGTTTTCGGGTCCTTCAGTCCCACAGGCTTCAAAGGTCCGTAGCGAAGCGTGTCCACACCTCTTCGTGCCATAACCTCCACGGGCATGCATCCTTCAAATACCCTGCTGTCTTCAAAGCCGTGCACTTCCGCTTCTTCCGCCTGTGCAAGCTCACGAACAAAAGCGAGATATTCCTCCTGATTCATCGCGCAGTTGACGTAGTCGGCACTGCCGCGGTCATAGCGGGATGCAAACCAGGCAAGAGACATGTCAACAGAATCCGCTTCCACCAGGGGCGCAGCGGCGTCGTAAAAATTCAGGTAATCCGCACCGCCGAAATATTCTGCGATTGATTCGGACAGCGCATCAGAAGTCAGCGGTCCCGTCGCAATGATAACCGGTTTCTCCGGGATCCGGATGACCTCCTCCTCCACGACTGTGATGTTCGGATGATTCCGGATGGCGTCTGTCACCTGGCGGGCAAACGCATGACGGTCGACAGCGAGTGCGCCGCCGGCTTCCACGCGCGTTGCGTCGGCACAGCGCATAATCAGGCTGTCCGACTGACGAAGTTCCTCCTTCAGAAGACCGACAGCGTTTTCAAGACGGTCGCCGCGGAAGGAATTGGAACAGACAAGTTCAGCGAACTCATCATCAAAATGATGCGCAGGAGTACGCTTTTTCGGCTTCATCTCATAAAGTGTGACATGAAACCCCCGCTGCGCAAGCTGCCACGCGGCTTCGGAACCGGCAAGGCCGGCTCCAACGACTGAAACATTTGTCATGACAGCGTTTCCTTCTTTGCAGTCTTTCTGCCGGTCTTTGCGGCAGATGTCTTCCTGCCGGCAGGTTTTTTCGCAGTTGTTTTCCTTGTACTCGTTTTAGACGCTGCCGATTTCTTTTCCGCTGAGCCCTGATCCGCAGTGCCGTCCGCAGACGTACCGCCCTCTTCCGGGTTCGCCTTTTTACGGTATCCCCGTTTCTCCTCCGGAAGGAAATTGGAACACTCCGGATTCACACAGAACGGCTTCATTGCTCCCCTGCCGGAGCGCTTAAACATGGTCTGTCCGCAGGACGGGCAGTCCTGTTCCGTCGGCACGTCCCAGGTCATAAAGCCGCATGCCTGTCCCTGTTCACAGGCATAATAGGCGTAACCTTTCTTGGATGTCCGCTTAAGAAGACCGGACCCGCACTTCGGGCAGCGGCCGGGCATGCGGACAACGATGGGCTTTGTGTTTTTGCATTCGGGGAAACCGGAACAGCCCAGGAATTTGCCGAAGCGCCCGGTTTTAATCACCATAGGCTTGCCGCAGAGTTCACAGATCTCATCCGTGACTTCTTCCGGCACTTTAATGCGAACGCCTTCCAGTGCGGTCTCGGCATTCTTCAGTTCTTCCGTGAAGCTGGTATAGAACCCGCGGATTACGTCCTTCCAGGGAAGCTTTCCTTCCTCAACCTGATCGAGTTCCTGCTCCATATGTGCCGTAAAATCAACGTCTACGATATCCTGAAAGCGCTCCATCATCAGGGTGTTGACTGTCTCGCCCAGTTTGGTGGGCATTAGCCGCTTGTCTTTTTTCTCCACGTATTCCCGATCCTCAATGGTGGAAACGATGGAAGCATAGGTGGACGGACGGCCGACCCCCTTCTCCTCCATGGCGCGAACAAGCGTCGCCTCGGTGTAGCGGGGTGGCGGCTGCGTGAAGTGCTGTTCCGGTACGGTCTTGGTCAGTTCAACCGGTTCGTTCTCCTGCAGATCGGGCAGCGGCGTATCCTTTTCTTCCTGCTCATCGTCTTTTCCTTCTTCATATACGGCGGTAAAGCCCGCGAAGCGCAGTGACTGATGATTCGCGCGGAAAATATGGCCGCTGCAGGTCACATCAATAGCCGTGGTATCGTAGACCGCCGGCGTCATCTGACTGGCGGTAAACCGGTCCCAGATCAGTTTATAAAGCCGGTACTGGTCTGCATTCAGATCTCCGCGGATGGATTCGGGAACCAGATGCACATTGCTCGGACGGATTGCCTCGTGGGCGTCCTGCGCAGAGGCGCTTGTCTTGAATGTGCGGCGCTGATAGTAGTTCTTTCCGTATCTGCTGGTAATAACATCCTTCGCTGCGTTCAGCGCTTCATCCGACAGACGAAGGGAATCCGTACGCATATAGGTAATCAGGCCGATGGTGCCTTCGCCGGAAATATCCACGCCTTCGTACAACTGCTGCGCGATGGTCATGGTACGCCGAGGTGTCATATTCAGCTTGCGGGAAGCTTCCTGCTGAAGTGTGGATGTGATAAACGGAGGCGTGGGCTGCTTCCGCTTTTCAGAATTCTTAACGGCAGTTACAATAAAAGGCTTTCCTTCCAGATCCCGAAGAAGCTGCTGCACCTCTTCATAGGAATGAAGTTCCCGCTTTTTATCTTCCCCGTGATAATGCGCCACAAAGCTGCCGGGTTTTCCGATCCTCTTAAAGGATGCTTCAACCGTCCAGTATTCCTGTGCTTCAAACGAGCGGATTTCATTTTCACGATCCACGACCAGACGAGTCGCCACCGACTGCACGCGGCCTGCAGAAAGGCCTCTGCGGATTTTCTTCCACAGCAAAGGACTGAGCTGATAGCCCACAATCCGGTCAAGAATCCGGCGCGCCTGCTGCGCGTCTACCAGATTGAAATCAATGGCCCTGGGCGCGCGGATGGATTCATTGACGACCCGGTTGGTGATCTCGTTGAATGTGACGCGGCTCGCTTTTTCGTCGGAAAGCTTCAGCATCTCTTTCAGATGCCAGCTGATTGCTTCTCCTTCCCGGTCAGGGTCGGTGGCCAGAAACACATGATCCGCTTTCTTCGCTGCAGACTGCAGTTCCCGGATCACATCCTCCTTTCCGGCCATCGGTTCATATTGGGGCTGAAAATCGTGCTCGAAATCCACACCCATTTTGCTTTTCGGAAGATCTCTAAGATGTCCCATGCTTGCTTTCACAACATAGTCGCTCCCAAGATACTTTCCAATTGTCTTCGCTTTAGACGGCGATTCGACAATGACCAGCTGTTTTGCCACTGTATTTCCTCCAAATTGAATCAGATCACGTGCCGCTCAGGGCACGGGTATTGCAAATAACAATCAGGCTTTCGCTATGCGGACTGCATCTGCCAGATGACGATTGCAGCCGCGGCAGCTGCATTCAGGGATTCACACTCCGGACGCATGGGAATAATCAGCCTGAGGGAAGCCACTCTCATAAAATCCTCTGAAATGCCCTGCCCTTCAGAACCAATCACAAGTGCATAATCTCTGAGGCGGGTGCTCCGAATATCCTGAGCGTCCTGTGACAGGGCAGTCACAGCGATGGGAACTCCTTCCGCAGCATCTTCCAGAAGCTGCTTTCTGCTTCTGACAAGAGGTACCGAACGAAAAACCGCACCCATTGCGGCCCGGATTGTTCTCGGATGAAACGGATCGGCACATCCGTCGGACAGAACCACCTTTACTCCCAGCGCATCCGCCGTCCGAAGGATTGTCCCCACATTTCCAGGATCCTGAATCCCGTCCAGGACCAGCATTCCCGGCTGGAGCTTCACAGCTTCCGCATTTGGAATTCTCGCACTGAAAATGATACCCTGGGGCGCTTTCTGCGTGGAGATGTAGGCAAGCAGCTCATCCGGCACAATGTAGACACGCACATCAGGAGAAAGATCCGGCAGTCGGATTTCTTTTGTGCAGAAAACTGTCTCAAGTTTCGGACACCAGCGAACCGCTTCCTCAAACAGCTTGGTGCCTTCTGCTGCAAAGCAGCCGTCAGTACGTCTTGCATCTCTGTCACGAAGCAGCCGTCTCATCTGCTGAACCGCGGGATTTTTCCGGCTGGTAACAGTTTCTTGCATATCCCTTTGTCACCATACTTTCATACTTATGGATATCCTTATAAAGTATAGAGAGGCATTTTCCGATTGTCAAGCCGTGAAAAACCATCATTTTCCCGGTTTTCACCCTTCCATGAGCTATCTTTTTACATGAACAGGCCGAAACCCTGCACAGGTTTCGGCCTTCTGAATCGATTGTGTATTCTTAATCGGAGACGAGCGTACCGCTCAATCTGTCAAAACGCAAAATGAAAAGCCGAGGCGACACGTTCCAGTTCCCATCGAATGTCAATCTGCTGCGGGCATACCTCTTCACAGGATCCGCAGAGGATGCATTCATCCGCCGTCTTGCGGTTCTGCCCTTTTACCTGCCAGTCGATCTGCCCTTTCGCTGCATTCAGATCTCCGAACAGGGTATACTGATTCATCGCGGCGAAGGAACCGGAGATACCGATCTCCATAGGACAGACTTTTGCGCAGTAATTGCATCCGGTACAGGGAATCAGCGGAATACGCGCAATTGCTTTTCTGGCGTCATTCAGGACTGCCCTGTCCGTATCTGAAAGTCCCTTGAAATCTTTCATATAGCTCAGGTTGTCTTTCATCTGTTCCAGATTGCTCATTCCCGACAGAACCGTAATGATTCCTTCCAGATCTGCAGCGAATTTAATCGCCCAGGAAGCACAGGAAGCCTCGGGGTCTGCCGCATGGAAAACCTCAGCTGCAGGGGCGGGCGGATTTGCCAGCATTCCGCCTTTTACCGGTTCCATAATGACAACCTTTTTCCCGTATTTCCTGGCCATTTCGTAATTCGCTCTGGCCTGAACAGAGGGACTATCCCAGTCAAGATAGTTGATCTGCAGCTGCACAAATTCCGCTTCCGGGTGTTTCTGAAGGATTTCCTCCAGTTCGTCCGGGCCGGCGTGGAAGGAGAATCCGATATGGCGGATCAGGCCTTCCTCTTTCTTCGCCTGAATAAATCGCCAGAGATCGAAATCTTCAAACACTTTGGTACGATTCGCGCCCAGATTATGCAGGAGATAAAAGTCAAAGTATCCCGCGCCGGTCTTTTTCAGAGATGTTTCAAACTGGGCGACGGCATCCTCTCTTGATTTGCAGTTGATCCAAGCTGCGTTTTTTGTGGCAAGCTGGAATGAATCCCGCGGATACCGTTCAACCAGAGCCTGACGAATGGCATCTTCCGAACCAGCGTATGCCCAAGCCGTGTCGAAATAAGTAAATCCCGCTTCCATAAACAGATCCACCATCTGTTTGACCTGTTCCACGTCAATGGTCTTGCCGTCCTCCATCTGCGGAAGGCGCATCAGTCCGAATCCCAGTTTTCGGATATTCGCTCCAAGCTCATTCATCTGAATCTCCCCCATTATTCTTTTCATTCGGATCCGTCGTTCCGGCTTTTTATGATCACCGCACGGATCATCATTCAGTCGTGACGCTACCGGTCCAGGTGATAATTCCTCCGAATTCCAGCACATTTGTATAACCCAGATCCGCCAGTTTCTGTGCAGCTTCCTTGCTTCTTCGTCCACTTCTGCAATACACAAGG
Source organism: Oscillospiraceae bacterium (assembly GCA_017516005.1). GTDB lineage: Bacteria > Bacillota > Clostridia > Oscillospirales > Oscillospiraceae > SIG488. The sequence continues at coordinate 12,933 of JAFWDU010000003.1, read as the reverse complement.
AGCATCTGATCCGGATCCGGCAGTTCCTCCGGCATGTCAAAGTTTATGGATTCATTCGGAATGCAGATTGCACCCGGAATATGCCCCTGAGAAAATTCATCCTGTCTTCTCACGTCTACAATCTGATATCCGCTCTTCTCAGCCATGATGCGCTTTGCCTCATCCTGGCTGATCTGCAAATAACTGCCCTGTAAATCCGGCATAGGAAATCTCCCTTCTTCTCCATCTGGTCTGTTGCTGAGATTGCATATCTCGTTTCATCGGGGCAGCGGAATCCGCCGTCCTTATTTAATTATCTTCGTAATTGAATTCTTTGTCAATTCTCACTTCTCGCTTCATTTTGCGGGCATCCATTCTTTCGCACCCATAATGCCGATTCATAATTTGGATTGAAAGATTATTCTTGCGTTGATGTTCGATCATTGGTAAATTGTAAGCAGAGTGAATCGTGTCAGTCCGTTTCGATTCACTGCTCCGACTGTTCGCTTCAAAAGCCGGCCTGCAGTTTTCTTCATTACTAAATTTTCTTTCAATCCGCTGTCACAGGAGGATCCGGATATGTCTTACACCGCTCTTCAGCACATGCATGATGATATGGTCCGCCGTTTTGGCCGGGACCTTGGTCCCGCTCAGCCACAGCTGTACTGCAATGAATTACATCCGAATGATCTGAAATCCTCGGCACTTCGTTTTCTGCATAATCGCTGTGAAGAGCTTCTGTTTGATTCGGAGATTGCGTGCGAGGAAATCCGAACCGGAACGTACCGGGGAAGAAGTCTGAAATCCGGACAGATCCCCTACAATATGGAGATGGACATCAATCGGCTCTCTCTGGAGAAATCACTGGAGACCTTTATTGATTCCGGTGTTGCTGAGGATGCATATGTTGTCTATTACTGTTTTCTGGAGATGTTTTTCGGGCCCTATGGCAGATCCAAACATATGGTCGAGTTGCTCTCGGAATATGAAAGCAACGGAAGCTCTCTCCTGCTCAAACACAGGGACCACTATTCTCACTCCGTCTATGTATTTGCGCTGGGTCTGGCAATTTACGAGAATTCAGAATCCTATCGCCATTCTTTTGCTTCTTTCTATGATCTGGAGGACCCCGAGAGCCGGGAAAGCGCCTGTCAGTTTCTGCGCTTCTGGGGTCTCGCCTCTCTGTTTCATGATATCGGTTATCCCTTTGAACTGCCCTTTGAACAGGTTCTGTCCTATTTTGAAGTGGAGAATCAGGAACGCGGCGAAGGAAGTCTTTTCCTGAGCTATCAGTCTATGGACACTCTGACAGAACTGAGTGAAGCTGCAGCCGAGCATTTCCATGCGCTCTTCGGCAGACAGTTTGCCTCCTCTACTGCGCTGATGGCCTGGGACATTCAGAACAAGCTGGGTTCCGAATACGGTACCACGGAAGAATCTCTTCTGGATATCCTGGACAGCAAGCCAACGCATCCGGATCGATTCGGTTATTTCATGGATCATGCTCTGTTCAGTGCGGCACGGCTTTATTCAGAGTTTGAAAAAGCGTTCGGCGCAGAAAACATCACAAAGAATCATGTGGATGTTCTGACTGCGATTGTGCTTCACAACAGTCTTTATAAATTCTCGATTGCGTTCTACAAAGATCCGGAGAAACGGAAGCGTCCTCTTTCCATGGATCTTCATCCTCTTGCTTGGCTTCTGATGCTTTGTGATGAACTCCAGTGCTGGGATCGGACTGCTTATGGCCGCAATTCCAGAACAGAACTGCATCCCATGGCTGCAGATTTTGATTTTTCCGGGGGATCTGTCTCAGCGGTCTACTACTACGACCAGGAAGAGCAGGATAAAATTGACGCATTCCTGCGTCAGTACCGGCTCTGGGAGGAGTGCGGCGAACAGGGCAAAGCTCCGCGTCTGAAAGCATACAGTGATATGTCCGAAAAAGAATCACGTTTCACAAAGGACATAAATGCAATCGTCAATCTTTCTTCCGTTCCGCTCACCGTAAAGCCATCCATTCAGATGGTCGACAGGAAGCGGAAACACACCTATCTGTCCGCAAGCAGTTTTCTTCATCTGTATGATTTTGCGGTTGCGCTCAACGGACGTTACATGTCCAGTGAAACGGATCCATCGGAACTGGAGTCCATGTTTGAATCTCTTTCCCTGGAGTACCAGATTGCCAACATCAATCAGGCAAAAAGCTTCAGCCGGTATCTGAATGCCATTCACTGCTTCTATTCGGACCGTCCTGTCGATTTTGAGATGGTTCAGTCTTTTCAAGAGAAACAGACTTCCGTATTCGCTCCGCTGGAACATGAACGGTGGCTGCGGGAACATCAGGCAATGGGCTGGAAGTACGGCACGGCATATCAGGAAATCGCCGCTTCCGACTCATCAGTTTCCGCTTCAGATCTGAGAGAGCAGCTTCGCATTCATGCCCTGGCGCTGGATTCAGAACTGACGGAAGAGATCTGCAAAGCACATTATCTTACGCTCTCCGAAGAAGAACAGGGAAAAGACTGGAAGCCTTTCTGTACGATGCTTCTGCTGCTGAAGAAATATGACGGTCTCAGGATTTACCGTCTGTCAGGAGTAAACGAATGAACAGAAAACAACTGCCGGTACCGCCTTATGAAGGCGGAGAACCTTATCTCTATTTTGCCTTTGCAAAGAAAGACATGGACAAGGCCTGGAAGTACATGCGTCCTCTTCTGGAACGAGGCTGCAGAATCTGGTATTGTCTTGACAATGCAGGCAGTTCCGATGAACTGCATCGGCGGCAGAACCGTGCTTCAGAAGCATCTCTGACTCTGGTGCTTCTGACGGACGCAATTGTTTCCGATCAGGACTCCAAGACATTTGTACTTGTAAACCAGAAACAGAACAGACCGATTCTCTGCTTGGATACAGATGGTGCTGACCGCCATCTTTCCATGAGTCTGAGAGAAGAGATCCCGGTTCTTTCTCTCCGAACCCTGAAAGAGCCGAACGCCTATGAAAACGCCGTCATTCATTCAGATGGTTTTTCACAGGATCTGTTGGGAGAACCTGTGCGTACCCGAAGCAATCTGACCGGCCGGATTGCCGCAGCGTTTCTGATTCTTGCCCTGCTGTTCGGCGCCGGCATCCTGTCTGCCAGGCACTGGATCAGACTGGAGCCGGCAGAACAGGCGGAATTGCCGGCTGACAGCATTCTGATTGAGGATCCGGTCCTTCTGGCCTCCATCCGGGCAGCACTCGGCGGAGGATTGATTACTGAGGAGAATCTTTCCGAAATACATGTTCTTCGGCTGGATGCGCTTCCTTCCTCCTGGAACGAGCTGGATCTTCTTTCGAATCTGGAAACACTAGAAATCAACCAGTCGGCCATAGATTCTTCCTCTTCACTTCCCTTTGACCGCTTTCAGATTGTACTGATTGGGGGCGAATTGCCATGAGTGGATTCTTTAAACCGTATGATGGAAATCGTCCTTTTCTGTTTATCAGCTACGCACATAAGCAGTCATCGGAAGTCATTGATACCATCCGGATTCTCCACGATTCCGGTATCCGTTTATGGTATGACGAGGGCATTCCTGCCGGAAGCGACTGGCCTTCCAACATTGCCAATCACATGCAGAACTGTGAACGTGTCATTTTCTTCCTGTCAAAAGCCGCGCTGGCGTCTCCCAACTGTTTCAGTGAAATGCGCACTGCCGAACGTCTGAAAAGGCCCATTCTGGTTGTTCGTCTGGATGAGTCTGAAGCAGACGAGAACTGGCGCTCCATTCTGGAAGGGAAAGAAATCATCCCATTTCTCCCCGCTGCACAGGACCGTTCCCGGGCAATTCTGAAGACCGGTTTTATCCTTCGCCGCTTCCGCCGTTCATGGCGCGAAAGAATTCCCTGGCGTATCCTTGCCATGGCTGCCTCGCTTCTTCTGTTTCTCGTCTCTGCAGCATCGTTTTACGCCATTGTAAGCGGCCGATGGACCCCCTATTCCGAACCTCAGATAAGTACTGCGCAGGACACAATGCCGGTGATTCCACCGGAGCCGGAGCCGGAACCTGAACCAGAACCGGAGCCGGAGCCTGTAAAGGTAATTGAACTTGGGGAAGCTGAACGGTATTTTGCCGTTTCTTTCCCTGACCGGCAGCAGGAAAAAGCCATCAGGCGCGCCCTTGGCAAGGACGAGGAGGAAATCTTCCGATGGGAAGTCGCTGAAATTCCGGAACTCTATTTCTGCGGAAATATGGTGACATCCGGATTGGATAACGTCACGTTTCTGCCTGACGGAAGCTGCCGGGTAAACGGAGCTCCCGTCATTACGGGTCAGGTATCTGATCTCACGCTTCTGCAGGATGCGGCACGTCTGGAAGTTCTTGCTCTGATCTGTCAGCCGGTTCAGGATCTCAACGGACTCGGTTCACATCTGCTTCTCCGCAGACTCATCCTCTCAGGAAGCAAAGTGACCGGTCTTGCTCCGCTTACTGACCTTCCAAGTCTTGAAGAGATCGATTTAACCTATACAGAGGTATCCGATCTGCAGCCGCTTGAATCGCTTCCCAGACTGAAAACGGTTTATGTCAGTATGGATATGCTCCCGCTCCATTGGTCGGACAGCGCCTCTTTCCGCGTGATTCTGACCCAAAACACCTCAATGAAGTAAATGGCTGCAAGATTCCCTTTTTACCGAGAACACCATGTTTGAAACCGGATTATTTACCATTACTCCACTTCAATTCAATGATTGATTCCGTTTTCAGGAATTTCTATTCCATCTCAGGAGGTACGCGTTATGATTGCAAAGAGAGACATCCGCTTACTCTGTGCAGACGCCGATCGAAGCTCGCTTGCTCCGATTTTTACCGCGATGCGGGAAAAAGGGTTTCGCATCTCGGAATCAACGGGAAAACTCCGAAAGAACGAGACAGTCCTTGCCGTTCTGTCTGAGGCGTTTTTCAAGGATACCGGGAATTCCGATAAACTCCTGCATCTGATCGGGCAGGGCGCAGAGCATGTCCTGCCTCTCCGTTTGGATGATTCCGATCTGCCGGAAGATGTCAGCAACGCGCTTTACGCCCGAAACATCATCTCAGCATCCGGAAGAGAACCGGAGGGAATCGCGCAGCGCATGAGTGACGCAATTCCACAGAAGAAGAGTCATCTGCCGATCATTCTTACTGCGTGTGCCGCTGTTCTTCTGGTGCTGGGCGGTATTTTCATCACGAAACTTGCCAGAAGAACCATTGTGGAAACACCAGAACCGGCTTCTGCCGAAGAGCCCGTCGTGGAAGAGGCAATTGAGGTACGTCTTCCCAATGGACTTACAGAAGAGGATCTGGAAAAAGTCGAACTCGTCTTTCTGATCAGCGACCAGTTCTATTGGGTCGCCATGGATGATGATTTTTTTGATAAACGCGCGCAGTATGGCGGCTATCTGAATTACCTTGCCCCAAGGCACATGGATGGTCATACCATGCATTGGTATGACGGCAAAGACGGACATGAGCATTTCATGGCGCAGTGGAGCTCAGAAGACCTGGCTTTTCTGGCCAGGCTTCCCAATCTGCGCGCCATAACCATGGTTCTGGTAGATCCCGAGGAGATGCCCGATCTCAGCGGCATTTCCACACTGGAGGAACTGTGCGTCTGCGACTGTACGATTTCCGATCTGTCTTTCTGTTCAGAATCACAGCTGTATGGCGCTTATTTCTACCGCTGCGGGATTGAGGATTATGCTCTTCTGAACCGGATACCGAACCTGGAGTGGATGATTCTGGAACTGGATACTCCCGATATTTCTGATCTCTCCCAGCTGGGTCCGGAAAACCTGATATATGCAGAGATCAATTACGACTTCACATCGGATCAGCTCGATCTGTCCGGTCTCTCGAATTGCAAAAAGCTGGAAACTCTTGTCATGCAGGAGATTCCGGTTTCAGATCTCTCTTTTCTCACCGGTCTTTCCAATCTGACCTATCTTTACATGCGCGGACTGAATGCATCTGATTTTTCGCCTCTGTCCGGGCTCTCTGCAATGGAAGATCTGAGCATTGAATCCTGCAGCGGACTTTCAGACTGTTCTTTCCTGTCTTCCATGCCGAAACTGGAACGGCTGCTTCTTACCGAAGCAGATACCGCGGATCTGTCTTCTGCGGAAGGATGTACGAATCTAAAGGAGATCACTATCAACAGAACGGGTAATCTGCTTCTTCCTTCCATGGATCTGTTTGATTCCCTGGAATCTCTTGAGATACATGACACTTATATGGAACAGATGGATTTTGCCGCTTCCCTGCCTGAAGCCTGTCACTTCACATTCTCAGGGGAAACGGAAAGCTTTGAAGGACTCTCCGGACTTTCCCGCTTATCGGGTCTCTCGATTCACCCGAATTCCGGCGCGGACGCTTCTGAACTGCTTCCCTATCTTTCCGGCTGCAAGATCGGAACACTGGAGCTTGGCAATCTATGGAATCTGCAGATGTCTGATCTTCCGGAAGTTGAGCATCGGCTTCAGCTTTCCAACTGTGACATTGCGGACCTGAACGGCCTGCCAGACAGCATTTCCGACCTCTCTCTGGAAAACCTGCCGCGTATTCGGTCCCTTTCCGGCATTCATACCGCCGCACCTCTTATGCACGGCGGAACCCTGGAAATCTCCGGCTGTCCGCTTCTCATGGACTGGGATGATCTGTCCGGCGCAGAGCTTGACAAACTCTGGCTGCGCGGACTGTACATTCTTCCCGACCTGAGCAGATTCCACACGGCAACTTTAAGGCTGGAACAGATGCCGAAACTGGACAATCTGGATTTTCTTGACAATCTGGATTCTGATCGGGAAATCAATCTGGAGCTCATAGAACTCGACGGTGTGCAGAGTCTTGCGCCTCTCTTCCGTCTTCACGGAGATTACCTCAATGTTAGCTCTCAATTTATCAACCAGGCGGAAGACCTTGTGGCGGAAGGATGCTTTCAGTTCTATGACCTTGTCTTTCCTGAAGGCGGATGGGAGCCTATTGACGCACAGGTGCAGCTGCTGGATCTGAAAGAACTGGAAACACTGCCAAAAGTGCTCCTGCAGAAAATTGAGCAGTTCGCGATTGCGGGAGATACGCTTTACGAATTCGGTCAGTACGATGTGCAGGAGTTCCGGGAAGGCGGTTTAGTTACATACAGGATAAGAAGATATGATTCTGAAGAATGGCTTCCGGTTTCTATGGGTTCATTGGAAAATATGGAGATTCTTGACGATTTGATCGGTCTGCGCAGACTGGAAATCAACGCAGAACCACTGGAGAATCTGAATGGAATTCAAGCGCTTGACCGGCTTGAGTCTGTCTGCATTAAAAACTGTCCGTCACTTACTGACGCGTCGGCTCTGTTCGCTCTTCAGGATCTGAATGACATCTGTCTGTTTAATACCGGCGTTTCGTCTATTCAGGGTATCCAGAACCTGACCAGTCTGAAATCCCTCGATCTGAACAGCACCAGAGTAACAGATCTAACTCCGCTTGCCGATCTCGATTCGCTGGAACAGGTTCATATTACAGCTGATATGAAGCAGGCAACGGAGAGTCTTTCCGGACTGGATTATTCTTTTGAGCTCATTATCCACTGAATCTGATCCGTTCTTTATATGGCAGTGATATACCGGTATTTTTTGAAAGAGATCTCATTTAACAGAACATCCGCCGGAACGAATCCGGCGGATGTTCTGTATACATTCGAATGGGTAAAAGAAGCTTTTATCTGCAGGTCCTGCTGAAACCTGCCTGGCCGTGATTTGTAAGCGGATAATCAGATCACAAGCTGGGAACAGAACGCTCGGATCTTCTCTTCGTTTTCCTGACTGGGTTTTGTTTTCGGATCGACCAGCACCATTTCCGTGGAGAATTCATCAATTCCGATCATCGATCTGAGCTTCTCAAGCGCCTTTTCCCCTCCGGCTCCGCTTTCGCATGCAAACGCAGCGATTTTCTTTGCATGCAGTGCATGATCGCGGATAAAGGTGCGGATCGGAGGCGTAATGGTACCCGCCCAGACCGGGAAACCGATGATAACACAGTCATATTCCTCTGAGTGGAAAGTGTACGGCTCAAGATCAGGCGCTTCCCCCATGACTGCACTCTTTCCTCCCCAGAAAAACTTCCGGAATCCCGTTGCCGGATATTCCTTGACAGGCTCAAGACGCAGAAGTTCCGCACCGGTTATTTCCGCAATTTTCTGCGCGGCATATTCCGTATTTCCTTCCAGAGAATAATAAACGACGATACACTTCATGCCACATTCCTCCCGTTCACCAAAGCATTTTTACTGCAAAAACATTCGAAGTGTTATTTCAGAATAATTTCTTCTTCAGCAATACCGCAGTCTCTGTCCGGGACTGTTCATGGAACCCTTCCCGAATAAAAAGATCGATCGATGGATTATTCGCAGCGATCTCATCATGGACCGCATGGATCCCATGCCTTTTTGCCTCCTCACAAAGCAGCCGGAGCCCAATGGTTCCGTATCCCCGGTTTCTTTCCCATGCTGCGATAATGATATCACACAGCCAGATATCCCGATCCGGATCCCGCCGGCAGGAAACTTCACCAATCAGGGCGCCGCTGGATTCGTCTCTGAGATAACGGTAAAAGCGGGATGATTCATCCGAAGAGAGCCACCTGTCCGACCAGGCTTCCCACTGATCAGGCTGGAACGGGATCGTCCCTCCCCATGCGTCATTATAGGACATGGTTTTTGCATCGGAAAGAAGCATCTGCCGAAACCAGAGATCCTCCCGGGCAGGACGAACAAGGCAGATCACCGGTTCAGGCACAGCCTGCCCTTCCAGGAAAGACAGAATACGCGGATTGAAGTCAGATGCTTCCTCATATGCTGCATGTCCCAATCCGGCATACACAACCAGGCGGCTGTCCTTTATGCCTTTATGCAGCTCGTATGAGGCCTGAATGCCGACGATTCTATCCTCATCCCCGCCGATAATCAATGCGGGACATGTAATCCTTTCCAGTTCATCGCGCATGTCAAACTGAAGAATTGCCTGCGCATTAGCCATAAATCTTGTGTACGTTTTCGGTTTTCCAATGAATCCGAGCAGAGGATAATAACGGCGGTAGCGTTTCAGATATGCGGAGGAGTAGCTCTTTTCCGCTGTCTGGATCATCAGTTCCCTGTGGTTCCCTCGCTCTGCGGATTCCATCCAGTCCCGTACACAGGAACGGACCGTATCATTGGCAAAGGGTGCTGTTACCGCAAGAATCAGGTTTTCCACAAGATCCGGATATTCAGCCGCAAGCGAGAGCGCAATCATACCGCCTTGGGAGACTCCGAGAACACTCGCCTTCCGAATGCCCAGCATCCGCATTGCAGTGGCCTGATCATCCGCCATCTGCCGGATGCTGTTCTCCATCGGCAGCGGTTCTTTTCTTGAGAAGATATATACGCGATACCTGGTGAAAAACATACGATAATTCAGAGACAGAATCCAGGCTTTTCCCTTCACTGTCGCAAGACCGTCAGACAGTCCGGGCAGAATAATCAGCGTATGATCTCCCCGGCCGAAGGAAACATATTCCATTTTCGCCGTTCCAATCGCTACATTTCCGCTTTGATTCTTCATGCCCCGTCCTTCCCCTGAGCATTTCCGCACACATGCTGAACGCTGCAAAGAACACCTGCAGTTTTTTGCAGAATGTCCATATTGATTATTTATTATCGTTATTTTTCCGATCCATGATTATTTAAACATACAATTACACGCATTTCAATATGAATCGAACATAGATTCGCTAAATGCGCGGCTCTTTCTTACCGAAAAACAATTGCCCGATGACAGGATCCGTGCTATCATAATTGTCAGTTCAACCAAATATCAGCATGGGGTGATCCTGAATATGAAGCAAAATCACAATTCTTCCGGTCTGCGATTCTGGCTGCTGGTCTGGGGTCTTGGCATCATCGGACAGCTTTGCTGGAATATTGAGAATCAATGGTTCAACACTTTCGTCTATGCGAAAATCGCAAAAGATCCCACAATTATCTCATGGATGGTTGCCGTATCCGCAATCGCCACCACCATCTCAACTTTTATATTCGGAACACTCTCCGACCGCAGAGGCCGCAGAAAGCCCTTCATTGGAATCGGCTATATTCTCTGGGGTGTTTTTACGATCCTGTTCGGGACCACTGAGTTTATCACCCGTTCCCCCTCCGCCGGGACGGCAGGTCTTGTAATGATCGCCGCGACTTCCGTCGTCCTCGCGGACGCGTTCATGTCTTTCTTCGGCTCCATGGGCAACGACGCCGGCTTCAATGCCTGGCTGAATGACAATATGACAGATTCCAATCGGGGTACCATCGGCGCGGCGCTGGCGACGCAGCCCATTCTCGGCACGATTATCGGTACGGTAGTTGGCGGAATGCTGATTGGTAAAGCGGACAATTACATGCGCCTGTTTGTCGTAATGGGCGGCCTGGTGATTGTGTTCGGCTTTCTGACGCTTGCCTGCATGAAAGATGCTCCCGGTCTGACCGCGAACCGCGAGGGAAGCTTCTGGAAGCAGCTGTTCAGCGCCTTCAATTACAGAGAGCTGATCCGCCGGAAGGAACTTGTCTGTGTATTTCTTGTCCTGACGGTCTACTTTGTTGCATTCAATGTCTACTATCCTCATGTGGGCAACTACATGATCTATTATCTTGGTTTCTCTGCAGACAGCATCGGAATCATACAGGGCGCTGCGCTGATTCTGGGCATGCTTTCTGTATTTCCGGCCTCCCGCATGCTCAAGAAGAACCGCTTTGTTGCTGCGACATCCGTCTCCATTCTTCTCAGCGTAATCGGCGTTGGAATTCTGGGTCTATTTGGCAGACCGGAAAATGTGGATCCCTCCACAATTCTGAACTGGTCGCTTCTGATCGGCATGTTCTTCTTCGGCTGCGGTTATATCATGTTCATGCAGGTGCTCTCCGTCTGGATGAAGCAGCTGTTTCCGGAAGAATCCAAGGGGCAGTTTGAAGGATTCCGGATCATATTCTTTGTTCTGATTCCCTGGATTGTTTCTCCCTTTATTGCAAACCCAATCATTAAGAACAACGGAAAGATCCTCGACGCGGACGGAATGGAAGCTTATCTTCCGACACATGTACTGTTTCTGATTTCCATGGCTCTGATTCTCCTGACATTCATTCCGCTGCTGTTTGCAGCGAAGCAGAGAAAGAACCGTACGCAGCGGGAGGGATCCGGACAATGAAGCGCTGGCTCATTCCCGCCGCTTTCCTCGCTCTGCTGCCTCCTCTGGCTCTGGAAGCACTCTCTGAAAAATGCCTGCAGCTGATTGTTCAGGCAACAAAACTCACCGAAGATCAAATCCGGACAACGGAATTGGAGCATGGTTTTTCCAATGCAATCCAAGAGTATGAAACGATCTGGAAACGGGAGCCGTTTGAATTGGACTCCCGCGACACCTTGCTGAAGGGTGAAATCATACTCAATCCAGCAGATACCGGAACTGTCAGAAAAATCGCTGTCATCTGCCACGGACATACCGCAAACCGCTATGCCGCTGTCAAATACGCAGATCTGTTTTACCGCCGCGGTTTTTCGGTACTCATCTATGACGAGCGGTATTTCGGGAAATCCGGCGGGCAATTCTGCACGCTTGGACAGGAGGAATCCAAGGACCTATCCGAAATTCTGACATTCGTCCGCAGAAGATTCGGGGCGGAATGCAGAATCGCCGTTCATGGCGAGTCCATGGGAGCAGCTACCGCGATTCTGTCCCTGCAGTATCAGAAGCCGGATCTCGTAATTGCTGACTGTCCTTTCGCAGACAGCGAACTTCTCTTCTCCCAGTGGATCCAGAAGAATCTGCATCTGCCCGCTTCCCTGATTCTTCGCATTGTGGAAGCAAAGGCAAAACGAAGATTCCAATATGACATTCGCAGCACCTGTCCGGTTGAGGCGCTTCTTTCCTCTGATGTTCCGGTTTGTCTCATTCACGGAAAAGAAGACAGCCTGATACCCTGTTCCCATTCCGAGATGCTCTACGAGGCATGCAGGAGTCCCAGGAGCGAACTTCATCTGATTGACAGCGCAGATCATGCCCAGTCCATTGTCGTTGATTCTGAAGGCTATAAAGTCATTCTGGACGAATTTCTTGAGAAATGCGGCTTGGCATGAAACGCGGAACTCCCCGAAGGGAGGCGCTTCGTTAGGAAGCCGCCTCCCTTCTGCCTTTGTATCAGCCAGGATGTTTGAATTGTGAGGAATTCCAAGCTTATTTAAAATATCATCGCAGAACGATTGGATTGTAAATAGATGTTCAGTGGACCGCTTTCCTTGGACACGAAGAGGATTTTTACAGCAGATGCATCACTGGAAACAACCACATACAAACAAGCCCCGAAGCGAGTCTGGATTTTCCGCTGCTGTGTTGTCCGCCGATAAAATGCTCCCCCTATGAATGACAGTGTTTCTTTCATAGGGGGAACGTTTTCCTTATTTTATCTCAATTCTTCCTGCTCCGAAAACATCTTCATATTCAGAGCCGATCACTCCGCCGAGGTTATCCATAATGTAGTCGATCAGTACCTGATTATCCAGCTTTACACGATCCTGCAGAAGCGTACATCCGTCAAACATAGTATAACCCGTCGCCGTTATCCAGAAGCATATAATTATGGCTGGCAAGCGTATATGTTCTTTCCGGATCAATCGGCTCGCCTCCGACGAGAACGTTTCCGACCCTTCTCGCTCCTTCAACGCTCATGAACAAACCGTTCTCGTCCTTTTTGCATGAGGATTCCACTGTAGTGTGAAGCCTCACATGATTAAAATCACGTGCTTCCTAGTGCCACAAGATGTGGTTGCCCTTTAGGGGCATCGGACTTCCTTTCCACCATACGGCCTGAACTCAGTTTTACACAGCCTGTGCTGTGCGTACCGCATTCAGGCTAATGAGG
>JAFWDU010000002.1 GCA_017516005.1 Oscillospiraceae bacterium | reverse complement strand
CCTCATTAGCCTGAATGCGGTACGCACAGCACAGGCTGTGTAAAACTGAGTTCAGGCCGTATGGTGGAAAGGAAGTCCGATGCCCCTAAAGGGCAACCACATCTTGTGGCACTAGGAAGCACGTGATTTTAATCATGTGAGACTTCACGAGATACAAATAGTTTAGATTAATACAGGATTCGTGCTAGGCTGTTCTCAACAAAAAGAGGATGTGAATTCAGGTGAACCCCACATCTTTTCACATCCTCTTGTGTTTTTAGGCATGCAATAACCGGATATGCAATCTATTTATGACATTAGCCCAATCTGCTGCTTTGTCAGTATAAAAAGATTGACTTGACTGGAAGAATCTCATCAAGCCAATGATGCAGCCGCTAGTCTGCGTTCGCATCGGTGAAAATAACATATATTCCCCAAAATCACGCTCCAAGGGAGTGTAAAAAGAGGCCAGATCCGTTTGAGATGGATCCGGCCTCGTTCTTTTGGCTGCCTATTTACAGTTCTACATTCTGAAGAAATGAATCCAGCTGCGCAACGGTTTCTGAAATGCTCCATGCACCGGCATGTGTGAGCTCGTCCAAGCTGCCATAGCCATAGAGCACGCCGATTGTGCGCACACCGCATCTGGCGGCACCGAGTACGTCATGCTCCCGGTCGCCAATCATGACAGTTTCCTGCGCACTGGCTCCGCTCTTCCGGAGCGCATCAGCCACGACGTCAGCCTTTGCGGTCTTCCGCTCATCCATACCGGGACCGCAGATCCAGTGAAAGTAATCTGCCAGGCGAAAGTGTTTAAGAATCTGAGAAGCATAGGGGAGAGGCTTTGAGGTTGCAACACAGAGTGTTCTGCCCAGACCCCGCTGATGCTGAAGTAGTTCCGGAATTCCAGGGTATACCGTGTTTTCAAACATTCCGGCGCGGGAGAAGTATTCCCGATAGTATCGAACGGCAGTATCCGCATCCTTTGGGGAAAGCCCGAACATCTGCTGGAAGGAATCGGTAAGGGGAGGACCGATGAAAGAATACAGGGTTTCCCTCTGAGGCGCATCAATGCCCATGGCCTTCAAGGCATAGAGAACGGAATTGGTAATTCCGAGTCCCGGATCCGTCAGGGTCCCGTCAAGATCAAATAAAAGTGTCATGATTCTTCTGTTACAGGCGCATAATAGACATTTCCCAGCGCAGGCATAAGATCCAGATCCAGGCCGGTCTGGACGTAGACGGCATACTGCTTGACCGCAATGGGGCACAACAGTCCCTGGCTGAGTACTGCTTCATAGAGCGTATAGAAATTGCCGGCATTCTCCAGGGCAAGATTGCACAGGGAGAGAATCTCCTCGTTCTCCATGCCTGCAAGGCAAAGACTGCTGACCGGATCAAAGAAAGCAGACAGGTCTCCGTCGGGTGGAAGAGCGGTCTCTCCAAGGTACAGATCATAGTTCCCGTTCCGCAGGGCTCTGCGGTATTCACTGGAATTCAGGGCTTTGATATTCAGCTCAATACCGTGTCCCTGGAGTTCATCGGAGATGCGCTGGGCCATTCGGAGCCGTTCCGGATATCCGGCCTGTACAACCAGGGTACCGCGGGCTTCGGTTTTCGGATCATCCGGGAATGTGTCGAGCACGCCGTCACCGTTGAAATCAAACAGTTTGGCGGCTTCCAGCCTGGCAATGTATTTGTCCGGATCGTAGCTGAAGCGCTGTGCAAGGACACGGTCATAGTTTCTGGAGGCCGGATCACAGGGAAGCACGGCCGGGGAAGCGAAGGAACTGCAGAGCTCTGCAACAAGACTGTCCCGGTCAATAATGAAGGAGATCGCGCTGCGAAGTATGTCAGACTTGAACATGTCAGAATCCAGATTAAATCCGAGATACTGCAGCTGATAGGTCGGCTGCGCGTAAAGGTCAGAAACGCTGTGGTAGGTGGGACCGTTGGCTCCGTTTGGATCCACGACTGCGAGAGTGATCTTGCTGTCCGTAAATGCAGCGCAGATCTCACTGGTGGAGGAAGCTCTGTACAGACGGATGAATTTGCCATAATAGACGGCATCGCTGCCCTGCCAGTAGTCGGAGAACCGGTTCAGACGTTTTCCGGAGTGCGTGTAGGGACCGGTTCCTGCAGGGGAGGTGCCCTCAATATCGTCTTCGCGCATGATGGGGACATCCAGAAGCAGAGGGAGATTTTCGTAGGCGGTGTCCAGCTCAATGGTAACTGCATGATTCTGCACACTCAGTATGGAACGGATGTGGCGCAGGCGATAGGAGTAGCGGGAAGATTTTTTCGCTGCCTTCAGGGAGGCGATAACATCCTGAGGCGTCATAAGCTTCCCGTCATGCATGGTAACGCCGCGCCGCAGATACAGCGTATAGGTTCGGCCGTCAGAGGAAACCTCATAGTTCGTGCAGAGCCTGCCTTCCGCGCGCCCATCGGGATTTACGGAGAACAGACCCTCATAGATGAGCCCGAGAAGCTGCTGATTCACGCTGGTTTTGGCAGTCAGCGGATGGAAGCTGTCCGTGCTCTCATAACAGAGGGAGACAGACAGCGGCGAGGAGGATTCCACAGGCGTCTCGTCCGGTTCCGGAGCCGTTTCCGCCGGTTCAGCAGGAACAGGCTCCTCCGGAACAACCGAAGGAGCAGCGGTACAGGCACTCAGGAAAAGAAGCGCCAGGATGAGGCAGATTGTCTTTTTCACGGGAGATCCACTCCTAAAGGGCAATAATGGCAGCAAGACTGCCGCGGTTTTGTCCGACCCTGCGGTAGGACCAGAAACGTTCCGGCTGGCAGGAAGTACAGTCCGTGCTGATATCAATGCACTCCGGCCGCAGTCCGGCACGTTCCAGCTCCATGCGGATCAGAAGAGAATTGTTGACATAATACTTGTCCCCGACCTTCTCAACCGCTTCTTCAGCGGCAGAACCGAGCTGCTGGGCTATGGCTTGGGGAACATCCGCATCCGTCTCAAAACAGCAGGGACCGAGACAGGGACCGATGGCTGCCTGCAGTCTGGCGGGATCGGAAGCGTAGGCGTTCACCATGGCCAGAACGGTTTTTCCGGCGATATCCTGCGCCGTTCCCCGCCAGCCCGAATGGGCGGCGCCGATGGCGCGGTGATCCGGATCATAGAGCAGAACCGGTGCGCAGTCAGCGGAAAAAACCACAAGAGAAGTGCCGGGCGTATTGGAGATCATGGCGTCCCGGTGTGAGGGAACCGGACGATCCAGTCCCTCGCCCCGGTTTGTGTGGTCCACAGCTGCGACGATGTCTGAGTGTATCTGGCTGGCAAAGATGAGGCTGTCCGGCTCAATGCCCAGCGCAGCACAGAACAGGCGGTAGTTCTCCCGCACATTTGCGGGATCGTCCCCGCGATGGGTGCCCAGATTCAAAGAGGACCAGATTCCGGTCGAAACGCCGCCGTAGCGGGTGGAGAATCCGTGCAGCACATTGTTCAGAGAATCTGCGCAGAGGTATTCAAGGTCCCCAATCTGGTTGACATAAAAACTCATTGTGCAAGATCCTTATCCAGACAGCAGTTCTTGTACTTTTTGCCGCTGCCGCAGGGGCAGGGGTCATTTCTGCCGACTTTTGCTTTTTTCACCACTGGCTGACGCTTGACGGTCTTGTCGGATGCTCCGCCTTCGGAGGTGATGGTGGCCACCTTTTCACGCTTGGGCTCTTCCTGAGTGCGGATACGCACAGCAAAGAGTCTGCGGACGGTTTCGGCGCGGATGGAGGAGATCATCTCCTCAAACATCTCATAGCCTTCCCGCTTGTATTCCACGACGGGGTCGTTCTGACCGAACGCACGCAGATGGATGCTTCTGCGGAGATCGTCCATGGCGTCGATCTGATCCATCCAGTATTCGTCTACCACGCGGAGCGTGATGACGCGTTCCACTTCCCGCATGACTTTCTCGCCGTATTCCGCTTCTTTGGCGCGGTAGGTCTGCTCGCAGAGGGAGAGAATCCGGTCGCAGATATCCTGGAAGCGCATGGTGTTCAGTTCGTCTTCCGTGACAGTGAAAGCGCCGGCGGGGAAGTAGAGTCCTTCAAAAAGCTTCGCAATCTCAGGTACCTGAGAGGCTTCGGAGAAGAAGTCGTTTTCGCCCAGTACACTGCGTACGTCAGCCTCGACAACACTTTGCAGCATTTTCTGGATGCTCTCGCGCAGATCTTCACCGTCGAGCACCTGCTGACGCTGGGCATAGATGACGGTACGCTGGGTATTCATGACGTTGTCGTATTCCAGAACGCTCTTTCTGGTCTGATAGTTCCGGGACTCCACTTTCTTCTGGGCGGATTCAATCGCGCCGGTGAGAATCTTCTGGTCGATGGGAGTATCTTCATCGATCTTCAGGGAATCCATCATTGCGATGATCCGCTCGGAACCGAACAGACGCATGACATCGTCTTCCATGGAGAGATAGAAGCGGGAACTGCCCGGGTCGCCCTGACGGCCGGAACGGCCCCGCAGCTGGTTGTCGATTCGGCGGGACTCATGGCGTTCCGTGCCGATAATGAACAGGCCGCCGGCGCTGCGGACCAGATCCGCCTCCCGGTCTGTCTCCTTCTTATGCCGGGAATACGCTTCGTTGTACGCATCCCGCGCGGCGAGGATTTCCGGATTGTTCGTATCGGCGAAGGAGTTGGATTCCGCAATCAGGTCCTCGCTCAGGCCGGCTTTGCGGAGGTCGTCTTTCGCCAGGAACTCCGCGTTGCCGCCCAGAACGATATCCGTGCCGCGTCCTGCCATGTTGGTGGCAATGGTGACGGCGCCGAGCTTGCCCGCCTGCGCAACGATCTCAGCTTCTTTTTCGTGGTGCTTGGCGTTGAGGACATTATGCGGAACGCCGGCGCTCTTGAGCAGCCTGGAGAGCTGCTCGGATTTTTCGATGGAGATGGTGCCGACCAGAACCGGCTGCCCGGCTTCGTGACACTCGATCACCTGACGGATGACGGCACGGAACTTGGCGGCTTCGGTTTTGTAGATCACATCAGGATAATCGTTGCGGATTACGGGACGGTTGGTGGGAATTTCCACAACGTCCAGATTATAGATGCCGGAGAATTCTTCCGCTTCGGTCAATGCGGTGCCGGTCATGCCGGAGAGCTTCCGGTACAGACGGAAGAAGTTCTGGAAGGTGACGGTGGCCAGCGTCTTGGATTCATTGGCAACCTGAAGACCTTCCTTGGCTTCGATGGCCTGATGGAGTCCTTCGTTGTAGCGGCGTCCGTACATCAGTCGGCCGGTGAACTCATCGACGATAATGACCTGACCATCCTTGACTACATAGTCAATGTCCCGCTTCATAATGCCGCGTGCGCGCATGGCCTGGTTGATATGGTGCATCAGCGTGGTGTTTTCCGGCGCGGAGAGATTCTCTACCTGGAAATGCGCTTCCGCCTTAGCGATGCCGCGTGCGGTCAGAGAGACGGAACGGGCTTTTTCATCCACAAAGTAGTCGCAGTCATAGTCGTCCTGCACTTCCTTCTCATCCGTGGTTGCGAAGACCTGCTTCTTCAGTCCGCGGACAAAAAGGTCGGCTGCCTGATACAGCTGCGTGCTTGCCTCGCCCTTGCCGGAGATAATCAGCGGGGTGCGGGCTTCATCAATGAGAATGGAGTCCACTTCGTCGACGATAACGAAGTTGTGTCCGCGCTGTACCATTTCCTGCTTGTAGATTGCCATATTGTCACGCAGATAATCAAATCCCAGTTCGTTGTTGGTGCAGTAGGTGATATCGGCGTTGTAGGCCTGTCTCCTCTGATCCGGTGTCAGGCCGTGGATGATCAGGCCGACATTCAGACCCATAAAACGGTATACCTTGCCCATCCATTCGCTGTCGCGCTTGGCAAGGTAGTCGTTGACCGTGACAATGTGCACGCCCAGCCCGGAAAGGGCATTCAGGTAGGCGGGAAGAATCGCAACCAGGGTTTTGCCTTCGCCGGTCTTCATTTCGGCAATGCGGCCCTGATGCAGGACAACGCCGCCGATGATCTGAACGGGGTAGGGGCGCAGACCGAGAACACGGTCAGCGGCTTCCCGGACGGCGGCAAAAGCTTCCGGCAGAATATCGTCCAGCGTTGCGCCGTCTGCAAGACGCTGCTTCAATTCCGGCGTTTTGGCCTTGAGCGCATCATCAGAGAGCGCGCGGTATTCCTCCTCCAGGCTCAGTACTTTCTGTACCTGAGGCATCAGACGCTTGATCTCGCGTTCGGAATGGGTGCCGAACAGTTTTGTGATTAAACTCATGAAAGAAGATTCCTTCCCTGTTGTTCGCGGAACACAGAAGAAACTCTGCATTCCGGGGTAAAATTTTCGAAGGTATTATACCACACGGAAGATGGGAAAAAAAGCAGAAAGTTGTGAACACGCTGTAAAGGATGCGGCCTGCGCCTTGATTTTGTCCCTTCAGAATGGTAAGATACGGGTACTGTTTCGCTGGGTGGCCAGCAAGGAAAGAAGGACTGAATGGCGTGAAACTGTGGAAACTGCTCCTGCCGATTCTGGCACTGGGGATTCTGCTTGCAGGCTGCAAGGAGACCAACACCCCAGCCAATACTCCGGGCACGGAGACAACTCCGACGGCTCAGACCGGTTCGGATGATGAGTATGAAACCCTGTACTACTCTTTTTACACCTATCGGCTCTATGAATCCGGAGATGCGCAGATTCTGCACTATTACGGAATGGAGGAAGTCTGCGAAATACCCGGAGAAATCAACGGTGCGACTGTCATTTCCCTGGATGAAGGATGCTTCGCAGGAAACACCTCCACCACAAGCATTGTAATTCCGGATTCCGTCACATCCATTGGAGACAGTGCGTTTTACTCCTGCACCGCACTGAAGAGCATTCAGATTCCTTCCGGACTTCAGGAGATGGGAGACAACTGCTTTTATGAGTGCAGCGCACTCAAGGAGGTTGTGATCCCGGAAGGCGTCGGCCGCGTGCCGGAAAATGTATGCTATAACTGTACGGCGTTGACAAAAGCAAGCGTACCGGAGTCTGCGACTGAGATCCCGGACTATGCGTTCGCGAACTGTGAGGCGCTGAAATCCATTAATATTCCCTCCGGCCTGACCCGGCTCGGCGCATATGCCTTCTACGGCTGCCGCATGCTGGGCAGTTATGAAACGCCTGACACCGTGACGGAGATCGGGGATGCCTGCTTCGCAGAGTGTTCTCTGATGTCGAAGATTCATGTCCCGGCAAATACGACTCTGGGCGACAGCGTTTTCTACAACTGCTCCGCCCTTCCCAGTGTGGATCTCCCGGACGATATGGATAAAATCCCGGCGGCGCTGCTCTATGGCTGCGTCTCTCTGAAAGAGGTGGAGATCCCGTCGACCGTTACATCCATCGGGGAGTATGCATTCTATCAGTGCTCCGGCATTGAGGAACTTGCAATCCCGGATGATGTTGCCAGCATCGGAGAGTACGCCTTTGCGTACTGCGCAAGCCTTCGGGAGATTACGCTTCCGGAGAGCGTGACAAAAATCCCTGACGGCATCTTTTCAGACTGTGTATCTCTAGAAACCGTACGGACTCCCGGCCTGATTGTCCGCATCGGAGACTTCGCCTTCTATAACTGCAACGTTCTGAGCGGGTATTCCATCCCCTCCACTGTCAAAAATCTGGGACAGGCCTCCTTCGGAAACTGCTATCAGCTCACGGAGATCCGTGTTCCCGACGCGGTGACGGAGCTTCCCGACTACTGCTTCTACGGCTGCGGAAATGCCACATCGGCCGAACTGCCCGCCGGGCTGGAGAGCATTGGTGTTGCATGCTTCTATGAATGCATCAATCTGGGAGAACTGACCCTCCCGGATACGCTGACAAGTATTGGAGATGAGGCATTTACCTACTGCGTTTCCATCAAGGAGTTCACCATTCCGGAAGGCGTCAGCGCGCTGGGCGCCAATCTGTTCTCCGACTGCTGGGCACTTGAGACACTGCATCTTCCGGCCGGACTGACAGCTTTCCCGGACTACTGCTTCACCAACTGCTATTCACTTGCTGAGATCCCGATGCAGGATACCATTCAGGAGATCGGCACGGCGTGCTTTGCCGGCTGCGGTGCGGTGAAGAGCCTGATTATCCCGGAAGGTGTCACAAAAATCAAGGACAACACCTGCTACGGCTGTACGAGCCTGAATGAGGTAATCATTCCCGGGAGCGTGACCGGAATCGGCGCAAGCGCGTTTTATGCCTGCACAGATCTGAAGCAGATTGCCATCCCGGACAGTGTTGCGGAGATTGCCGATGACGCGTTCAATGAATGCGTTCCGGAACTGAAGATGATCTGCTCCGACGGCTCGGCTGCAGATTCCTATGCCGCTGCACATGCATTTACGGCAGTCCGCCCTGGGGAAGAGACAGAAGAAGAATAAAGAATCCAAATCAGAAAAAGGAACCATATACGAATCGCGGCAGATTTCGTACATGGTTCCTTTTTCTGTCAATGCTCTGACGTCTGATCCAGCTGCATCAGACGTCGCTGATGCTTGCCCAGCTTCTCTTCCTGCAGGTTCGGTACCTCAATTTCCACAACGTAGTCCTGCCAGGCGTTGATGACCGTGGTTTCCCCGTAACGGCGTTCTCTCTGAAACTGACCGCCCATATAGTCTTTATGCACATGGCCGTGGACAAAATAGTGCGGGTGGAAGCGTTCAATCAGAGGCAGGAAGCAGGAGAAACCCCGATGAGCCAGGTCCTCGTCATCTCCCAGACCGCGGGCGGGAGCGTGAGTCAGCAGAAGATCGAAGCCTTTATGCTTCCAGAGCTGAAACCGGAGCTTTCCGATCCGCCTTGCCATCTCCTTTTCCGAGTACATGGTATACGGCGGCGTATGGGGACGGTAGCGCATGCTTCCGCCCAGGCCCAGGATCCGCAGTCCGCGGTAATTGTAGATCATATCCTCAATGCACTCGCAGCCTTCCGGCGGCTTCTGCTCGTAGCGGCCGTCATGGTTGCCGTGGATATAGAGAATCGGCGCGTGGGTGAAACAGGTCAGAAAGGACAGATAATCTGCCGGCAGATCCCCCGCGGACAGGATCAGGTCAATTCCTTCCAGGCGTTCCGGACGGAAATAGGTCCAGAGACGGGGTGCGGGCTCATCGGCAAGAACCAGAACTCGAAGCGTATGAGATTTGTCTGGGGCGGGGGAGTTGCTGGTGTTCATTTCGTATCCTCCGTGTCTTCTCCGGCAATGATTGGATCCTCCGCTTCAGCGGAGGCTTTTTCATTTTCTGCAATGGCTCTGATATGTTCTTCGCGCTGCTTCTCTCTGTAGCGCAGAGAGGCAGGGGATGCCAGACGCTCAACGCCTGCAATTGCCACCACATTCCGGGACTCTGGACGAATCTCAGAGAGCGTGGGAATCGAACCGGCAATGCCGCGGACCAGATAATCCATGCGGATGATCTCCTCCGGGGGAAGGAGAGCAGTGGTATCGCTCCGTAAAGTGCCCTTCTGATCGTAGAGCGGACCGGCGAAAATGCTGAAGCGGTTTGCCTGCAGCTGATCCCGGACAGCATTGACCAGATTCTGGGTTACAGCGGGTACATTGTGGGACATGGCAATGTCAATCGCTCCGGAGGAAAGACCCCACCAATAGTTTAGTGACTGGGACCCGTCTGTGAGATCGTTCCAGTTTCCCCGGAGAATGGAATGAATCAGGGATTCATACAGGGCACCCCAGTTCCAGAGAGGCATGGCCAGGTTGATCTGATCCAGTCCGTCCATCTGATACAGGCCGAAATGGCGGGAACTTTTGGAAGGCGCACTTAAGTCACGGTTGGAAATAGTGGTGATGCCTTCCCGAACCATATAGTCCCGCGGTGTATCGTCTGCAAGGCAGTCCCAAGTGAGAAAGACCTCCGCATCCGGGTTGACAGACTGCACACCCAGCGCAAAGGCGTTGATGTTCGCAATGGTTCCGGCAATGGGATAATCCGCGACATAGCCGATCCGCCCGTCCCGCGCCATGATGCCTGCGATGATTCCGGTGAGATATTTGGCCTCAAACATGCGCAGATAGTAGGAGCGGATATTGGAATAGATGGAAAAGTGGGAGCAGAGAAGAAACTTGACTTCCGGATGATCCATCGCGAGCCGTCCGATAGAGAACTGAAAAACAGGTGAGGCGGAGAAAATCACATCATATCCGTCTTTGATCAGATCTGCGACCACACTCTCCGCCTGATATGGACGCACATGCTCTCTGGAGACGGTCTGCACCTGATCTCCGAATACCTCTTCCAGGTGATGACGGCCCATCTCATGGGCAAGCACCCAACCGGAATCGTCTGCGGAAGAGTCATACAGGAAGGCAGCCTTGACTTTTGTCGGGGTGCTCTTCCACAGATCACTGATCTTCCATTTGCTTTCCGCCTGAGGCATCATGGACACGGCCGGCATAAAACGGGTACGGGCAGCAAACTCATTCCGAAGTTTACCGATGTTGGCCTTGAGCTCAGACGGTGATCCGTCTTTGACCCCTTTGTAACCGTACAGATCCATGTACAGTAGCATGGCATCTTCCGGGGGAAGTTCCTGATTCGCACCGATTACCTGTTTGTACGTATCACGCCAGCGGAAATAGGCCATACGGAAATCCTGAATGTCCTGCTCCGACCACGCTTCACCGGGACGGTATCCGACATGCAGGGTCAGTTCCGGGAAGCGGCCTGGTTCGAGGAACCAGAGGAAGTTGATTCTGGTTGCCTTGTAGAAGTCAAGAAACTCAAAGTAAATCCGGTTTTCCTTTTCCTCTGTGCGGCGGGGAATGTAGCGGGTTACGGTCGCCTCCACATTGATGCCGCCCAGATACTTGCTCACGCTGACGCGCTTATTGCCCTCCACGACATAAAAGCGGTTCAGGTACTCAAGAAGCACAACCGGATCCCGCAGGCCGTCGGAAACCATGGAATCGTACAGACGGCCCCATTTGGAGGCAAACTCCGTGTCACTGCCCAGGAGCGGCATGAAATTGGCGGCGAATGCGGAGGTTCGGCCGGCTGTCGCGGTTCCGACAATGCGGTCCAGGGGAACATCAATCAGGCCAAGGGAAATATGGGATTCAATTGTGATACCGTCTAGGATGTCGTCCAGGACGGGCAGATAGGGAGATTCATTTTTCTGCATGCGGATGTGCAGTTCTTTATCTCCGAGTTTTCGGGCCCGTTCATAATCGTCCATAGACATGGGCTTCACCTCTTTTTAATGTAAAACATCTGATTGCTCTTGCAATCTTTCTGTATTTTCATATTATATAGACAGAAGCAGTTATCGTCAATGTAGGAAGGCAACCTTCCAGCCGACATGAAAGCCGGCGGATGACGGACACTGCAATGGAAAGGAGTGTTCGCATTTGAGCGCTTTGGATCGGTTTTTGCACTATGTTTCCTTTGACACCCAGTCCGCGGAAAACTCTGAAACATCTCCGTCCACGCTGAAGCAGAAAGTTCTGGGCGAAGAGCTGATGAAGGAAATGGAGCAGCTCGGACTGAAAAACGTCCGTATGGACGAATCCGGCAATGTGTTCGGGGAGATCCCCGCAAACACGGAGGGGATTCCGGCGGTTGGACTGGTTGCCCACATGGATACTTCCAATGCAGTATCCGGCAAGGACATCAAACCGCGCATCCTCCATTATGAAGGGGGACCGATTGAACTTTCTCCCGGAATCGTGATGGATCGGAGTGCGGTACCGGAACTCGACCGGGTAATCGGCGAAGATCTGATTGTTACGGACGGAACGACGCTTCTCGGCGCGGATGACAAGGCGGGAATCGCCGAGATCCTCGAAGCGGCCGAGCAGATCCTTGCGGAAAACAGGGCTCACGGCAAAATCGGGATTGCCATCTGCACAGATGAGGAAGTCGGACGGGGAACGGAAGGATTTGACCTGAAGCAGTTCGGATGTGAGTATGCATATACCGTGGACGGCGGGGCACTGGGAGAACTGGAATATGAAAACTTCAACGCCGCCTCTGCCGAAGTCACGGTACACGGAAGAAGCGTACATCCAGGAACGGCGAAAGGCGTGATGCGGAACGCAGGAACGATATTTACCAAGCTCCACTCCCTTCTGCCGGAGGACAAGACGCCGGAAAGAACAGAGGGCTACGAGGGCTTCATTCATCTGATTCATGTTGCCGGATCGGTCCAGGAGCTGAAGGCTTTCTACATTCTCAGGGATCATGATCTTGGAAAACTCGAGGAACTCAAGCAGATCCTTCTGGACGCGGCCGCTCAGATCAACAGCCTCTTCGACGGAGACGAAGTGGTCAGCGTGGCAATCCGCGACAACTACCGCAACATGCGCGAGTGCATCGAACCCCATATGCACCTGATCCGCCGCGCGGAAGCGGCATTCCGGAAAAACGGTGTGGAACCGGTGACCCAGCCCATTCGCGGAGGAACGGACGGCGCAGCCCTGAGCTACATGGGCCTCCCATGCCCGAATCTTTCCACCGGCGGATATCAGTTCCACGGCGTATTTGAATTCATTCCGGTCCGGGCACTCCAGGTGATGCCGGAGATGCTGCGGGATCTGGTATACAGTTTTACGGAGGAATAGAAAATGGATCCGAAACAGAAACAGCAAATTGAGCAGTATTTTGAAAAGAACAGAAACCAGCTCGTTGAGGACGTGAAGCGCCTTGTGCGCATCCGTTCCGATCGGGGAGATCCGGCGCAGGACGCGCCGTTCGGTGAAGCGCCCAAGGCGGCACTGCTGGAGGCGGTTGATCTCTGCCGCGAGAGAGGCATGCAGACAGAGAATATGGACAACTATGTTCTCACTGCGGATCTGGGACCGGAAGAACCCGGTCTGGACATTCTTGCGCATCTGGATGTTGTGCCGGTTGCGGACAACTGGACGGTTTGCGATCCCTTTGAACCTGTCGAAAAGGAAGGGAAGCTGTATGGCAGAGGCACTGCAGATGACAAAGGGCCGGCAGTTGCAGCCCTGTGGGCAATGGCTTGTGTCAAGGAGCTCGGCGTTCCGCTGAAAAGACGCTGCCGCCTGATTCTCGGCACAGACGAGGAGTGCGGCGGCGGTGACATTGCACATTACTATGCGTCCAATGAGGAAGCACCCATGACAGTCTCCCCGGATGCGGAATTCCCGGTGATTAATGTGGAAAAGGGAATGTACCGCTCCATGGTTCATGTTCCTCTGTCCGGAGACAGCGGAATTGTCAGCGTGGAAGCCGGCTTTAAACTCAATGTGGTGCCGGATACGGCACAGGCAGTGCTGCAGGGCGTTGATCCCAAAGAGATTGCTCCCTATATCCGCATGGTCGCAAGGGAAACGGACTGCACCTACGCGATCGGTCCCATGGATGACGGGAAAATCCGCCTGATCTGCACAGGCGAAGGCGCGCATGCCGCTTCTCCGGAAACCGGAAACAATGCGCTCACCGCTCTGATTGCTGCACTGGCGAATCTGCCGGTGCAGGGCGAGGACCATAAACGGATGCAGGCGCTCAACTGGCTCTTCCCCCATGGAGACTATCTGGGCGAGGCACTCGGTGTGGCACAGAGCGATTCCATTTCGGGAGAACTGACGCTGAGCCTGAATATGTGCAAAACGGTGGACGGCGAGCTTCAGCTTCAGTACGACTGCCGCTGCCCGCTGTGCGCAACAGAGGACAATCTCGTCAAGGCCGCGTCTGCCGCTGCGGCCAGTGTCGGACTGACCATTGATGAGACCAGGATTTTCCCGCCCCACCATGTCTCCGCAGATTCGGACTTTATCAAGACCCTTCTGCGCTGCTACGAAGAGTGGACGGGAGACGAGGGGAAGTGCCTCTATATCGGCGGCGGCACCTATGTGCATATGCTCAAGCACGGTGTCGCGTTCGGCGCCGCAATGCCCGGCGTGGATAACCGGATGCACGGCGCGGATGAGTTTGCCAGAATCGACGATCTGATTGCCATGGGAAAAATCTACGCACAGACCATTCTGGAGCTTTGCTGCTGATCATCTGAAAAACACTGACAAAAAGAAAAATGCCGCGCTGCTAAATCTGAACTGCACCCCATTTGTTAGACAGTATGGTATACTGATAACGAATGGGGTGTTGTTTTATGCCAAAAGGAGTACCAAATAAGAGATACACAGGAGAATTCAAGCAAAGAGTCGTAGAGACCATGATGAAAGAGAAACTGAGCTACCGTGAAGCAACTCGGCAATTTGAAGTAGGCGACGACAAGCGGGTAGCCGCATGGGAGCGAATTTACCTGGAAGAAGGCCCAGAAGGGTTGTATATCGAGCGACGAGGACGCGGTCGTAAAGGACGCTCTGCAAAGAGGCTTAAGCCAGAAGTCGAAGAAGATTTACTGGCGGAAGTACAGCGACTGAGGGCAGAGAATGCATACCTAAAAAAATTGAATGCCTTGGTTGCCGAGAGGGTACGGCAAGAGAGAAAGCAAAAGTAATATGGGAACTGAGGCATGAACACAAGCTGTCGCTGTTGCTGGATGTTGCCGGTCTCCCTCGCAGCACATATTATTACTACACGAATAAGCAGAAAGAACCAGACAAATATGCGGAGTTAAGAGAAGAAATCTGTTCCATTGTTGCCGAGAACAAAGGTAGATATAGCTACCGTCGAGTAACTCAGGAGCTACGAAACCGAGGCTTCCATTACAACCACAAGCTCATTATGAAGCTCATGAAACAGATGGGTTTGAGCAGCAAGGTACGGATGAAAAAGTATCATTCGTACAAAGGTGAAGTTGGGAAGATCGTTCCAAATCTTCTGGAAAGAGACTTCAATGCTGAGAAGCCAAACCAGAAATGGGTCACCGACGTGACTGAGTTCTCCTTATTCGGGGAAAAGCTGTATCTGTCCCCAATCCTTGACCTTTGCAGCGAGGACTTGGTTAGCTATACGATTTCTGATCGACCGGTGCTTGGCATGGTCACCTCGATGTTAGAGAAAGCCTTTGAAATGGTTCCGGATGGCACAAAGCTGATCCTTCACTCCGATCAGGGCTGGCAGTACCAGCATAAGCTCTACCAGCGAATGCTGGAGGACAAAGGCATACGGCAGAGCATGAGTCGGAAAGGCAACTGTTTGGACAATGCTGTTATGGAGAATTTCTTCGGCCTACTCAAAACTGAACTGCTTTACTTGCAAGACTTCGATTCAATTGAACACTTCATGGCCGAGCTCATCGACTACCTCGACTACTACAATAACCGCAGGATCAAGCTAAAACTAAAGGGCCTGACACCTGCTCAACACAGATACCAGACCCTTCAGGTCGCTTAACTAAATTTTGTCTAACTTTTGGGGTTCACTTCAATCGTGAGCAGCGCGGCATTTCATATTAACAGGATGCTTATTTCAGCTTAATGGTATAGTAGATTGCGAAGACAAATGCCCAGGCGATGGCGGCGAACACGCAAAGATAGCAGAAGAATGATCCGAAGACAGCACCGGCGATCAGGCAAAGAAGCCAAACAAGGCTGGTGATATACAGGATCAGGGGCGTTTCGTGCCGAAGCACCCGGATCTTTGTGTTTTTCAGCTTCAGGTATCCGTGCTTCTTCGATGCGGAGAAGGCGAGACCGCCGATGATGAGAAATACAGCAGCCATGCAGATCCCGACCAGAATGCTCAGAGAGCGGGAACTGTGGTAGGTCTGGCTGAGACAATAGAAACCAAATGCCGCTGTCATGCAGTCAATGGTCAAAAGGAAGAACTCGGGCTGATAGAGATAGTAGACTGCAACCAGAACCGCCAGGGAGAAATAGACGAAATAGAGAAGAATCGCAGGGCCAGTCCAGAAATGATACAGCACGAAAGCAGCTGCACAGCACAGGGCGAGATTCACAAATACGAACACGCTCGGAAATACGGCTTTCGGATGCTTGCGAAGAATAATCGCGACAACCAGAGCTGCAGCGGACAGAACTGCGAGAACAATTCCGGCAATCCCGAGGGCATGTTTCATTACATCCATTTTCTCAATGGTTGCATAGACTTTGCAGACCCGCTGGGTAACCAGAACCTCCAGACAAGCTGCAATCAAAGCTGCCATGACTTTGTAGACGACAGTATCGTCATTACTGCTTGCCGGCACGGCGACCGGCTTTTTCTTCGCCATTTCAGTATCCATCCTTATCCGAGCATTCGCTCAGTATTCATCATATTCACCCAACGCAAACAAAGCGCAGGTCAGTGCACACAGCGGTGCGGTTTCACAGCGGAGAATTCTGGGACCAAGTGTGCAGATCTCAGCACCGGAAGAGACAGCTCCCGCAACTTCCTCCTCAGCGAATCCGCCTTCCGGTCCGCTCATCAGGGAGAGGGTTTTCGGCTTTGCATCCGCAAGCGCGCGTCCGAGACTCAGCTGACGTTCCCCTTCGTAAAGAAACAGAAAACGTTCCGCTTCGGAAGCGGCCTGCAGCGCTGCCTGATAGCTGTCAAAAGCCCTGATCTCCGGAATGATGCCGCGTCCGGACTGTTCCGCTGCACTCAGGCAGATCCTTTTTGCGCGATCCACCTTCGCCCTTGCACCCTTCGCATCAGGACGGGAGACACAGTAGACAGAAGGGAAAAAGGAGATGGAAGCGGCACCCAGTTCCGTTGCTTTCTGCACGACATGCTCCAGCTTGTCTGCTTTTGCATAGGCCAGAAACAAACCGACTTTGCATTGCGGTTCCGATCTGCTGAGCACAGGCGCACCGAATTCAATCTGGTATTCCTGTCCGACAGAGACGACTGTACCGCTGCTTTCCCGGCCCATTGCATCGGAAACGGTAACGTTTTCTCCGACGCGGAGCCGCAGGACCTTGGCGTGGTCTGCATTTTCACCGGTCAGCACGCATGAGCCGCGCTCCAGTTCGTCAGGAGATATAAAGAATCGGCTCATACTTCCCTCCGCTGAGAATGATCCTACATATTCTAACAAAAAAAACAATTGCTTGCAACTGTTTTTCTTTGGGAATAAAACGTTTCTGAGAATCAGGACACAGAATTCCGCTTCTTCAGGCAGGGAGTGAATGGTATCCGTCAGCGGCGGAATAAGGGAACGGTACTGCATAGGAATGCTTGACACAGAACACCAAAAAGAATTACAATTAATAAAAAATGAAAGGCGGTTTTCATTTATGGACATGAGTGCCAAAACTCCGCAGATGCGGCTAATGCGTATTCAGACAATTCTTCTTGCCTGCATTCTTTTGCTGCTGACCATCGCTTTTATTCTCCTGTCCAGGAGTGTTACGGAGATTGATCGCTCCGTCCATCAGGTCATGAATTCCGTTGACATGGACGAGGTCTCCAATGCCATGAAAGCACTCGCGATCGCGGCGGATAAACTGGACGATGTGGATATGGATGCTTTCAATCAGGCGGCGGTTTCATTTCAGGAAGCGGCAGGACAGCTTGGTGCGCTTGAAATGGACAGCTTGAATCAAACGGTTGCCTCTTTAAAAGGAGCGGCAGACAGCCTGGCCGGATTGGATGTTGACAGCCTGAACCGGACCATTACCGCCTTGAAGGACGCAGCGAATCAGCTCAGCGCACTGGATGTGGAGTCGTTCAATGAAGTGATTAAATCACTGAGTGCGGCAGCGGAGCGGCTTCAGGGAATTGCAAACGGGTTCTCCAACGTTTCCGGCCTGTTCGGCCGCTGAACAAAGGAAAACGGTATCGTATACGGCATAAACGCCGGCAGTTCAGAAATTGGAACTGCCGGCGTTTACTATACCTGCTAAAACATGAAAAAAAGCAATTAACACATATAATCCATTGAGTTTTCCAAAAATGTAATGTATAATATATTCAATTGATTAAAGGTGTTCTCTGTACACGCTCCAGCCAATGAAAAGCGTTTGAAAAACACCTAAAGGTTGTGATGCAAGTGCCGAAAAAGCTGGTTTCATGGATTCTTTTCCTGGTATTGCTTCTTGCCGTGGTGTTCATTGAATATCTCCTTCTCAGGCCGAAAAACAGTCAGGCACCGGTCGAGGCCGGACACATCAGCGCACTCCATATAGAATACGGCAAACTGAAGGACGAAGACGGCCAGACCGTTCAGCTGACCGGGATGAGCAGCCACGGGCTGCTGTGGTACCCGGGATACGTCAATTCCGGTGCGATGCAGACTCTTAAGGAGTACGGTGCGAACACGTTCCGCATCGCGGTCTATTCCGACGACGAGGCGGGCGGCTATGTCCAGAAGCCGCAGGAGACGATGCAGCTGCTCTATCTTGCTGTGGAAAATGCGATCTGCATGGACATGTACGCCGTTGTAGACTGGCATGTTCTTCAGGACGCCAGTCCCCTGAACAACACTGACAGCGCGCTGTCCTTTTTCGAGGAAGTCTCCGCCCACTACGGGGACTGTCCGAATCTTCTCTATGAAATCTGCAACGAACCGAATGGCGGAACGACATGGGACGAGATCTGTGCCTATGCCGAACAGGTCATCCCCGTCATTCGGAAGAACGCACCGAATGCTGTTGTCATTGTCGGAACGCCGGAATTCAGCTACGCGGCTGAGTGGGCCATCGACCGTCCTCTGGCGTTCGAGAACGTCATGTACAGCTTTCATTTTTATGCCGGGCAATTTGACGATCACTTCAACGATGTCTTCAATTTGGCCGAAAAAAAGGACGTCGCGCTCTTTGTGACTGAGTGGGGCGTCAACTACGGGATGAACGGAAAGCCGGCGCTTGCTCAGGCGGAGAAGTTTGTCACCGTCTTGAATCGCCGGAAGATCAGCTGGGCTGCCTGGTCTCTCAGCAACAAGGACGAGGTATATTCCGCCATCAGGCCGGACTGCGGCAAACTCAGCGGCTGGGAGGAGGACGACCTGACCGACGTCGGCAAGCTGATCTTCTCATCGTTCCGCCAAGAGACGTTCCTAAACCAATTGAAAGGATCATGACCTTTGAAACAACACAAAAAAAGAGAGCGGCTTCTGATCCTTGCCACAGCCATGTTTCTGGTCCCCTATCTGACCTGGCGTCTCGGCTGGACGATCCCGTCCGGCAAGGGCCCAGTTCCGGTTGTGTGCTGGATTGTGCTGACGGCAGTCGAATTCGTCGGCCTCTTTGAGCTTGCAGTGTTCCTCTATGAATTCGTGAAGCAGAGGGATGTAACGCTCCCCGCTGTCGACGAGGCGGCGTTTCCGGACGTTGACGTGTTTGTATTCACGATCAACGAGCCGGAGGAACTGCTGGCAAAAACCGTCTATGCCTGCAAAAGGATGCATTATCCCGACCGTCACAAAATCCATGTTTACCTCTGTGATGACGGCGGACGTGATTCCATGCGCGATCTCGCGGAGAGGATGGGCGTCAACTATCTGTGCCGCGGCGTCAATACCGACGCGAAGGCGGGAAACTTCAACTATGCGCTCATCAAGTCCCGTTCGCCCCTGATCGCAATTTTCGACGCGGACATGATGCCGAAGGAAAACTTTCTTCTGCACACTGTCCCCTACTGCGTGGCAGATGAGAGGGTCGGCTTCGTCCAGACACCCCAGCATTTCTACCGAAAGGATATCTTCCAGCGCTCTCTGCCGCGGAAAAACGTTCCACACAACGAACAGGATTATTTCTATCAGGTAATCCAGCGGACGAAGAACGCTTCCAACAGCGTCATTCTCGCGGGTTCAAACACGTTGCTCCGCCGAGCTGCGGTGGAAGACATTGGCGGCTTCGTCACAGGGACGCTTACGGAGGACTTTTCCACTGGCATAGAGCTTGAGAAGAAGGGTTACGTCGGCATCTCCATTGACGAGGTTCTTGCAGACGGTCTTCCCCCGATGGATTTCGAATCGCTCATCAAACAGCGCCGTCGCTGGGCGAAGGGCTGCATCCAGTCCGGCAGGAAAACGAAGTATCTGCGGTGCAGGACGCTGTCCCTCCGGCAGAAGATGAACTACTTTTCATCCATCATCTACTGGTACAGTTCCCTCAAGAGAATCATCTATATGCTCGCTCCCATGCTCTTCTGCCTGGCCGGAATCGGCGTGATGCGCTGCGAACCGTGGGAGATCGCGCTTTTCTGGTTCCCGCTGTACGGCTGCATCAGTCTGTGCGTCTACCACTTGTCCGGTAAGATCCGCAGCCTGTACTGGACAAATATCTATGAAACCGTTCTGATGCCCTTCCTCCTGCCTGCAGTCATCCAGGAGCTCTTTGGATTCCACCAGAAGACCTTCGACGTGACGAGCAAGAAACAGGCTTCGAAGGACAGAAAGAAACTGATCCGCCATCTTTCGCCATTTGTTGTGCTGCTTGCCCTCAACGTGCTCTCGCTCGCGATGGTGCTGCTGCGTTCCTATCTTGAGGCTGGATATCACTATGTGCTTCTGTTCGCATACCTGCTTGTGAACTGCCTTTACCTCTATACCGCCTGCCGCATCGTAGTGGGAAGCTCCGCCAATTCTGAAGGCGCGCTTTTCGACATTCAGGAGAGCATGCAGTACCGCGACTGTGCAGAAGAGGACTTCGTGAACATCAGGAGCACCGCGCTGGGCGAGGATACCATCCAAACTGCCACATACGATGACAATTGGACGGTCGGTACGCTGCGCATCTCGCGTCAGGGGTATGGAAACGGCTGTATCGAACTCCCTGTCCGGTATGAGAAGAACGGCACATGGTCCATCGACGCGGCCGCCGCGCCGGACGACTACCAGGAGTATATCTACTTCCTTTTCAACCGTTGAGCGGCAAACCTGTTCATACAGCAAAAATCGACAGACAATCACTTGCCTGTTTTATCATATCAGAAACGATTAGGGAGGATTCATATGAGACATTCGAGAAAAAGGCTGATTGGCGTCCTGCTTGCGGTTGCCGTACTAGCAGGCCTGTTCGCTGTGACGGCAATCGCCGCGCCGAGAACCTTCGAGTACGATTCGCTGGAATACACCATTCTGAGCGAATCGGACAAGACTGTTGCGGCATACCGTTGCCTTGACATGGGCGACGGTTCGCCCCCTGTAAGCAATGTTGTGATTCCGGAACAAGTGACGTATGGCGGCGAGACCTACACCGTCATACAAATCGCGAAGTTTGCGTTCTCTGGAAACTCGGTTCTGGAAAGCGTCACAATTCCCAAGACTGTCACGTATATCAGGGACCGTGCCTTTGAAAACTGTCCAAATCTGACCACCATCACGTTCGCTTCCGGCTCGACACTCCGCGAGATCGGCCGCGCCGCCTTTGCCTATACGAAAAAAGACGGCAGTGTGCCCAAAACGATCGAGAATCTGACGCTTCCTGCCAGCCTGGAAGCCATGGCAGACGGAGCGTTCCAGTGCCGCCCGGTCAAGCACTTCGCTCTGGAAGACGGAAGCCTGCTTGAAGCGATCCCGAACGGCTTCCTTGCCGCTGACGGCGCAGACGCCAAGCCGGGTGTCGACACGAAAACTACCAGCGCTATCGATTATATCAACAACGTCCTAGTCTTCTTTACTTCAGAACCGTATCCGTTTACTCCGGAACCGCTCGCTCAAGCCTGCTCCTGCCTGGAAAGCATCGATCTGGGCGCGTCCAACTCCCTGGTGCGGATTGGAGACGGTGCGTTTAAGAATCAGGGTCATCTGACTGCCATTAACTTCGGCAATCCGATGAACGAGCTCACAATCGGATCCGGCGCATTCGTCGGCGCGGGCAACAACGCCTACTTTGTCGATAAGGAAATTGACACTAAGCTGTGCGACGGGATTGCTACCCTTGTATTCCCCGCCAATCTGAAGCAGATGAATTACGGCTGTTTCTATCTTTCCCGTGTGAAGAACGTTGTCTTCAGCGATAACTGCAAGCTTGAGACGATCTGTGCCAGTTTCATGGTGATCAACGGCAATGACGGCAGGCCTTCACCTGCAGCCGTTGACCTTGCCGCCAACTGCCTTGAGTCAGTCAAATTCGGCAATAACAACAGTCTCAAATACATCAGCGGGGGTTCCTTCAAGAACCAGAGCCATCTGACCGAGATCGACTTCGGTACGACGGTAAACGAGCTCACAATCGGAGCCGGCGCGTTCCTTGGCGTCGGAAACAATGCTTATCTGGTCGAAAAGGGAATCGATACTTCGCTGAACGACGGGATTGATACACTTGTATTCCCCGCGAACCTGACGATGCTGGATAACGGCTGTTTCTATCTTTCCCGTGTGAAGAAGGTTGTCTTCAGCGATAACTGCAAACTTGAGACGATCGGCAACAGTTTCATGGTGATTAACGGCGATGACGGCAGGCCTTCACTTGCAGCCGTTGACCTTGCCGCCAACTGCCTTGAGTCGGTCAAATTCGGCGCGAACAACAGTCTCAAAAGAATTGGGGAAGCTTCCTTTAAGAACCAGAGTCATATGACCGAGATCGACTTCGGCGCGACGGCAAACGATCTCACAATCGGCAGCGGCGCGTTCCTTGGCGTCGGCAACAATGCTCTTCTGGTTGAAAACGGAATCGATTCCGACCTGAACGACGGGATCGATACGGTGGTATTCCCCGCGAATCTGACGACGCTGAGTTCCGGTTGTTTCCGTTTGGCACGAGTGAAGAACATCGTATTCAGCGACAACTGCAAACTTGAGACGATCAACACCGGTTTCATGGTGGTTGAAGGCGATGACGGCAAGCCTTCACTTGCAGCCGTTAACCTTGCCGCCAACTGCCTTGAGTCGGTCAAATTCGGCGCGAACAACAGTCTCAAAACCATTAAGGATGGTACCTTTAGAAACCAGAGCCATCTGACCGAGATCGACTTCGGAACGCCGGTAAACGATTTATCAATCAGCTACGCCGCATTCCTTGCCGCGGGCAACAACGGCTACCTGGTCGAAAACGGAATCGATTCTGCCCTGAACGACGGGATCGATACGCTGATAATGCCCGAGAACCTGACGACGCTGAGTAACGGTGCTTTCCGTTTAGCGCGTGTGAAGAATCTCGTATTCAGCGACAACTGCAAACTTGAGAAGATCAACTCTTCGTTCCTGGTGGTCGATGGAGAAGACGGTAAGCCCGCTGCAGGCTATGAGTCTTTTGCATCCGCCGTCAATGCCGCCAACTGCCTTGAGTCGGTCAAATTCGGTGCCAACAACAGTCTCAAAATCATCAACAGTGGCTCCTTCAAGAACCAGAGCCATCTGACTGAGATCGACTTCGGCACGCCGGTTAACGATCTCACAATCGACTACGGCGTGTTCATCGGCGCGGGCAACAATGCCTATCTGGTGGAAAAAGGAATCGACGAGAGCAGGTCGGCCGGCATCGGAACGCTTGTTCTCCCCGTTAGCATGACTCAATTGAATAGTGGATGCTTCCGCTATCTTCAGGCTGAGAAGATCGTCTGCGAAGAAGGCTGCCAGCTGACG
This sequence comes from Oscillospiraceae bacterium, assembly GCA_017516005.1. Taxonomy (GTDB): domain Bacteria; phylum Bacillota; class Clostridia; order Oscillospirales; family Oscillospiraceae; genus SIG488. Next base: position 50,085 of record JAFWDU010000002.1, on the reverse strand, counting down.
GAACTGGACGGCGGCGTCTTCTCCAATAACGACGAACTGACGACAGTCGATCTGCGCGGCAGCCGGATTGTCAAGATTGATGACGCATTGGAAAACAACCCGAAACTTACATGCGTATACTTCCCCGAAACGCTTGAATCTGTCGTAAGGGAGACCATCTTGTCATATGGCATCAAGGAATCGGTATACCCGTTCTACGGATGTGGGGCGGTCAACGAGCTGCATTTTGCCACGAACAATTCTGACGGTTACTCCTTTGCCGACAACGTTTTCGAGTTCCTGAGCGATGCGGGAATCGTCTATGTCCCCGCCGACACAACCGACGGCGCGATCGATGACTACGTGACGAAGCTCACGGCTGCCGGCCTTGTTTTTGGCGAAAACAACTGGAAGATTGAACGGGAGCGCGATCCCGGTGCGCTTGATTCGGTCGCCTTTACCGTTACGGAACCGAAAATCGGTGAGACGCCGTGCGACGCTGTGACTGTAATCACCGATCCCGCCGATGCGCTTACCGGAGATACGGTGGGCGTCAGGTGGGAAGAAAACACAACGGATGATTACCTTTCTTCGGGCCCCATGACTTCGGAAACCTTCGAAGAAGGCAAGTACTATTTCGCATTCGCCAGCGACCCCTTCCTGGAAACCATCCTGGTTCCCGGCTATTCCGTTGATGACAAAACCAATGTGACTGTCAACGGAGAAGAGGTTTCTGACCACAGCAGACCTTATTTTGCCGTGTTCGGCCCATTGTCCGCAGATTCTTCAACCTGCATTGTCACCTTTGACGTCAACGGGCACGGCACCGCGCCCGACGCACAGGAGGTTGAGGTAAACGGTACGGCTTCAGAACCCGCCAGACCTTCCGCTGACGGCTATATCTTCCTCGGCTGGTACACAGAACCGTCCTGCAAGACAAAGTATGACTTCTCCACACCTGTGACCGGTGATATTACGCTCTATGCCAGATGGCTCATGAATACGGATCCCGCGCCGTATGTCCCGCCCGTTGTACCAGAATCTGAAGCGCCGTTCGTCGATGTTCCGGATACTGCGTATTACGCGGATTCCGTACAGTGGGCCTGGGAAAACGATATCGTTTCCGGTACCGATCTCTTGCACTTCTCCCCTGACGGGATAGTAAGCCGCGCCCAGATGGTAACCTTCCTCTGGCGGGCTGCCGGGCGTCCGGCTCCAATCAGCAAGACCAGTCCGTTTGATGACGTTACCGAGAACCGGTATTACTACGAGGCCGTGCTGTGGGCTGCTGAAAACGGAATCACCGCCGGTACAGGAAATGGCAAGTTCTCTCCTGACGACCCCGTCACCCGGGCACAGGTAGCTGCGTTCCTGTATCGTTATGAGCAGGCTAACGGAGGCGGCTTCAAGGGTCTCTGGTTCTTCCCGCTGGATTACGCTGACGCGAATGACGTGCCGAACTACGCCTATGAAGCATTCTGCTATCTGACCAAAGAAGGCATTATCTACGGCACCGGCGGAAAGCTTCTGCCCAACGATCCCTGTCTGCGCAGTCAGATTGTAGCCATTCTTCATCGCTTCTTCGCAGATTAAACCGTTAAGCATTCTTTCAGGAGGTCACCCGCTTGCCGGGTGACCTCCTTCTTCATTACAGGCCCTCAGGCGCTGACACGGCAGTAAACAGGCGTTCGCGGCAGTCTTTGGGGAACACATGCTCTGCTGCCATTGAGCGGCAGGCCGTTTCTGGCAGCGTTCCCCGCGATCCGGAAAACGGCGTCTCAGCTCATCCTGGCGTTTACTATACCTGCTAAAACAGGCGTCTTGACATAATCGGAAGAACGAAGTAATATGATTCATAATATTAGATAGGGGAGGCGGTGTCATATGGACCAATACGCTATCGTTACAGACACATCAGCGAATCTTCCATCTGAACTGGTACGGGATTACAACATTCACGTGATCCCTTTTTCATATTATATCGGCGGACAGGAGTTCGAGGAAAACACAGGCTTTAACGGGAGACGCTATTATGAAAAAATGCGCGCCGGAGAAGATGTGACTACCTCGCAGATCAACCCTGCCAAATACTGTGCCTATCTGGAACCGATTTTGGAATCCGGTGAGAATGTTCTTTTTATCGGCCTTTCCTCCGGGGTCAGCGGCTCCTTCGGTTCTGCCCAGATTGCAGCGGCTATGCTCCGGGAAAGCTATCCGGAGCGAAGCATCTGTGTGATTGATTCCCTCGGAGCGTCTCTCGGGGAAGGCCTTCTGGTTCTTCAGGCGGCAAAGCTTCGCGCAATGGGTGCAACGCTGAGAGTGGTTCAGCACCAGCTGCTTTCCATGCGGAACCGGATCTATCAGGTTCTGACGGTGGATAATCTGAAATACCTGCGGAAATCAGGCCGGCTCTCCAATTCCGCGGCTGCGGTCGGGACGGTTCTCCAGATTAAACCGCTTTTAAAGGGAAATGAAAACGGCCAGATTGTGGCGCTGACCAAACTTCGGGGACGGAGACGATCCATCGAGGCACTGGCAGAGAAGTATGAGGAGCTGGCGGAGCATCCGGAAGATCAGATTGTCGGCATCGCTCATGCCGACTGTCCGGAAGATGCAGCGGAACTGAAGGCGCTGATTATGAAAAATCACCCGCCGAAAAGTATCATTACGGTATGTTTCGAACCCGTGACAGGGGCGCACGTAGGGCCGGGCACGCTCGCACTTTTCTTTCAGGGTGCGGAAGGAGTCCGCACGAAGTAAACAAAAAGTCTCTGCCGTTTTGCATGGCAGAGACTTTTATATTCAGGTCAGACTAGAAGCTGGAAATGCCGTGGGCGTTCACCAGTGCGTCAAGCTTGACGCCGGCCTTGCACAGAGGACAATCAAGACTGCTTCTGCTTTCGTAATCCTCCAGAATCTCATTTGCATTGAAAATCGCATGAACCGGATATCCGCAGCACTCATCCACACATGTGAAAAGAGAACAGATTCCAGCAGCGAGACCGCAGTAATAGCGGATCGCTTCGAAAGCGGCCTGCGCGGTATAGCCGGTTGTAACAGATGCGGCGAGGACAAGGACATGCTTGCCGACAATCATAGGAGCGGAATTGTCACGGAAAAGGAGCTGGCTTCCGGAAGTGTGCTCCGGCGTGACCACATAGATGGTCCGGTGCGCATTCATGTTTGAAAAACCGGCGCGGGTCAGTTCCTCTGCCATGCAGGCGCCCACAACTTCCGTTCCGTCCAGGCAGAGAATGGTATCAATTACAGTCGAAAGATTCAACTGCGACACAAGTTTTTTCGCAGCAGATTTGGCCTCGGAAAGACGGTGTTTCGTCAAAGTCAAATCAATGTAGTAGTTGATATGACTGTGGCTCGTGGCAAAATGACCCTTCGCCACTCGGAGCACAAGATCAGAGGATGAGGTGGGATAATTCATGAGTTGGATTGCCATGGAACCACTCCTTTGATGAGATCTGCAGGATGTTCCTGCTGTATCATAATCATACCAAAAGGCGCTTTTCTTGTCAAATATGACTTGTACAAAACCGCAAAAACAGAATCCGTTTTCATTTGGATTTTGTTGAAAATGATTGACTTTTGCGATTATATTCCTATCCCGAGACACAAATGCCGGAAAGGCAGGGGAAGAGGACAAAAAGAATTTGAATCATCAGGTTTTTCACTTGCTGATCAGAGCATAATCTGATATGCTTGCCATAGAAGATATTGAATGATAGGGGGATTAACAATGGCTCAGCAACCGAGATTTTCGCCGGAAAACATGATGAAAATGATGTCGGAGCGCCGTCTTCGCAGTTTCCGGGAGCTGAATCAGACTGCAGTGAAAGGTGCAACGGTCTGCGCAGGATCTTCATTAATGGAGAATTTCCCGATCAATGAACAGCTGATGTCCCGGGGAATCTGGAAGACAGTCTACAACCGCGGAATGTCCGGATTTACCATTGCACAGTACGATGAAGTATTGGATATCTGCGTGCTGGATCTGGCGCCGGCGAAGCTGTTTATCAACATTGGTTCCAATGATCTGAATCTTCCGGGAGATACGCTGGGGAACCTGGAACGCGGATACCGCGCTCTTCTTCAGAGGATTCATTCCGCGCTGCCCGCTTGTGAGATCACGCTTCTGGAGTACTATCCCTGCATGAAGGTGGACCCGAATGAACCACTTCAGGAGGGGAGAATGCCAAGAACAATGGAGAATGTGAATAAAGCGAACGAGGTAGTGCGGAGCCTTGCCGGGGAGATGGGATTCCGTTCCCTGAATCTGAATGCTCCGCTCATGGATGCGGAAGGCTATCTTAGAAGCGACATTGCTCTGGATCCGATTCATTTCTCAGCAGCTGGATATGAACTGGTTCTGGACCAGCTGGCTGAATATCTGTAATTTGAGATACATCAGAATAGGAAGCAGCAGAAGCCGGAAGAACTGTCCCGTTCTTCCGGCTTCTGCTGATAGAATGAAATGAGTTTATTCCTGAGGCTTTGCTTTGTCGTATCCTTTGGCGATCAGGACGGAGAGAATCGCGCCGACAATCAGCATGCCGATCATCGCCAGCATAAACTGGTTTTTTGGAGCGCTGGATCCAAGCATGCCGGAGGAAGCTGCGTTGAGCACAATGGGGGAGATCAGACCGCCGATTCCGCCAAGGATGGAGAAAACGCCGCTTGCCTTCGCAACGGCTTCCGGCTTGACAAGCGTGCTCATCATAAAGGCGCCCATGGCGTTGAAGCAGCTCAGGGATGCACCGCAGAAGAAACTTGCAATGACGACACCCCCCATGCCCGGAATAAACAGAACGGCGGCAAAGCCTGCAACGGCAATGAAAAGGGAGGCGGGAAGCGTCGCACGCTTCAGAAGCCTTGTAATCCGGTAGAAGGAAATTCCCATGATCAGCTGGGCAACAGACATCAGAGCGGTTGCAATGCCGGATACACTGGGATCCTCTGTGATATTCTGCGTAATGTACATGCTGACGTTGGTCATGTAGACGTTGATGAACAGCGTATGCATGAACGCGACACCAGAGATCAGGAAAACCTGGAAATTCAGCCTCTGGCGGGAGGTTTTCTGCTCGTTGGTAATGGGCAGTTCCGGAAGAATGGCAAGAACAACGATAAAACTGATAATGGCCATCAGATAGACCAGATAGAAATAACGCAGCCCGGATTTTGCGAGGATGCCGCCGAGAAGGTTGCCGATCATGGCGCCGATTCCCATGCCGATGACATTCAGTCCGAAGTATTTCGCGCGGCGCTCCGCAGGAATGAAATCCGTGATGATGGCGGAGTTTATGGGACCGACAATACCAAAACCGAAGCCGATCAGAAGACGCGAAATCAGAAGAACAGAAAAGCTTTCAGACAGGAAAGGGAGGAAACCAATCAGGCCGATAATCACAAGAGACAGAAGAGCAAGCTTCTTTTTTGTAACTCTGGCAGTCAGCCAGCCCAGCATCAGAGAACTGACGATCAGCAGGCCATACGGCAGAGTCTGCATCAGCTGCACGACACTGGTGCTCTTCGAACTGTAATTCTCCTGCACCATTCCAAGAACGGGAGCAATACCGGTAATGTTCAGGCCGAAAGCCATCGCGATCAAGAAGACACAGACAACAATTTTCCATTCCTTACGCATGAGGACAACACTCCTAAAACAATAATAATTGGAAAACAGGGGAAGAAAACCAGCCCGCTGTATGCTTGGCGTCAAGGACCAGACGAACAGAGAACCGAATTCGAGAATAGTTTAGCAAAGCTGCAGGATAACAGCAAGTAAAATATTATGAGTTTCAGGAAACAAAAAAGCCACTGGAAACAAATCGTTTCCAGTGGCCGCCTTTGGTGCGAGAGATGGGACTCGAACCCACACGCCGTTCGACACACGCACCTCAAACGTGCCTGTCTACCTGTTCCAGCACTCTCGCATAAACGCTTCCGTGAAGCTCGATCATTATATCCCGCGCAAATGCCTTTGTCAACACCAAAAAGAGAGAATTCCAGAGAGAAAGCATAGAACGGAATCCAGCGGATCAGAAAAAGAAAAAAACCGGTAGTACACCGGCGATAAGACAGAAAAACAATATTGACAAAGGAGGAAAACAATGCTAAAATAATGACCCGCATGTCTGCAGCCAAACAAGCGAAACTTCACTTCCTACGAATAATATAGCATGATTGATTGCAGTTTGCAAGAGTTTGAGAAAATAAAACAAAACGCTGCCGTGCGTTCCATTTTTGAGAATTGGGCAGAATGCCCATAGAAAGGCTGTGGTGATACGACATGGAGATGGTAAAAGACGTCATGTACGGAAAGACACTGCGAAAGAGTTTTTCCAAACACGACGAAATCCTGGAGATGCCGAATCTTCTGAAAATCCAGCGTGACTCCTATGACTGGTTTCTGAAGGACGGTCTTCGCGAGGTATTTCAGGATGTAGACGTGATCTCTGATTTCTCCGGCAACCTTGAACTGTCATTCCTTGATTATTCCATGGATGATCCCCCGAAGTATTCGGTCGAGGAGTGCAAGGAGAGAGATGCGACCTATGCGCGCCCGATCAAAGTGCGCGTGCGTCTTCGCAACAAGGAAACCGAGGAGATTAAGGAGCAGGAAATCTTCATGGGAGATTTCCCCATCATGACACAGGGCGGAACCTTTGTCATCAATGGTGCGGAACGTGTCATCGTTTCTCAGCTGGTGCGTTCTCCCGGCGTCTATTACGGAGATACGGCTGACAAGGCCGATATCCATACCTATTCCACCACGGTGATTCCTTACCGCGGCGCCTGGCTGGAATATGAGACGGATGCAAACGACATTGCATACGTGCGCATCGACAAGAACCGCAAGATTCCCATCACATGCCTGATCCGTGCCATGGGCATCGGTACCGACGCTGCGATGAAGGAACTCTTCGGAGAAGAGAAGCGGCTGCTTGCAACCATTGAAAAGGATTCCTGCAAAACACAGGAAGACAGCCTTCTCGAGATCTACCGCCGCCTTCGTCCCGGCGAGCCTCCAACGGTCGAAAATGCGCAGAGCTATCTGGACAGCCTGTTCTTCGATCCCAGACGTTATGATCTGAGCAAAGTGGGACGCTACAAGTTTAATAAGAAGCTTGATATTTGGGCGCGCCTTTCCGGCCACCGCCTCGCCGAACCCATTGCAGATCCGCTGACCGGTGAGGTTCTTGCCGAAGCGGGAGAGATGATCAACCGCGCAAAGGCACATGAGATTTCTGACCGCGGCGTCAGTGAAGCAGTGCTGGATCTGGAGGGCACACGTGTCAAAGTGATCTCCAACGGCATGGTCAACATGGCCGGCTTCGTTGACTTTGATCCGGCACAGTACGGCATCCGCGAGAAGGTCAGTTTTGCTGTCCTGAAAGAGATGCTGGAGACTGTCCCGGCTGACGGCTGGGAAGAGGCGATTGAAGAGCGCCGTGACCAGCTGATCCCCAAGACCATTACCAAGGACGATATTCTCGCATCCATCAACTACCTGTTCTGCGTTTCTCACAATGTGGGAACGACCGATGATATCGACCATCTGGGCAACCGCCGCCTTCGCTGCGTCGGTGAACTGCTTCAGAATCAGTTCCGCGTCGGTTTCACCCGCCTGGAGCGTGTGGTTCGCGAGCGCATGACGATTCAGGATATGGACGCGGTCACGCCCCAGAGCCTGATCAATATCCGCCCCGTAACGGCGGTGATCAAGGAGTTCTTCGGTTCATCCCCCCTGAGCCAGTTTATGGACCAGAACAATCCTCTGGCGGAGCTGACCCACAAGCGCCGTCTGTCCGCCCTCGGCCCCGGCGGTCTGAGCAGAGACCGTGCTTCCTTAGAAGTGCGCGACGTTCACTACAGCCATTACGGCCGTATGTGCCCCATTGAGACGCCTGAAGGCCCGAACATCGGTCTGATCAACTACCTCTCCGCCTATGCCAAGATCAACGAGTACGGCTTTATCGAGGCGCCGTTCCGGAAAATCGACAAGGAAACCGGAAAGGTTACGGATCAGGTCGAGTATATGACGGCTGACGTGGAAGACGATTACTATGTCTGCCAGGCAACGGAACCCATCGGAGAAGACGGCCGTCTTGCCAACGCCCGCGTCACCTGCCGCCACCGCAATGAAATCATCGCGGTAGACCGTGAGACGATTGACTACATGGACGTTTCTCCCAGAGAAATGACATCCGTTGCCACAGCGTTCATTCCGTTCCTGGAGAACGATGACGCGAACCGTGCCCTGATGGGCGCCAACATGCAGCGCCAGGCCGTGCCTCTGATGGTCACGGAAGCGCCGATCGTTGCCACCGGCATCGAGCACAAATGCGCTGTCGACTCCGAAGTCTGTGTCGTGGCGCAGAAACCCGGCACGGTAACCCGTGTCAGTGCGGATGAGATCGTGGTCCGTTATGATGACGGCGATCTGACCACGCACAAGCTGACCAAATTCACCCGCAGCAACCAGAACACCTGCGTGAACCAGAGACCCATCGTGGCGGCGGGTGACAGAATTGAGGCCGGGCAGGTCATTGCCGACGGCCCCAGCTGCGCGAACGGCGAAATCGCCCTGGGCAAGAACGTGCTCATCGGCTTCATGACCTGGGAAGGCTACAACTACGAGGACGCCATTCTGCTCAACGAGCGTCTTGTCCGTGAGGACGTGTTTACTTCCATCCATATCGAGGAGCACGAGACCGAAGCCCGCGACACCAAGCTTGGCGCGGAGGAGATCACCCGCGACATTCCCAACGTCGGCGAGGATACCCTGAAGGATCTGGATGAGAACGGCATTATCCGCATCGGCGCAGAAGTGAATTCCGGCGACTATCTGGTCGGCAAGGTAACGCCGAAGGGCGAAACCGAACTGACCGCAGAAGAGCGCCTGCTCCGTGCGATCTTCGGCGAGAAGGCAAGAGAAGTCCGCGACACCTCCCTGAAAGTGCCTCACGGCGAAAGCGGCATTGTTGTGGACGTAAAGGTCTTCACAAGAGAAGCGGGCGACGAGCTGTCTCCCGGCGTCAACAGGGCTGTCCGCGTTTACATCGCCCAGAAGCGCAAGATCTCCGTGGGCGACAAGATGGCCGGCCGTCACGGAAACAAGGGCGTTGTTTCCCGCGTCCTTCCGGAGGAGGATATGCCCTTCCTGCCGGACGGCACACCCCTGGACATCGTGCTCAATCCTCTGGGCGTTCCCAGCCGTATGAACATCGGACAGGTTCTGGATGTTCACCTGGGCTACGCGGCACAGGCACTGGGCTGGAAAGTCGCTACGCCGATTTTCGACGGCGCAAACGAAAGAGATATCCGTGAAACCCTGAAGCTGGCAGGCCTCCGCGAGGACGGCAAGTCCGAACTGTACGACGGCCGTACCGGCGAGAAGTTCGACAACTCCGTCACAGTCGGCTATGTCTACTTCCTGAAGCTCCACCATCTGGTGGATGACAAGATCCATGCCCGTTCCACCGGTCCGTACAGCTTGGTCACCCAGCAGCCTCTCGGCGGCAAGGCCCAGTTCGGCGGACAGCGTTTCGGCGAGATGGAAGTCTGGGCGCTGGAAGCATACGGCGCTGCCTACACGCTGCAGGAGATCATGACCGTCAAGTCAGACGACGTGACCGGCCGTGTCAAGACGTACGAAGCCATTGTCAAGGGTCACAATGTCCCGACTCCCGGCGTACCGGAGAGCTTCAAAGTCATGGTCAAGGAACTGCAGTCCCTGTGCCTGGACGTCAAGGTGCTTGACGAAAACGGCGATGAGATTGAGCTCCGTGACGAGGACGAGGATGAGAACACCTACAGCGGCTCCATGCGTGAGACCTATGCTTCGGATGATTCCGAGATTACGGCTGCCGGCTATGTGATCCAGGATGAAAACGGAGACGAAATCATCGATGAGTCCGAGGAAGATGAAGATCTCGACATGACGGACAGCTTCGATGATCTGGATGATTCGGCTGCTTATGAAGCCGAAGACGATGAATTTTAAGGAGGAGGCAGATAATTATGGCGAATGTGGCATTTGATGCAATTAAAATCGGAATCGCCTCCCCGGAGAAGATTCGTGAATGGTCCTACGGCGAAGTGAAGAAGCCGGAGACCATCAACTACCGCACACTCAAACCGGAACGCGACGGCCTTTACTGCGAGAGAATTTTCGGGCCGACTAAGGACTGGGAGTGCCACTGCGGCAAGTACAAGAAGATTCGCTACAAGGGCAAGATCTGCGACCGCTGCGGCGTCGAGGTCACAAAGGCCAAGGTGCGCCGTGAGCGCATGGGCCATATTGAACTGGCGGCTCCTGTCAGCCATATCTGGTATTTCAAGGGCATCCCGTCCCGCATGGGCATCCTGCTGGACATCAGCCCAAGAATTCTGGAGAAAGTGCTCTATTTCGCAAGCTACATCGTAACAGATCCCGGCGACGGTACCGGCCTGACCAAGAATCAGGTCCTTTCCGAGAAGGAATACCGCGATATGCGGGAGAAGTACGAGGATGATTTCCAGGCCGGAATGGGCGCAGAAGCGGTGAAGAAACTGCTGCAGGATATCAATCTGGAAGAACTGTCTCAGGAACTCTATGAGGAGCTCAAAGTGGCGTCCGGCCAGAAGAAACTCCGCATTGTCAAGCGCCTGGAAGTCGTGGAGTCTTTCCGCCTTTCCGGCAATGATCCTTCCTGGATGATCCTGGATGTGCTCCCCGTCATTCCGCCGGAGCTCCGTCCCATGGTTCAGCTGGACGGAGGCCGTTTTGCCACCTCCGATCTGAATGATCTGTACCGCCGCGTTATCAACCGCAACAACCGTCTGAAGCGCCTGATTCAGCTCAGCGCACCGGACATCATTGTTCGCAATGAGAAGCGCATGCTGCAGGAAGCGGTTGATGCCCTGATTGACAACGGCCGCCGCGGCCGCGCCGTCACCGGAGCAAACAACCGTGCACTCAAGAGCCTGTCTGATATGCTCAAAGGCAAGCAGGGCCGTTTCCGTCAGAACCTTCTGGGCAAGCGCGTCGACTATTCCGGCCGTAGCGTTATCGTGGTCGGCCCTGAACTGAAGCTGTATCAGTGCGGCCTGCCCAAGGAAATGGCCATCGAGCTCTTCCGCCCCTTCGTGATGAAGAAACTGGTGGAGGACGGTCTGGCGAACAACATCAAGTCTGCCAAGAAGATGATCGACAAGGGCAAGACGGAAGTCTGGGACGCACTGGAAGACATCATCAAGGATCGTCCCGTGCTTCTGAACCGCGCGCCGACCCTGCACCGTCTCGGCATTCAGGCCTTTGAGCCGGTTCTCGTCGAGGGCCGCGCCATCAAGCTGCACCCCCTCTGCTGCACCGCGTTCAACGCTGACTTCGACGGCGACCAGATGGCCGTGCACGTTCCTCTGTCCGTGGAGGCACAGGCGGAAGCAAGAATGCTCATGCTTTCGGCCAACAACCTGCTCCGTCCCCAGGACGGCATGCCGGTAACCGTGCCGACGCAGGATATGATCCTCGGCACCTACTACCTGACCTATGAGAAGGATGACGAGCCTGGCTCCGGCAAGGCGTTCTCCTCTGTCGATGAGGCGATGCTGGCCTACAACGAAAAGGCAGTCGGCATCCATGCACCCATCCGTGTCCTTGTGGAGCGGGAAGTGGACGGCGTCATGCAGCACAAGCTCATTAACGCTACAGTCGGCCGTCTGATTTTCAACGAGCCCATTCCGCAGAATCTGGGTTACGTGGACCGCACGGATCCGGACAAGATCTTTGATCTGGAGATCACCTTTACCACCGGCAAGAAGCAGCTGTCCGACCTGATCGACCGCTGCATCCGCCGCAACGGCTTCACCATTGCTACGGAGATGCTCGACCGGGTGAAAGCGCTGGGCTACAAGTATTCCACGCAGGGCGCCATCACGGTTTCCATTGCGGATATGACCATCCCGCCCAAGAAGTACGAGCTGATTGATGAGGCTGAGCAGGAAGTCGTCAAGATCGAGCGCCTTTACAAGAAGGGCATGCTGACCAACGACGAACGCTATCGCCTGGTTGTCTCCCAGTGGGAGGATACCATCAAGCAGGTCACCGATGCGCTGCAGTCCAATCTGGACCGCTACAACCCGATTTACATGATGGCCGATTCCGGCGCCCGCGGCAGCATGAACCAGATTCGTCAGCTCGCCGGCATGCGCGGCCTGATGGCGGACACCTCCGGCCGTACCATCGAAATCCCGGTCAAGGCGAACTTCCGTGAAGGCCTGAGCGTTCTGGAGTACTTCATCTCCTCCAGAGGCGCGCGCAAGGGCCTGACGGATACCGCGCTGCGTACCGCCGACTCCGGTTATCTGACCCGCCGTCTGGTGGACGTCTCCCAGAGCGTGATTATCCGCGAGAAGAACTGCGGCACCACGAAGGGCATCTGGGTTGGAGAAGTCGTGGAGAAGGGACAGGTTATCGACACCTTCGGCAACCGCATCCGCGGCCGTTACCCGGTCAATGATCTCTGTGATCCGGAGACCGGCGAGCTCCTGTTCCCCAAGACGCATCTGCTTCAGCCGGAAGACGCCAAAGTGCTTGAGGCACACGGCATTCATAAGGTTTATATCCGCACGGTTCTTGGCTGCCGCAGCCGCTCCGGCGTGTGCGCAACCTGCTACGGCATGAACCTTGCCACGTCCGAAGAAGTCAACCTGGGCGAAGCGGTCGGCATCATTGCCGCACAGTCCATCGGCGAACCCGGCACCCAGCTGACCATGCGTACCTTCCATACCGGCGGTGTTGCCGGCGACGACATCACACAGGGTCTTCCCCGTGTTGAGGAACTCTTCGAGGCCAGAAAACCCCGCAAGCAGGCGCTTCTGGCTGAGATTTCCGGCAAAATTTCCATTGATGAATCCCGCCGTACGGCTCAGCGCGTAATCTCCATTATCGGAGATGAGGACGGAGAGGTGAAGGAATACACGGTTCCGTATTCCATCGGCCTGCGTGTTGAAAACGGACAGCATGTCAGCAAGGGCGACCGCATTACGGACGGCTCCCTGTCACCCCATGATATTCTCCGCATCTCCGGCGAGGAAGCGGTTCAGTACTATCTGACACAGGAAGTACAGGCTGTTTATCGTCAGCAGGGTGTTGATATCAACGACAAGCACATTGAAGTCATTATCCGTCAGATGATGCGCAAGGTCCGTGTGGAGGATCCCGGCGACACCACGTTGCTTGTGGGCACCATCGTGGGCGAGAATGAATTCAACGACGCCAACGCGGAAGTCCAGGCGAGAATCGACGCCGGCGAAAAGGCGGAGGACGGCAGCGAGCTGAGGCTTGCGACCGAGAGCCTGGTTCTGATGGGCATTTCCAAGGCGGCGCTCTCTACGGAAAGCTTCCTGTCCGCGTGCTCCTTCCAGGAGACCACGAAGGTGCTGACCGAAGCTGCCATCAAGGGCAAGGTAGACCATCTGGTCGGCCTGAAAGAAAACGTCATCATCGGCAAACTGATTCCTGCCGGTTCCGGAATGACCTGCTACCGTGACTATGACACGCTGGCAACGCCTGAGTCTTCCGTAACCGAGGAAATGATTGAGTTTGAGCGGATGTAATATCCGAATCCGGCGGGCGGGAGGAGCAAAATCCTCCCGCCCGATCCATATTCGTCAAATTATACGCTTTTTTTCCGCCGGACTCTCGGATTTTCCACGTTTTTCAGGGGAAAAATCATTGACGGAGTTCTGTTTATCTGTTATAATCCATATTCGCGCAGGTCTGTGCATCTTATGTTCGGAGGGAAGGAAATGAAGCAGAAAACGCTTTCTTCCAGCCGGATTGTGGGTGCAAACCAGGTGCGGAAAGCACTTCAGAAGGGCAGACAGGGAATGCTCCTGTTCGCTCTTGACGCAGATCCGGCACTGACAGAGCCGATCCTAGAACTGGCCCGGAAAAACGGCAGTTCCGTGGAGAAGATTCCCACCATGCGGGAACTTGGAAAACTCTGCGGCCTTGAAGTCGGCGCAGCCGTCGCCTTCGATGCGCTCCCGTTGCCATAGTCGGAGTCATCCGATTCTGGATATCGCCGGTTTCCGGCACATTCTTTAAAGAAAGGAGAAAACCAATGCCTACCTTTAACCAGCTGGTCAGAAAGGGCAGAGAGCAGGCAACCTACAAGTCCACCGCACCCGCCCTGCAGAAGAATCTCAACACCCTGAAGAACAGAACCAACAATCTGTCTTCCCCCCAGAAGAGAGGCGTCTGCACCGCAGTCCGTACCACGACTCCCAAGAAGCCGAACTCCGCACTGCGGAAGATCGCTCGTGTTCGTCTGACAAATGGCTATGAAGTGTCCGCTTACATTCCTGGTGTGGGCCACAACCTGCAGGAGCACTCCGTCGTGCTGATCCGCGGCGGCCGTGTCAAGGACCTGCCCGGTGTCCGTTACCACATCATCCGCGGCACCCTGGATACTCAGGGCGTGTCCGGCCGTATGCAGAGCCGTTCCAAGTACGGCGCAAAGCGGCCCAAAGCCGGCAAGAAGTAATTCCGGAACACTTCACATCGCAAGGCGAAGCCTTGCCATTGGTTTTTGACATATTCGCTCAAAACCTCGGCAAGGGCGCCATCCGGCTGCGAAGTCAGTCGGAGTACCTATGAATTCTTTATTTGAAGGAGGGAAGCGAAGTGCCCAGAAGAGGTAATGTTCCGAAGAGAGAGATCCTTCCGGACCCCATTTATAATTCTACTCTGGTTACGAAGCTCATCAACAGCATTATGCTGGATGGCAAGAAGGGCGTTGCCCAGAAGGTCGTTTACGACGCATTTGCCATCGTTGAAGAAAAGACAGGCAAGAACGGCCTGGACGCTTTCAAGGAAGCAATGGAAAACATCATGCCTTCCCTGGAAGTCAAATCCCGCCGCGTTGGCGGCGCGACCTATCAGGTCCCCATTGAAGTCCGTCCCGCCCGCCGTCAGACCCTGGGTCTGCGCTGGATGACCGACTATGCCCGCAAGCGCTCTGAGCTCACCATGAAGGAACGCCTGGCCGGCGAGATCATGGACGCCTGCAACAACACCGGCTCTTCTGTGAAGAAGCGTGAGGATACCCACAAGATGGCGGAAGCCAACAAGGCATTCTCCCATTATCGCTGGTAATTTTAAGGAGTTTTTTTTGAATGCCAAGAGAATACTCGCTTGAAAACACAAGAAACATTGGCATTATGGCGCATATTGACGCCGGCAAGACCACAACCACGGAACGCATCCTGTATTATACCGGTGTAAACTACAAGATCGGCGAAACCCATGAAGGCACTGCCACCATGGACTGGATGGAGCAGGAGCAGGAGAGAGGCATCACCATCACCTCCGCTGCAACAACCTGTTTCTGGAAGGGAAAGCGGATCAACATTATTGATACACCGGGTCACGTGGACTTCACTGTGGAAGTGGAAAGATCCCTTCGCGTACTGGACGGCTCTGTGACGGTCCTCTGTGCCAAGGGCGGCGTTGAACCCCAGACGGAAACGGTCTGGCGTCAGGCGGACAAGTACAATGTTCCCCGCATGGTGTACATCAACAAGATGGACATCACAGGCGCTGACTTTTTCAATGTTCTGCGGATGATGCATGATCGCCTGAAGTGCAATGCGGTTCCCATTCAGCTCCCGATCGGCAAGGAAGCGGACTTCCGCGGTGTCATCGATCTGATCAAGATGAAGGCCTATGTCTTCTATGATGAGCTCGGCAAGGACATGCGGGAGGAAGAGATTCCCGAGGATCTGCAGGAAATGGCAGAGGAATACCGGGAAAAGCTCCTTGAGTCCGTTTCCGATGAGGACGAAACCATCATGGAGAAGTACCTCGAGGGAGAGGAAGTTCCCGTGGATGACATCAAGGCAGCCATCCGCCGCGCCACCATCGGCGTGCGCATGGTTCCGGTGACCTGCGGTACTTCCTACAAGAACAAGGGCGTGCAGGAACTTCTGGATGCCATTGTTGATTACATGCCCGCTCCGACGGATATCCCCCACATCAAGGGAATCAACCCGGACACCGATGAGGAAGAGGAGCGCCCGTCTTCGGATGAAGAGCCGTTCAGCGCGCTCGCATTCAAGATTGCGACTGACCCTTATGTCGGCAAGCTCTGCTTCTTCCGCGTGTATTCTGGTACTGTGGACGCTGGTTCCACCGTACTCAACTCCACCAAAGGAAATCGTGAGCGTCTGGGACGCATCCTCCGGATGCATGCCAACCACCGCGAAGATATCGACAGAGTTTATTCCGGCGATATCGCTTCCGCGGTCGGTCTGAAGAACACCACAACGGGTGACACCCTTTGTGACGAGAAGCATCCGATTATTCTTGAGTCCATGGAATTCCCCGAACCGGTCATTCGCGTGGCAATTGAGCCCAAGACGAAAGCCGGTCAGGAAAAGATGGGCATTGCCCTTTCAAAGCTGGCTGAAGAAGATCCCACTTTCCGCACGTATACCGATGAGGAAACGGGTCAGACCATCATCGCCGGCATGGGCGAGCTCCATCTGGAAATCATTGTGGACCGTCTGCTGCGCGAGTTCAAAGTGGAAGCCAATGTCGGCGCACCTCAGGTCGCCTACAAGGAAACAATCCGCAAGAGCGTGGAGCAGGAAACGAAATATGCCCGCCAGTCCGGCGGCAAGGGCCAGTACGGCCACGTCAAGATCCGCCTCGAACCCAACGAGTCCGGCAAGGGCTACGTGTTCGAGAACGCCATTGTGGGCGGCGTCATCCCGAAGGAATACATTCCGGCGGTTGACTCCGGTATCCAGGGCGCAATGGAGGCAGGCGTGCTTGCCGGATATCCCGTGGTGGACGTCAAGGTCACCCTGTATGACGGCTCCTATCACGAGGTGGACTCTTCCGAAATGGCGTTCAAGATCGCCGGTTCCATGGCCTTCAAGGAGGCCTGCCGCAAGGCGCAGCCCGTGATTCTTGAACCGATCATGAAGGTTTCCGTGATTGTGCCGGAAGAGTACATGGGCGATGTCATCGGCGATATTTCCGCACGCCGCGGCAATGTCACCGGCATGGAAGCCCGCAACGGTTCCCAGCAGGTTGACGCATTTGTTCCTCTGGCAAACATGTTCGGCTACGCCACGGATCTTCGTTCCAAGACCCAGGGCCGTGGCCAGTACACCATGGAGCCCAGCCACTATGTTGAGCTGCCCAAGAGTCTCCAGGAGGAGATCGTGGCAAAGCGCAACATGGGCTGATCATCCCATCATAAGTCAAATTTAAAGTAAGAAATAAAACAAACACCATTTTCAAGGAGGATACTTCAAATGGGAAAGCAGAAATTTGAAAGAACCAAACCCCACGTAAACATCGGCACCATCGGTCACGTTGACCATGGCAAGACCACCCTGACCGCTGCAATCACCAAGTGGCTGTCCTTCCAGGGCAAGGCTGAGTACACCGACTATGCCAACATCGATAAGGCTCCCGAAGAGCGCGAGCGCGGCATTACCATCAACACTGCTCACGTTGAGTATGAGACCGAAGCTCGTCACTATGCTCACGTTGACTGCCCGGGACACGCTGACTACATCAAGAACATGATCACCGGTGCTGCTCAGATGGACGGCGCTATCCTCGTTATCGCTGCTTCCGACGGCCCCATGGCTCAGACCAAGGAGCACATCCTTCTGGCCCGTCAGGTCGGCGTTCCCGCTATCGTTGTTTACCTGAACAAGGTTGACCAGGTTGACGACGAGGAGCTGCTCGAGCTGGTTGAGATGGAAGTCCGTGATACTCTGTCCTACTATGACTTCCCCGGCGACGAAATCCCCATCATTCGCGGCAGCGCTCTGGAGGCTCTGCAGAGCTCTTCCACCGATCCCAACGCTCCTGAGTATGCTTCCATCAAGGAACTTATGGACGCTGTTGACTCCTACATCCCCACTCCCGACCGCAAGCAGGATATGCCTTTCCTGATGCCCGTCGAGGACGTCTTCACCATTTCCGGACGCGGCACCGTCGCTACCGGCCGTGTTGAGCGTGGCGTGATCAAGAAGAACGAGCCTGTTGAGATCGTTGGCCTGACCGAAGAGACCAAGAACACCGTCGTTACCGACATCGAAATGTTCCACAAGCTGCTCGACTTCGCAGAAGCCGGCGACAACATCGGCGCACTGCTCCGCGGCGTTGACCGCAAGGGCATCGAGCGTGGCCAGGTTCTTGCGAAGCCCGGCTCCATCCATCCCCACACTAAGTTCGTTGGCCAGGTTTACGTCCTGTCCAAGGAAGAAGGCGGCCGTCATACTCCGTTCTTCAACAACTATCGTCCCCAGTTCTATTTCCGTACCACTGACGTTACCGGCATCATCTCCCTGCCCGAGGGTGTTGAGATGTGCATGCCCGGCGACAACATCGATATGAGCGTTGAGCTGATCACTCCGATCGCTATCGAGCAGGGCCTCCGCTTCGCTATCCGTGAAGGCGGCCGTACCGTCGGTTCCGGCGTTGTCATCGGCATCGAGAACAACTAATTCTTTCCTGCAAAAACAGCCTGCGATCGTCTGAACGCACCTGTGCGCAAGGACACAGCGGCTGAGATCTGCAGCTGAAAAGCTGCCTCTTTCCAATTTGGATTGAGGCAGCTTTTCTCTGTGAAAGAGCAGCTGATGTTTCGGATCTGCCGGATCGGTTTCTCCGGAGGATTCGGGCTTCATGACAGTTTTCGTATCTTTTGCCTGCAGTTCTCACTTTAGTCTTCCCATTTTTCCGTTTATCGTGTATGATATACACTGCATTATTTTGAGCCACCGGAAATGAACGGCGAACCATGAACGAAAAGTGCATGCGAAAGGAGAGGATTGTTCTGCCAGGCATCAGTGAAGCACAGGAGATTCTCTCGGGCAGCATCTCTTCTGTTACCTTTCAGAATGCGGAAAACGGGTACGCAATTCTTCGCCTCTCCTGTGATGACGGGGATACGCACACCGTTGTGGGAACCATTCCCATGCCGGCAGTAGGCGAACGCCTGATCGTGACGGGGCACTGGGTGCGGCATGCATCCTACGGCCCCCAGTTCCAGGCGGAATTTCTGGACCGGCTCCTTCCGGATTCCAGGCACGGAATCATCGCGTTTCTCTCCACCCGAATCATTAAGGGGGTCGGAGAACGGACCGCCGAGAAAATCGTGGAACGTTTTGGCGAGGACAGCCTCCGGGTGATTGAAAGCAGTCCGGAGCGGCTGACAGCCATTCCGGGCATCTCATTAAAAAGAGCGAACGAGATCTCCAAAAGCTTTCGTTCCCAGCTTGGCCTTCGCCGCCTCATCGAGTATCTGTCCGGTTATCAGATGCCGGCAGAATACGGCGTGCGGCTGTACAAGCGGTACGGGGAGCGTGCGGTAAGCGAGCTGGAAACCAACCCCTATGTGCTGTCAGATCCGGAGTTCGGAGCGCCGTTTTCCACTGTTGACGCCTTTGCGCTCTCCGTCGGCTGCAGCGAGGATGATCCGAGACGCCTGGATGCCGCCGTTCTGTACGAACTGATTCACAATCTCGGCAACGGTCATGTGTTTCTGCCGGAGGACAAGCTCCTTGGCGCAACGTCGTCACTTCTGAATCTGGAGGGAGACGGGCTGAAGGAGGCGTGCGACCGGCTGGATGAGACGAGCAGAATGATCCGGGATACGGTGGCCGGACTGCAGGTCTGCTATCTTCCGGAGTATTACCAGGCGGAATGCGGCATTACCGGTCGGATTATGGAGATGACCGGTAGGACTCTCCCGGAGCCGAAGGGTTTTGCGCGCATCATGGAGAGGATCGCGAGGAATCATGCGGTAACCTACGTGGAACAGCAGGTGGAAGCCATTCGCGCCGCTGCTACCAGTCAGGTTATGGCGCTGACGGGAGGACCCGGAACCGGAAAGACCACAACCCTTGCGGGAATGCTGGAAATGTTTGACGCCATCGGTTTGAAAACCATGCTCTGTGCGCCGACAGGCCGTGCCGCAAAGCGGCTGTCCGAACTGACCGGGCGGGAGGCGGCGACCATTCACCGGCTTCTGGAACCGCAGTTCCAGGGTGAGAATCTGGGGCATGTGTTCTTTCATGATGAAAGGGAGCCTTTGGATACGGACGTTCTGGTTGTGGATGAGATGAGCATGGTGGATCTCCTGCTCTTCCAGTCGCTTCTCCGGGCGTTGAAGCCGGATTGCCGGCTGATTCTGGTCGGGGATCCGGATCAGCTGCCAAGCGTCGGCGCGGGCAATGTGTTTTCGGATCTGCTTCGCTCCGGCAGCATCCGGACGGTGCGCCTGACAGAGGTGTTCCGTCAGGCACAGGAGAGCCTCATTATCATGAATGCCCACGCAGTCAATCAGGGACAGATGCCGGAACTCGGGATTCGCGACCGGGATTGCTTCTTCCTGCGCCGCAGGGATCCGGGAAGCGTTCAGACTACCATCCGGGACCTGATCTCCCAGCGGCTGCCGGACAATATGGGGATTCCGGCTTCAGAGATTCAGGTGCTTTCACCGACCCGGAAAGGGGAAACTGGCACTGCCCGGCTGAATCAGATCCTGCAGGAAGCGCTCAATCCGAAAGAAAACGGAAAGCGGGAGCGTACTTACGGGAGCATTCTCTTCCGTGAGGGAGATCGGGTAATGCAAATCCGGAACAACTATGATATTATATGGATGAAGCCCGGGGAGAGAGAAGCGGGAACCGGCGTTTTTAATGGAGATATCGGGCAGATTCAGGAAATCAGCCCCGATATGGAGATGGTCAGCGTCCTCTTTGATGACGGAAGGCTTGCCAATTATGATTTCAGCCAGCTTTCGGAACTGGAACCTGCCTGGGCGATGACGGTCCATAAGAGCCAGGGAAGCGAATATCGGGCGGTTCTTCTGGTTGCCACTCCGGGATCCCCGTTTCTCCTCACAAGAAGCGTGCTTTATACTGCGATTACCAGAGCAAGAGAACTCCTGATTGTAGTGGGAGATGAGCAGGTAATCGCCGCCATGGTGCAAAATGACCGGCAGACAAGGCGGTACAGCGGCCTGAAGCTTCGCCTGGAAAAGGCATTCCGGGAAAAGCAGGGAATTGCCGGCTGAAAGCGATTTCAATATTATCACAGGCGGAATACTCCGCCTGCACCCCGGATCAGGGGCGGCGTGTCCGCATGACCGGGGCTGCCGTTCGGAAACAGAACTGCCGGCGGAAATAGGAAAGGCGGTACAACAATGTTTGGATTTTCTGCAGACCTGGGCGTAGATCTCGGCACGGCAAACGTTCTGATCTACCAGGATCGGAAAGGCGTCGTCCTCCGTGAGCCCAGTGTCATTGCTGTGGATAAGAATACCGGAAGGCTTCTTCAGGTCGGCGCGGCGGCGCGGAACATGCTCGGCAGGACGCCGGGAAATGTGGTCGCCATCCGGCCGCTCCGTGAAGGCGCCATCTCAGACTATGAAATGACGGAGCGGATGCTGACGCAGTTTTTCCGCAAGATTTCCCGCTACTCCGTGGTAAAGCCCAGAGTACTGGTCAGCGTGCCAAGCGGCATCACGGAAGTGGAGGAGCGTGCGGTCATCCAGGCGGCGACCAATGCCGGCGCACGGCAGGTCTACCTGATTGAGGAGCCTCTTGCGGCCGCGCTGGGCGCAGGACTTGATCTGTCCGAAGCAAGCGGAAAGCTGGTCGTGGATATTGGCGGCGGAACGACAGATGCGGCGGTTCTCTCCATGAACGGAATTGTCCGCTCCATCTCTCTTAAGGTGGCCGGCGATGAATTCGACGCATCCATCATCCGTTACCTTCGTAGAAGATACAACCTGCTGGTGGGCGAGACCACGGCGGAAGAGATCAAAATGGCCGTCGGCGCCGTTGTGGAGCGCCCGGAACGGGTTGGAATGCTGTGCAAGGGCAGAGATCTTAAAACCGGTCTTCCCAGAGAAGTGGAGGTTACTTCAGAGGACACCCTGGAAGCGCTTCGGCGCCCGGCGCGTCAGATTACGGACGCGGTGGTGGAACTGCTGGAGAATACGCCGCCGGAGCTGGTCGCAGATATTTCCGAGGCTGGCGTGGTTCTGACAGGCGGCGGAAGCCAGACCTGGGGCATGGAAACGCTCTTTGAGGAGCGTACCGGAATCAAGGCCAGAGTGGCGGATGATGCGGAGAGCTGCGTCGTGCTCGGCTGCGGCAAGAGTCTGAAGTGGCTCAATTCCATGCAGGAGGGTACCATCAACCTTGCACGGAAGAAACTGATGGAAGACGCATAAATTCACAGGAATATATTATGGTTAACCTAATCTGCGGAGCTGATCGCGAATGAATACGGAACTGAGACAGATTTTGCGCGCCAATGGGGAAAAGTATCCGCAGATGGAGCCGCAGGACGCTGTGAAACTGGTCTATCAGAATGAATTCGGCGGCGGGCATCTCATTTCGGATCCCGATGCTTCTTATTCGCGCCTGTCGGAAGAGGCGTCCAAGAGAAGCGGCGCTCCTTCCGAGGAGTTTGAGCCCATTGGAAACGGCATTGTCCGGGTCAATCTTGGCGGAGATTATCCCCTGGATCTCCTCAATCGGGATTTTATCCGGTCTGCCGCGACGGTATCAGGTGATCTTTCCTCCTTTGAGGAGAAACTGACGGATCTTCGCGCCGTGACAGAAGAAGGATGCTTCGCTTTTTCACTGGAAGCTCTGGATCGTTATCTGGAAGCCTACCGCAATGCCGGCTATCCCATGGTTTCCCATTCCGATCCCTACAGGACAGCTTATCAGCCGGCCTACCGAATTGTTCTCAGGCGTTTTTCCCTTCCGCTTCTGCTTCAGGAAGTACAGGAAAGATCCCGCCGGAGTGAGAATCTGATTCTTGCGATTGATGGCAGATGCGCCTCCGGAAAGAGCACTTTTGCCGATGAACTGCACAGACGTTTCGGCTGGAGCGTAATTCACATGGATGATTTCTTTCTTCGGCCGGAGCAGAGGACCCCGGAGCGCTATGCCGCACCAGGCGAGAATGTGGATCACGAGCGTTTCCTGGAGGAAGTGCTTCTCCCCCTGCGCGACGGAGCGCTTTCGTCCTACCGTCCGTTTGACTGCAGCGTCATGGAAATTGCCGAGCCTGTTTCCTTTGAGAAAACACCGGTAACGATTGTGGAAGGTTCCTACTCGTGCCATCCGTCGCTTCGCTCCCTGTATGACATGCGGGTGTTTCTCACCATTGATCCGGAACAACAGCTGCAGCGGCTCGCGAAACGGGATATCACCAAGCTGGATGCGTTCCGGGAACGCTGGATTCCGCTGGAGGAAATGTACTTTCGTGCGTATTCCGTGGATGCGTTCTGTGATTACGTACTTGAGCGCTCATAGACAAAGCTTCGTACCTGATCTGGGTATGGGGCTTTTTTGAAATGAAATCAAACGAGATGAACGGAGGCAATAAAATATGACAGGAATCGGAATTATCGGGTGCGGAAGAATTGCACAGCGAAGACATGTACCGGAATATGCCTCGCATCAGAAGGCCCGTCTGGTGGGCTATTTCGATTATATGCCGGAGCGCGGTGTGGCGCTTGCACGCACATACGGCGGCAGGGTATACCGGACACTGGAGGAATTGTTTGCAGATCCCGCCATTGATGCAGTCAGTATCTGTGCCGCGAATAATGCTCATGCGGATCTAACCGTACAGGCACTGGAAGCAGGAAAACATGTTCTGTGCGAGAAACCTATGGCAACTACCGTGGAAGACTGTCAGCGTATGCTCCGGGCTGCAGAGAAGTCCGGTAAATTCCTGATGATCGCACAGAATCAGAGGTATAATACAGGACACATGCGCGCCAAAGAACTCATCGCCCAAGGAGCAATCGGCACGCCGCTCACCTTTAAAACTTCTTTCTGTCATGGCGGACCGGAGAACTGGTGCCGTTACGAGAATGACGATGGTGAAATCCAGCGCGATATCTGGTTCTTTGACAAGAATGTCGCGTCCATGGGAGCCATGGCGGATCTCGGCATCCACAAGGTAGACCTGATTCAGTATCTTCTGGATGATGAGATTACGGAAGTGACTGCAAAAATCCTGACGCTGGACAAACGGACGAGTGACGGAAACCTGATTGAACTGGAAGACAATGCGCTGTGCATCTACCGTATGAGCAAGAATATATACGGCACCATGACGGTCAGCTGGACGAACTATGGCAGTGAGGACAATTCCACCGTGATCTTCGGCACCAAGGGCGTCATGCGTCTGTATGAACATCCGGATCACACCATCGCAATCAGCACAGATCGCGGAGATAAAATATTCTATGATCTGGATGTGATGATGACCAACGAGGATCAGAGGCAGTCCGGTGTGATCCGCGCTTTTGTGAACGCAATTGAGAAGGGCGACTATTCGGACGCCGCAGATGCCAGATCCGTCAATGCGCTTCGTGCTGTTCTTGCAGGGTTCGAGTCCAGCAGGGAAGACAGAACCATTCTTCTTCGTGACTTCCATCCGGATCCTGAAAACTGATCCAACAAACCAATCTGAAATTCCTGATATAACACAGCAGAGCATAGAAAGGCGCTCCCGCCTTAAATGACGGGAGCGCCTTGTGTTTTGGTCGATCAGACGATGATCAGCTTTCTGAGGTTGCTCATTCCCATCATGTCACGGGGACCATTGGGATCCCGGGGAGCAGTGAGGGAAGCGTCAATGCGGGGAGGCAGATAGGAACGGATCTGGCCAGTGCGGATGTCCACGGTGTGCTCACCCTGAGCAAGGCCGCCGGGCTTCTTGACCTTAATGACCATGACTTCGTTCAGGGGGAACTTGACCCGCCACAGAGGAGCCATTTCCTCATACTTGTATTCGATGCCGCTCACAGTGAAGGTGCAGTCATCGGGGCCGTACTCAACGCCGTCCACAACCAGAGCGCCGAAGCGGAACTGGCTCAGCCAGGTGCCGCGGTAAACGCACTGACGGATGCAGACCTGGAAACCGGTGACTTCGCCGTTTTCCACAATGTTATGGAAGCCGCGATACTGGATCAATTCATTTTCAAGCATGGTTTTCAGCTCCTTTCAATTAGTAACCGATCAGGTTCTTCAGCATCACATGATGGCGACGCAGCTGAGTCTGAACGTGGAACATGTTGTCCTTGTTCTTGCCTTCGTACTCGGAGAGCAGATAGCCGTCCCAGCCGTTGTCGATCATGAGCTGAACGACCTTCTTGTAGGGGATGGTGACTTCATCGAAGTTCTCATCCATGTCATAGAACTTCGCATGGCAGCAGTAGATGTAGGGCAGCAGGGGGACGATGTCCTCGGGCTCGGACCACAGCGGACGGTTGGGATCCTGGCCGGGGAAGTGCATGACGCCGACATTTCTGAATACGCCGAAGTCAATGTTGAAGCCGAAGAACTTGGTCTGCTCCTTGTCGATGAACTCGCAGTAGTCCATCATCATCGGATCCTTCAGCAGGGTGGGAGCATGAATCTCGGGCTGCATACGGACATCGAACTTTTCAGCATAGGGAAGTGCGCGCTTAATGATTTCGCGCCAGCCCTGCCAGGGGGACAGAGTCTCATCGATAACGCCGAGCTTGGTGCGCATGCAGGTGAAGCCCATCAGGTGCGCAAGCTTGATGTCATGGATGAGCATTTCAGCCTGCTCCTCCACAGTGCCGTCCCGATCCGGGAACAGACGGGACTCTACCCAGTGACCATACTCCACAGGGACAATGTTGTAGCGCTCGGTCAGAGCAAAGAATTTGTCCAGCCATGCAGCGGAAGGATAGGGATAACCCTCGATCACGCCGTCAGCAAGGATCTCAAGACCGGTAGCACCCATGTCGTACATGTCGCGGAACATGTCCTCCATGTCCATGTTGACATACAGGAACTTGTCATAGCAGTAGGTGGAGACACCGCGCTTGACGCCCTTGGGTTCATTCTGAGCCATAATAATTCCTCCTTGTTCATTTGTTTGCCTTTCGGCAATTTCCGAGGCAATTATACCAAAACATTGCAAGCGGGGCAATCCGCAACCTTTACAAATATACATGCTAATAGTTGTGCAAATCATATAAAGAGCACCGGAGCCTTTTGTGGCATTTGCCAAAAGAATCCGCAGAACGGCAGTTTGATCCGGAGGAGGACAGTCATCGGCTTCCCGAAAATGGAAGCCCTGCCTTTTTCATCTTACCTCTTGAATCACAGGGGGGATTCTTCTATAATACACCCTAGCCGCGCATGCAGGGCATGCGTGATTCAAGGAGGATGAAATCATGAAAAAGCTGCTTGCTTTGATTCTGGCTGCTGCCATGCTGCTCTCTCTGGCGGCCTGCAGCGGCGGGAAAACGGCAAATAGTGCAAAGCTTCCGAAAGTCGGAAACAAAGTGGAGGGATTTGTGGTTCAGGAGATCCGCGAGTTTCCTCTGGTTGGCGCGACGGTGGTCCGTTTTGAACATGAAAAAACCGGAGCGGCACTCGTCTACATTGCCAATAACGATACAAACCGCGTGTTCGATCTGACGTTCCTGACAAGAGCGATCGACAACACGGGTCTTCCCCATGTATTTGAGCACTCCACGCTGGACGGTTCGGACAAGTATCCGTCCAAGGCGCTGTTCTTCAATCTTTCCTATCAGACTTACAACACCTACATGAACGCGTTTACACAGGCTCTGATGACCTCCTATCCGGTCGCCAGCCTGTCGGAGGCGCAGCTGCTGAAATATGCGGATTACTACACCGACAGCTGCCTGCATCCTATGATCATGAAGGATGAGAGCATCTTCCGGGAAGAGGCCTGGCGCTACCGCCTGCCGGATCTGGAAAGTGATCTGACCATTGAAGGCACTGTCTATTCCGAAATGCAGGGCGCGATGTCTCTGAGCAGCAGCGCCTACAATAATTTCCTTCGCACTGCATTCCCCGGATCCACCATCGGCAATGAGTCCGGCGGCGAGCCGGAGCATATTCCGGAGATGACCTGGCAGAGTCTGCAGGACTATCACAATCTTTACTATCATCCGTCCAACTGTGTCGCCTATCTGTACGGACAGTTTGACGACTATAAAGCGTTCCTGAAGCTCCTCAACGAGGCTTTCTCTCCCTACGAGAAGCATGAGTTCAGCTTTGAAGATGCAGGCTATCAGGCAATTCAGGGCAGCGTGGAAAAGGATTACGCCTATCCCGTGGAAGCCTCTTCCACCACCACGGACAGCTCGGATATCTATTATGGTTTCCTGTGCCCCGGCCTGAAGAAGGATCTGCAGGAGGAGATGATCCTCAATACGCTGACGGATCTTCTGGTTGCGGACGCATCGCCCCTGATGCAGAGCCTGAAGAAGGCCCTGCCGACCGGCACCTTTGCGACTTATATTGAGACATCCGGCCCGGAGGACGCCATTGTCTTCATGGCGAGCAATGTGGATCCGGAGGACGCGACTGTTTTCCGTGAGACGGTGGACAGCGTTCTGGCCGATCTGGCAGAACAGGGATTCGCGCAGGATCTGGTGGATGGCATCATGGCGTCTCTTGCCATGAGCGCAAAGCTGACCGGTGAAGGGGACGAGGTCGGTGTGGATCTGATCTCGAGCATCGCGTTTTCTTATTCGACTTCCGGCGACCACTTCAACTACATGGACTATGTGGACGCTCTGAACAAGCTGGACGATTGGAACGCGCAGGGCCTTTACAAGAAGGCAATCTCCGACTGGCTGGTCGGCTGCGAGACCACAGTTCTGGCAATTACCCATCCGGAAGCTGGCCTTCGTGAAACCCTGGACGCGGCAGAGGCCGAGCGCCTTGCGGGCGTCAAGGCTTCCATGACGCAGGAGGAGCTGCAGGCGCTGGTTGATCAGACCAATGCCGCAGAAGAGGAAGACGACGCATCCGCCTATGTGGCGCAGCTTCAGGCGGTTACCGTGGATTCTCTTCCGGAAGAAACCAGCAGCTACGACGTCAGCGAAAAAGTCGTGGATGACGGAGTCCGGGTTCTGACGGCAAAAGCCGGCGTCGACGGAGTGGGGCAGAACGTTCTGTTCCTGGATGCATCCGGACTGGCGCAGGAGGATATCCACTGGTTTGCCCTCTATACTTCCATTCTGGGTGAACTGAATACGGCGAAGCATACCAGTGAGGAACTGGCTGTGCAGATGACCCGTTATCTCTACAGCGGCGAGATTCGCCTTTCCCTGCTCAATGAGTACGGCAGCGACAGCTTCACGCCGTATCTGCGGGCCGGCTGGATCTCTTCCGATGAAGATCTGGAGGCGGGCTACAATCTGATGTACGAGATCCTCTTTGAAAGTGATTTCTCGGATACGGATACCCTCCTCGGCCTGGTACAGCGCAACAAGGCTTCCTTGAAGACCGCGATTACAAACGCTCCGTATCAGGCAGCGCTCTATCATGCATTCAGCGGATACTCTGACCTGTATGCGTACTACTATTACTACAATTATCTGGATTTCTACGCATTCCTGGAGAATACGGAACTGCTCCTGCAGGAGAATCCGGATGCCGCCGTGGAGAAGCTGGAGCAGATCCGGGATTATTTCCACAACCGCACAGGTGCGATCACGCTCTACGCGGGCAGCGATAACGGCATCAAGACCAATGCGCCCCTTTCTGAGGCTTTCCTTCAGAAACTGGATGCAAAACCGATCGAGGCTGCAACGCTCTCCTTTGAGGCACCTGCAGCAAGTGAGGGACTGGTGGTTGACAGCACTGTTTCCTTCAACGGTGTTGTGGCCGACTTTGCACAGCTCGGACTGGAAGGCTATTCCGCCGACCTGGATGCAGTCAGTGCCCTGGTGACAGACCTGTATCTGTATCCCATGCTCCGCGATCAGTACGGCGCCTACGGCGTGTTCCACGCGGCATCGGAGGATGTGGGCGTCTATATCGTTTCCTATCGGGATCCCAACGTCAAGGAGACGTTTGACGTATACGATGACCTGCCGGATTATATTACGAATCTGGAAATCGACCAGGATACCATTAACGGATATATTCTCTCCTCGTATTCGTATTACGCAATGCCGGAAGGAGAGCTCAGCGGAGCCGTAAGTGCAGCACTTTCCGTGCTGACCAAGGAACCGAAGGATCTCAAGCTCCAGTATATGCGGGATCTGAAGACGCTGACCCCGGAGAAACTGGCGGCCTATGCATCGCTCTACCAGAAACTGGTTGAGAACGGCGTTCGCTTCACAGCCGGCGGTGCCTCTACCATTTCCCAGAACGAGGAGCTTTATGAGATTGTCCGCAATCCGTTCGGCGCGGTGGATTCCAGTCAGATCGCTTTTGACGATCTGCCGGAAGACCATTCCCATTATGAGGCGGCCCGGTTCATGTTTGAAAACCTGCTGATGCTGCCGGCGGAAGAGACCCGTTTCGGCGTGGATGACGAAGCGACCGTCGGTGATCTGGCAGCCACACTCTACGCCCTGATCGGCGGAGATGCATCTGCTCCGGACGAAGCGGTGGAGTTCCTTGCCGGATACAGCATCGTATCGAAGAAGACGCACGCGGATGACACACTGACCGGAAAGAAGGCCGACAAGATCCTGACCGCTTTCAGTGAGGCGGCGGAAGTGGAGTACGAGTCGGATGAAGATGCCTCCGAGGACGTTCTGACCCGCGGAGAACTTGCTGAGATCCTGATGGAGTATGTGAACGCCCTGTAACAGACGGGAAACAGCAGATTCCGCAAAAAACCAATGCTCAAGAAGGCCGTGACAGGGCATGAGAACCTGTCACGGCCTTCTTCAAAGGGAGAAGGAAAATGGAACGATTTTACGGGGAGAAAACGGCTCAGATCCGGGATGCTTTCGGCAGATCGCCGGCAGATTACTTTGAGCTGCTTCTGAAGATCTGGTCGGCGGATACATGCGCACCGAGAATGCGCAGCGACTGGAAGCCGGAGAATCCGACACTCGGGCAGTGCTCTGTTACGGCTTTCCTGATGCAGGATCGCTTCGGCGGCGAGGTGAAGGGAATCACACTGGAAGATGGAAGCATTCATTGCTTTAACAGCGTGGACGGCGCCGTGTTTGATTTAACCAGCGCCCAGTTCGGAAATCGCGCGCTTGCGTATGGAGAGGCGAAAGAACAGTCTAGAGACATTCACTTTGCGAAGGAAGAAAAACGCCTGAGATATGAATCTCTTCGGAAGGCGCTTGCGGAAGCACTCGGAACCGGTGAGTGTTAAGGACAGGTGCCTGCAAAGGACAGCGTCAGGACAAAGAATACCCGTGGAAACCGGAAGATTTCCACGGGTATTCTTTATCCTGAGGGAGAAAAAGCACGAGGGTTTCCGCGGTGGGACCACGCCATAACGGGAAATCGCACGGAGCGGGTGAAACAGCAGTTCAATACCGGTTATGCACTTTCTCCGCAAAGCACATCATGTCGCGGACTTCGATTACGGTTCCGTCATCCAGGACGGCTTTGCCCGTCATCCGGCCGAAGACCTGATGCTGATCCGAGACGAGCAGCTTGAAGTCCAGTTTGGCGGCACGATCCAGAACGGGAACGAAGTCCATCTCAAACCGTCCGTCCGAGGAGGTGAAGGTCCAGGGTTTCAGGTAGCTGTCCTCCGGAATATGAAATACGATGTCGTCCAGTTTATGGGCGGTTCCGTCGTAGAACAGGATGTTCTCGCTTGCCGCGGAGGTATCCCCGAAGCCGTAGCCGATGTTGAACCCGAACGCCTTGCCGTTCAGATCACAGTTGCCGGAACCCCAGTACCAGGTGTTGTCGTAGGTCCACACGCCGCGGCCCCAGTCCAGTGTGCCGAAATCCGTTCCGGGATTGAATTCATACCGCCTGCCGTCATACTGCATCCAGCCGCTTGCGCGCATGCAGTTGATTTTCTGGTTGTAGTAGAAAGCGTGCTTCCTGTTCCACGGCGTTGCGATTACCATGGTGTCCATGGGCGGCTGTGCAAGGGAGATGTCGCAGTCGAAGGGCTTTCCCTGGAGAAAGTCCTCAAAGTGGCAGCGGATCCGTCGGGTTCCGTCTTCAAGGGAGAAACGCATCTGAAGGCGTTTATCCGCGTATTCGGTGGTTCCGGAGGAAGAGTCTTCCGGAAGCTTGAGCTTGCCGAGGGGGAAGGGTTTGAGAACGGTTTGCGTATGTTCCCACGGCTGATCTCCGAAGACCAGTAGAGATACGGACTGAAGACCGATATAGCCGTCATCGGAGATGGTGAACGCACCGGCGAAGCCGTCGGACGGGACCAGATAATAATCCCACTCCTTGATTCGGAAGGATGGCGCATGAATCATGCTGCGTTTGTACTGAAGCAGCTGGGATCTGGCCCAGCCGGGCTCGGTGAGCGCTCCGTTTTGATCCAGCAGCATGCCCTGCGCGGTGATTTCGTGGTTTCTCATGAGATGATACCTCCTGACGCCTCTTCGGGCTTCGGTTCTAAACACCTTTATTTGAGGAATTCTAATCGCACTCTGTCCTCAATGAAAGCATATCAGACTGCGGTACGGAAGTAAAGCGGGAAGCGGCAGGTACTCAAACGAAAACTGTCGGATTGTATCACGGATTACATCACAAACTCACAGCATGCATGGGCGCAAGTACAACAGTACATTGAGTCTTGTGCTGTTGTGGCAGGCAAGGCGGGACAAACAACGTCAAAAGTGGAAAAATGGAAAAAATATAGAAAAAAGCACTTTAACGCTTGACAGCGGTAAAGAGGAATGATACGATTCAGCCAAACTGAATCGCATAGAGATAGAGGCGCGATATTCATCAGTACCGGCTTCCGTGCCAGGCAGCAAGGAGCAGGGGAAAGGGGATGTCGCCGAAGTGCCGGTGATGTGCCTGCAGAACCGGTACTGGGCCGGAAGAAAAGATCTTCCGGACTGTCACAATTCTTTGTGGTGCGCTATCATCGATAAACGATTGCTTTCGATTGTCTGTGAACCGCCCGCAAAGCGGTTCGCTTTTTATTTCACCTGCCGGCGGGAGAACACGCCGGAGAGCGGAAAGGCTCGGAAAGGAAAACAAATGAGAAAGATTGCAGCAATTGCTCTGGCGCTTCTGATGCTGCTGTCACTGGCAGCATGTGCCAAACCGGCCGCACCGGCGAATGAGACGACAACTGTGCCGAAGGGCCTGGAGGACGGCGTTCTTACCATCGCAATGGAGTGCGCATATCCTCCTTACAACTGGATCCAGGGTGATGACTCTAACGGAGCTGTTCCGGTTGCCAATGTTCCCGACTCCTACGCAAACGGCTACGACATCATGATCGGCAAGAAGATCTGCGAAGCCAACGGCTGGAAACTGGAAGTGATCCAGTCCGACTGGGATTCGCTGGTTCCCGGCGTACAGACCGGAACATTTGACGCGGTTATTGCCGGTCAGTCCATGACCAAGGAGCGTTCCGAGCAGGTGGATTTCGCTGGCCCGTATTTTTACGCCTCCATTGTCTGCGTCACTCTGAAAAGCAGCCCCTATGCCAACGCGAAGGGCATCTCTGATCTCTCGGGTGCATCCTGCACCGCACAGAACGCGACCATCTGGTATGACAACATGCTGCCCCAGATTCCCGGCGCAAACAGACTCACCGCGGCGGAGAGCGCGCCTGCCATGCTGATGGCTCTGGAAACCGGTATGGTGGACTTCATCTGCACGGATATGCCCACCGCGCTCGGCGCAGTTGCCGCCTACAGCGATATGGTTGTTCTGGACTTCACGGGAAGCGAGGACAACTTCGAAGTGGATGAAGGCGAAGTCAACATCGGCATCTCCATGCAGAAGGGCAACACCGAACTCAAGAAAGCCATCGACGCGGTTCTGGCACCCATGACTGCGGACGACTTCAATGCCCTGATGGATCAGGCGATTTCCGTTCAGCCTCTGAGCGAAGAATAATGGATGTCCTCAGACATCGCGGCAGGAAGGACATACTCCGTCTGCCGCGGTGTCTTGACATTTTATCAGCTCGAAAGGAGCATTCCAGTGAATAAGTTTGTGCAGCTGCTGTCTGATATTGCGAAGCTCTGGGCCAAGTACGGCGGAGCCTATCTGGGCGGCATCCGGAATACCCTGATCCTGGCACTGGTCGGCACGCTGATCGGCTGTGTCATCGGCTTCATCTGCGGTGTTCTGAACACGATTCCCTACAGCAAATCAGATCATCCGCTCAAGCGGTTTGTCCTGAAGCTGATCCAGGTGATCATACGGGTTTATGTGGAAGTGTTCCGCGGAACCCCCATGGTTCTGCAGGCAGTATTCCTGTACTACGGCCTGCCGTACTTTACCGATAACGCGCTGAAGTTCACTTCCGTCTGGGCGGCGGCAATCGTCGTGGTTTCCATCAACACCGGCGCCTATATGGCGGAGTCCGTCCGAGGCGGTATCATCAGCGTGGATCCCGGACAGACGGAAGGTGCCATGGCGATCGGCATGAATCATGTGCAGACCATGACCAGCGTCATCCTCCCGCAGGCGCTGCGGAACATTATGCCGCAGATCGGCAACAACTTCATTATCAATGTAAAAGACACGTCCGTCATGTTTATCATCGGATTTACGGAGTTCTTTGCGGCACACCGCGCAGCGGTCGGAGCAAGCTATCTGTATTTCCCGTCAGCCACCATTGAAATGGTGGGCTATCTTACCATGACCCTGATTGCGTCCTTCCTTCTCCGGTGGATGGAGAAGAAGATGGACGGTGCGGGAAGCTACGAGCTGGTTCAGACGGATCAACTGACCATGACAGCCGGAACCTATAACTTCCCAGGCAGAGGCACACCGTTTGATGAGCAGAATCCGGAAGCGGTAAAGAGCATGATGCGCGAGAATCTCCGCCGGCAGGCTGAACAGGACGAGGCAATCCGGCAGGGCCGCAAGACGGACAGACGTCTGGAAAGCGGTGTCAGCGAGCTGGGAGCAGACCGAAAGGAGGAACGGTGAAATGAGTGATCCGATTCTGCAGATCAACCACCTTTCCAAATCCTTTGGGTCCAATCTGGTCCTCCGTGACATTGATTTTACGGTGAGCACCGGTGATGTGATCAGTATTATTGGTGCGTCCGGATCCGGAAAATCCACGCTTCTGCGATGCATCAATCTGCTGGAGACACCGACATCGGGAGAGATCCGGTATCATGGGAAGAATGTCCTGGAGCGCGGTACGAAACCAGCAAGCTATCGCTCCCATGTGGGAATGGTATTCCAGTCATTCAATCTGTTCAACAACATGACGGTTCTGGACAACTGCATGGTAGGACAGCTCCGTGTTCTGAAAAGAAGCAGGGAAGAAGCCCGCGACAGGGCAATGGAGTATCTGGAGAAGGTCGGCATGGCGCCTTATGTGAATGCCAAACCCAGACAGATCTCCGGCGGTCAGAAACAGCGCGTCGCAATTGCCCGCGCCATGGCAATGGATCCAGAAGTGTTGCTGTTTGACGAACCGACTTCAGCATTGGATCCGGAAATGGTTGGAGAAGTTCTGAGCGTTATGCAGACACTGGCTGAGAGCGGCATGACTATGCTGGTGGTGACCCATGAGATGGCATTTGCCCGGGAAGTAAGCAGCCGGGTAGTATATATGAACGATGGTGTCATCTGCGAGCAGGGAAGCCCGGAAGATATGTTCGGACATCCCCAAAAGCAGGAAACAATTGATTTCCTCTCCAGATTCCGCAAATAAAGGAAGAGACATACAGGGGAACTGTAATTTGCAGTTTCTCTGTATGTCTACGTTATTGGCCGAAGAGGAACTGATTTCCAGAAGGAGAAGCAGCTTAAGTGAATTACATCATCCTGCATTTTGCTTGATTTGTATGAGATGGATGATGAGTCTTGGCTCCTCGTCATTAGACACGCTTTTTCAGACCCCGTTTTTATTCAGCTATTGTCTGAAGATCACAGACAATAGCTGAATCGCTTCAAAGCCCTCATCATATCCAGCAAATTGGTATAAGAACACAATAACTCTCATCATCGTTTCTTCAATTCCGAGGATAATAAGGCTATGCGGATATACGTCTGATTTAGAATAAGTAGTCGATGATTTGAACCCAAATTAATGGTTAACATAACTGTGTTTTTGCTTAAATGCAACTCATTTGAAAAACATCAATGAGCATGAAGCATTCTTCCATGTCTAGTGCTCCATTATTTGGTATGTCTGCTGAAATATGACTACAATATGTGTTTCATGTAAATTATATTATCCACTTTATTTGTTTTTAGTCAGCGTATTGGCTTCGACTTCACATAATCCATTGTTGACTTCAGATTGTTTGTGTTGTATATTAAATTGTAACAAGGGTGCGGTTTGCTATTTCGTGCTCTCTACATGTTAAAGACAGTAGCAGTTTCGTGCTGTATGAGAACTTTCAAAGCACGTTATGTAACATGCAGAGTGTTCAAGCCGAAAGGAAGCCACGAACAGGACAGGTTAAACCTGTTTTTGGCAGCTACGTATAATTCATTTTGATTTTAGTGTTTAATCTAACAGATTTAGTCGAAACTTTATGGATTGAAACAGATAGGATGCATTATTCGGAAACGCGGATATTTTGATCAGAGTATAATTCAACAGATAAGTTGTGCGGAATAATCACTGTAATGGTTTTTCGCTCAAGAGAGTAGTTTTGAAACGAAATTTTGATGGGAAAAATCTTTGAACTGGTAAACAATCTGCGAACGAGTCCTAGCGTCTGCGGAGGACCGATCGTGTGACAGATATAAGATAGTGACTGGAGGATGACATTATGAAGAGAGCAACTCACAAAAAGAAAAATGCTCCTTTCGAGAGGCTGATGAGTCTTCTGCTTGTTGCCGTGCTGCTGTTTGGTGCTATGGGACTGGCGAATAGTGTCCGTGCAGCGGACGGAGAAAACGACCCAGTCGAAGAAGTGATAGTCGGCACTCCGGATGGAGAGCAGATCGACGATGAGGTAGCCACGCCTGTGGAGGGAGATGTTTTATCTTCTGAGGACGAGGCTGTTGATGTCGAAACTCTTGCCAAGCCGGTACAGCGTTTCGAAGATAGCGCGAACGGCGTGGACGTGTTCGTATATGCACCGGAAGGTGCACTTCCAGAGAATACAAAAATGGCAGTCGCTCCAGTCTATGATGAAAACGTCTATTCTGCAGTTGAGGACGCGGTGGATGGCACTGTAGAGAAAATCTTAGCGGTAGATATCTCTTTCTGGTATGCAGGGAAAGAAATCAAGCCGTTCATTCCTGTAACAGTGATTCTGACTTCTGATTTGATTGCAGAGGCAGATGAATCAATTATCGTTCATGTAGATGACGAAGACAATGCCAGCGTAGTGGATGAAGTTGTCACAGTATCCGACAGCACCATGGAGTTTGACACAAAAGAATTCTCGACATTTGCGATTACATCCATTTCTGCTGACGCAACTCCGACCCAGTGGACTGCGGTAGGCAGCAAAGGTGATGATGGTGGCGGCACTCAAGGATCCATTATGGTTGGGCGCAATATCAATAATGCCAATGAATGGCAGATCAATAGCGGAGAATATGAAAGCAATACGCACATCGATAAGACCGTGTCAGGTTTTCTTGATGCCAAACCTGAGAAAGAAGTTGTTAGGGTCCAGAAGAACGTGATTCCAACTGGTACCGAGAATGAGTTTCTTGTTTACCTGTCTGCGGATGCATTGTATGAACAGATAGTGACAACGGAATCTATTACGGAAATGATTAGTGTAGAAAGTGGTCTTTACTGGTCTGGCTCATCTAATGTCTATCCTAAAACTATATATGACAGTACGACAGAGGAAAATAATGAGGCATATGATCCACACAAACCAAATGGGACACATGCTGGTGAACTTTCAAAGAAGTACCAAGGAAGCGTAGATCAGATTCCGGTTGATAACGAAGCACCGGGATATAGGGTGAATATCTGGTATAATGGAAAACTGATCGCAAGTCCAGTAATTCGGCAGAGAAATCCTAACGGTGTGCTGTATCTGAAAATCGATGATAACAATTGGATTATTCTGTTTAATTATTTTCACGGAAACGATTATGATCTTTCTGGAGATGCTGCAATACTGCCAATAGGTGAGGATGGATTGCCCATAGCGAATTGCTATCTGACAGAAATGTCATATAATGCGCTGTTCAAACATGTGATTAAGCCAGCCACCACTGTATCGACTTCAGTGATTATTGGTGATTCCGAAAACCCAATTGAGATCAATGATCCTATGGGTTCGTATATTACCTACCAAGGCCTTTCCGATGGCAATAGCAACGTTACAGAACCGAGTTCTGCTGCAACTGAACCTGGAACGACAGTTACCTGGACTATTAATCCAAAAAATGATCCCCTAATATCGCCTAAAGTCCAATCCGATCCTGAGACATCGTATGTTTATACATATCAAAATGAAGATGGTAGTACATATGAAACCGAAAATGAGGATACGACAAAAGAACCAATTAAGGAAGTAGAAACCACAGTAATCAGGACAAGTTGGTGGGCCTATAATGTTGTTGAGATTCTTTATAAGGTCAAGCTGGATGTAACGAAGAGCGGATTTAATAGCGGTGACATATATAATGTAAATGGTCCAACAGTTCTCAATTATGTTGGAGGAAGTGTTACATTCCCTGTTCCGACTGTTTTAGGCACACTGTACGACTTTAGCTTTGAGAAGGTTGATGATAAAGGAAATGCGTTAACGGATGCCATGTTCTCCTTAAGTGATGGAACAGTACCCACAAAAAATGGCAACAAGTTTACATTTACCGGATTACCGTGGGGCACTTATTTATTGAGTGAAACAACAGTGCCTGAAGGATACAATGGTGCGTCGGATCTGGAACTTAATATCGGCTATACTTCATGGCCAGAGTACATTTCACATGAACCATCGGCTAATGATATTTACTCCTACGAGAATAATTGGAAAATCGTAAATACTGAAAACAGGATTACAGTTATCAAGGAAGTCGATATTCCTGAAGACATCAACAAAAACAGAATCGATGGGACGTATTATCTGGCATTATACGGCAACGGAATGTATTGGACTGATGGGTATCCAGGTGCAACCGGAACAATTATCTGCAAAGAGATTCGTGTCGTAAATGGCGAAGTTCGAATTCCGGACGGAGCGGGCGGCTACCTGACAAATGACGATGGGACATTTGTCTCATCGGTAACGTTTGAAAAGGTTCCAGCAGGTACCTGGTCTGTTTGGGAACATACAAATACAGGAAATCAGTATGTTGATGATGACGGCAACGTTCGATATACGATCCAAGCTGTTAAAGCTCATACTATAATCGATCCTGCAACGGATCAAGATCCAGCTGTTGAGATTAATAAAGTCTCTACAAGTGGCTTTGTAACTTTACCGAGCACATCATCTCCTTCGGTTACCGTTACAAACAAATACGCGTATCACGCAAGCATTACTCATGCGGAAGCAAAGAAGGCGTGGGCAGATTATAACGGAAATACAATCGATGCTCCTAAAGACACAACAGTCACGTTTAAGTTGTATTGTCAAGAGGGCGATGATGGAGAGATTACTGAGGTAACGGAAGTAAACGTGCCAAAGCTAGATGATAACGGCGAACTTCTTTATGTTGATGATGTGCTTCAGACAGAAACAATCACCATTTCTCCAATCGAGCTGAATGGCGAGGCAGATACGAATGGTGAATCTGAGGCATGGACTGCTTTGTGGCCGAGACTACCCTTGTTATCTGAAGCTGGCCATCAGTTACATTATATGGTTGCTGAGTCGATATGGCCGGATGATTACAAGCCGTATGTGGATCAGAATCCAATGTATAATGGTTCGACGATTTCTGTCTATCAGACTAATGTTGACGGTGGCAAGATCGTTAATCGCAAACAGACCACTGATGTTACTGTAAAAAAGGTTGTCGAAGGATATAATCCTGATGATAAGTCCTTTGATTTTACTGCTGTCTATGGTGAGAATCCAGGCACTACAATTACATTCTCATTAAAGCATAATGGAGAAAAAGTATTGACTGTGCCTGTTGGTGCCGTTTTGACAGTTACTGAAGCGGATGCAGAGCTCTTTACAACTAGCGTCACATGCGGCGATACAACGGAGAATGATAGTTCTTATAGCTGCACCGTTTCTGAACCGACAAATACAATTTTATTTACAAACACTCGTGAGGTTGGCAATCTTTCAATTAGCAAGACTGTATCAAGTCCTGTAACTTC
The DNA here is from genome assembly GCA_017516005.1 of Oscillospiraceae bacterium. Taxonomy (GTDB): domain Bacteria; phylum Bacillota; class Clostridia; order Oscillospirales; family Oscillospiraceae; genus SIG488. The sequence continues at coordinate 10,880 of JAFWDU010000002.1, read as the reverse complement.
AGACAGTAGTAGATATTTTGAATTCACGATAACTTTGGGTGACAATACACTAAATGGTAGTTTTGATGCAACTCTCAATACGGCTCCCAGAGAAGACGTTACTTTTACGAATGGTAAAGCTAGCATTTTGTTGAAGCATGGAGATACTGTTAATATCATCGGATTACCTGCTGGAATCGGTTATACTGTTGCAGAAACTTCCACAGCAGACACTTCTCTCAATTACTTTAATATCGTAGCCCAAGGCGAGGAAGGTACTATTTCAACCACTCAGTCTGCTGCTGCTTTTACTAACACACGGAAGACCGGTGATTTAAGCATCACCAAGACAGTTGTATCCAAAGTTGAAGAGGATAAAGCGGTAAGGTTCTCATTCACGATTGCTGTGGATGGTCGTCTCAATGGTACGTTCCAAGCGAAGATCAACGATCAAGCAGCTGATCCCGTTACGTTTAATGCCAATAGTGAAGCACAGGTAGTGTTAACAGACGGTCAGACTATTACAATTTCTGGGTTACCTGAAGGCCTGAATTTCCGTATTACGGAAAACCAGCCAAATAATTTCACAAGTTCATTTGATGACGAAGGAAGAACAACCGCTACAGGCACTATCGACAGTAATAATCCATCTGTTGTTGTGTGTACCAACACTCGTAATGTTGTTGACTTGACGATTGATAAGGTTGTCAATGGATTAATGGGCGATAAAACCAAGAAATTCTCAATCACTATTACGAGCAGTAAAGCTTTTATGGATGGTGAAACAGCCGTAACGACGAAGACAATCGAACTTGCTGACGGTGACGAGCCTATTGCATTGACTGATGTTCCTATTGGTGCAGTTCTTTCGATATCTGAAACGGGCGCAGACGATTACGATAAAAGCTTTACTTTTAAAGCAACAGATGGTGGTGCAGTGACTGATATCTCAGATGCAACTGCTTTTGAGGTCACAGAAGCTGGTACAATCACTGTTATCAACACTAAGAATACAATTCCCGATACCGGTATTTCGCTTGCTTCCCTTCCGTTTGTTTTGATCCTCACACTGTGCGCGACTGCTTTTGTTGTGATGATTGTTAATCGCCGTCGCAGAACAGTTCGATAACAACCTATGGCAGGCTCAAAATATTCAGGTAAGCGCATCTCAAGCACATCTAGGGAGGAACAAGGTTCTGAGTCTTTGCTTGAAGAACGCACCGAGATCATTAATTGGTTGAAGAATGTTCATTTCCGCCGCCGTATCTTTGGCGGCGTGGATGAACGGACAGTATGGAGAAAAATATCTGAACTTGATGCTCTCTATACGAAAGCATTGGAAGCGGAGCGTATACGCTGCAATACTCTGATTGAAGAAGCCAAACGATCTGCAAATAGATCCGAATCTAACTATCAGATAGATTGGCTCGAAGAAGGCGGTGATCGCCTCGACTAACAAACGTGTAAATGCATCCCTAACACCTGCGAAGATCATTTCAATGCGGTTGGAATCGGTTCGGTTCCGTACGGAACTGTTTCAATTAATTCTTCGCATTGGCCTGATTGTTCTTGTGGGATGGTATCTGTTGACTCATGTGTTTCTGATTACTCAGGTCAAGGGCCAGGACATGTTTCCCGCACTGAAGGATGGCGACCTCGTGATTGCTTTCAGAATGCAGAAGGAATATGTCAAAGGTGATGTAGTTGTTTGCATTGTGAATGGTCAGCAGTACATTGGTCGGATAGCTGCAAACTCCACGGATGTCGTATCGCTCAGTGATACCGGATCGCTAATTGTGAATGGCACCGTGCAAAGCGGTGAAATTGTATATCCGACATATGCACGTGAGCCTCTTACATATCCTTTTAGGGTTCCTGAAAACGCGGTTTTCCTTTTGGGAGATCACCGGACGGAATCTTACGACAGTCGAGACTTTGGGGCAATTAGCTTTACACAGGTGCAGGGAAAAGTTATTACGATCTTACGCCGAAGGGAGTTGTGAGACTCCTTGAAACCCTTTTATCCATCCGAATGGATGTTTGAAATAGCATTTATTTTAGAGAGATTCTAAAGGAGGAAATTTCAATATGAAAAAGGTACTCTCGATTATCCTGGCCATCGCCTTGATGCTTAGCTTTAGTGTTGTTGCATTTGCAGCTACAACAAATACACTTCCTGCCGGTGAAAATGGGACATGGACAATAGGGAAAGTCTACAAACTGGTAAGTGCTGGAACCAGCCCTGCTGAAGATTTTGAATTTAGTGATCCCGTGGCTGTTGGTGAAGCACCTGATGATGCCGTTACTATTGCCCCAGCATCATTCCAGGCAGGTGCTGCTTCTGAAAACGGTACAGCTGGTTCATTTGTTGTTTCTGTTGATGTGACTAAATTCACCAAGCCCGGTGTTTATGAGTATACACTGAAGGAAGACAGCACTGCTGCAACCCCCGGTGTTACATATGATGCCAATTCTTACACTCTGAAGGTTACGGTCTTCAATGATGAAACCGAGGGTGCTGCTCCTGGTGCGCTGAAAGTGGATACCGTTTCTCTCAATACGGTTCCTGCAGAAGGCGCTACCAGCACTAAGGTCACTAGCATCGAAAACACGTATTCCGCTGGTACGCTGAAGATTTCTAAGACCGTTACTGGTAAACTCGGCGATAAGACCATGGATTTCGAATTCACGATTACCTTTACTGGTGGAGATGCGAATGCTGAATATCCTGTGAATAAAGATAGTGCGGATGGTGCAACCGGAAATGATGCTGCTGTAACTACAGTTAAGAGCGGCGACACAATCTATTTGAAGCATGGTGAAACTTTCATCATCGACAATATTCCATATGGTGTTGAATACACTGTTGTTGAAACTGCAGTAGAGAACTATACCCCCACAAAAACAAATGATAGTGGTAAGATTGAGGCTGCTGAAGTAACTGCAGCGTTCACCAATGATTATGATACCACTCCAGACACAGGCATTTCCCTCGATAGCCTGCCGTACATCCTTATTGCACTTGTCGTTGTGGCTGCTGTAATTGTTATGCTGCTGAAAAAGCGTCATAACGCTGAAGTTTGAGTTAGATATCATTTATTCTTCCTATTACTAACCGATTGATTGTTCTTTCCTCTTGTCTGCCAGTGGGTTACTCCCGCTGGCAGACAAGAAAGGGAAAAGACCCAGAAAGGAGTTTACCAAACATGTCATTTGGACGGACTTGTGTTCGTTTGGTTAATTCCTTTGTGAGCCTTATCTTGATTTTGGCAATATTGCTTTTTGGATCATATTCCGCTTATGCACTTTGGGACAATAATCATGTCTATAATGAGGCTCGAAGTGTTATGATTCAGATGCAAGAACTCAAACCGGTATTGATTGAAGATATTGAATCTGGCCCTACTTTTGACGAGCTTTTGGCGATCAATCAGGATGTTCGAGGATGGGTTACTTTAGACGGAACTAGCATTGATTTTCCTATTCTGCAAGGAGATTCCAATTTTACTTATATCAATACGGATGTCTATGGAAATTTTGCTCTCGCTGGAAGCATTTTCCTTGACTGTTCCAACAATAAGGATTTTTCTGATACATATAACCTTATTTACGGACATCATATGGCTAACAGCAATATGTTTGGAGATTTGGACCTATATCGGGATGAAAAGTTTTTTCAGAATAATACTACCGGCCAATTGATGACTGTCAGTGCGGTCTATGATTTAGAAGTGCTTGCACTTGTAGTTGTTTCAGCTTCTGATGATATCATATTTGATGTCAACATGAATCAAAATGCTGACGTTTTGCTTTCATTCATAAAGGATAATTCAGTTTTCTGTCGGGATGTTTTACCACAACCGGATGAGAATACTCAATTTCTTGCGCTATCTACTTGTTCTTCGGATTTTTCAGATGCAAGAACAGTTGTAATTACACAAATGATTCGACATAGAAAGCCCGAATAGGAGGAGTTCTGGTATGAATAAAAGAATTGTAAGTCTTACCCTTGCAGTTTTACTGATGTTGTCTTTGCTTTCGGTATCAGTATATGCTGCTGACGGTGAAACAGGAGAAACTGCTTCAACAGAGACTGTGTTGAATGTCAAGGTTCCTGTTCAGGTTACAATTGAAGGACCTGGTCAAAATGACACTGTCACAATTAAAGTTGAAGCAGAAAGTACAGGTGCGCCGCTTCCAGAAGGATCAAGCGACGGCGTTTATGAAAAAACTGTCAAAGGTGTCGGCAAATTTGATTTAAGCTTGGATTTCTCCGAACTGGGTGTTTATACCTATACGATTACACAACTACCCGGCAATGATCCATATGCCGTTTCTTATGACAAGACGACATACAAACTGACCGTATATATTCTTAACGAAGATGATGTTGTCACGTCTACTGTTGTTCTGGAAGATGATAAGGGGAATAAGGTTGACGTTGCTTTGTTCCACAACGTTTATAAAAAACCCTATATTCCTCCAACCACGTATGATCCTCCTGTGAAGAAGATCGTTACTTCCAGAAACGGTGTTGCACCAGCGAATGATCCTTTTACTTTTGTGATGATTCCAAATCAGCCTAGTGCCCCAATGCCGATTAATCCTGATGCAAAAGTGGATTCAAACACAGGTGCCCTCTATATGACGAAATATGGACCGGGCGAGTATGAGTTTGGCACTATGTATTTCTATGAATCTGATGCTGGCAGTACCTATACTTATACGATTCGCGAAATCCCCGGTGATAATACCAGTTACAGCTATGATTCGATGATATATACCATGACGATTCAGGTTTATCTTATCGGATATCAGGTCTATGTGGATGTGGAATATCAGGATGCCACTGGTAATGAAGTGGATAAAGCGGTGTTTACGAATGTCTATCGTGGCATTGATATACCACCTAGACCGCCAGTCACCCCAACTCCGAAAACCGGAGATAACACGAATCTGATTCTTTGGATTGCTTTGCTTGTTATCAGTGCAGCAGCAATTTGCGCCATTCTGGTTATCAGAAGAAAGCGTCAGCGCGGTTAATCACCGACGCAATCAGGCAATTATGACTTAAAATGCGGTGGTGGCATATTGCTGCCGCCGCATTTTCCACTTGACACACGAAAGGAAGTTTGATGTTGTGTATCAGGGAAGACATTCCGGTGTGAAGCACCGCATTAGCCCGATCCTTACAATTCTACTAATTCTGTTTGTTGGGATTTTTTGTTTTTCCGGTTACAAGGTGGCATCTGAACTAATCCAGGCAAGAAATGAGAATAACGCATTCCTGGAATTGGCAGCAATAAAACGTCATGCGCAATCTGAGAATAATAGCCAATCACCAAAAGAAACGATCGATGCATCTGGAATGCAAAGGGAAGAGGAACCAGTAAATATCGAGCACGAAGTGCAGGATCACTCAAGTGAACCATTGGTAGATCCGGAAAACACAACGGAGGATCTTCTGCCTGAGTATCAACCTATCTATGAATTGAATCCAGATTATTTTGGATGGCTATCCATTGAAGGAACTGCGTTTGATTATCCGGTTGTTTTCACCCCGGAAGAGCCGGAACACTATCTGCATCTTGCTTTTGACGGTACTTATTCCAACAGCGGTGTTCCATTTCTTGACGGAAACTGGTCCGGGAATGAAAACTATTTCCTGATCTATGGTCATAATATGAAGAATGGAACCATGTTTGGTCAGCTTCTTCCTTATATGAACGCTGCATATCAAAAAGAGCATCCTGTTATTCAGTTTGATACCCTTCATGAACGCCACGAATATGAAGTGATGGCGGTGTTCCTCAGCAAAGTCTATTATCTCGATGAGGAATACCAGAATGCATTTCGTTATTACGAGTATTATGATCTGGCTGATGAGGACACATTCAAAGAGTATATTCGTCTTGTAAAACAATCCGCACTATATGATACTGGAGTAGACGCTGAATTTGGAGATGCAATTCTTGTACTGTCAACATGCAATTATCACACAGAAGATGGTCGATTCGTAGTTGTGGCAAGGGAGCGAAAAGTAGAATAGCACAAATCTTTCTTAGCATAGTTGTTGGTGTTAGTGTCAAGTAGGGCATAATAAAGGTTCCAAAAAAATGCTGGGGTCAGTTATTTTCCTGACCTCAGCATTTATTATAGAACCTAAAAGTCCGAATCTATCCCATTCTCCTGACTCGAAGGGAAGTTGAGACTGCGGTTTGTTATACGTTCTCGGTTTGAGATGGCAATTTCATTTTCCTGTAAAGCTTCACAGCAATGAACACGACTACGACAGTCCACACAGACGCCCATACCTCAACATTCCACAGCGGCACAAGACCTCTCTGATACAGCGCCGGGAACGTATCCATCAGCATATGCAGCAGGATCGCCATCGGCAGACAGGCTTTTCTTACTTTTACGACACCATAATATACGGTGACAGTAAGCCCGATGTGGAGCAGCAGCGCAAACAAACGCTCGATGACGTTCATAGCCATCGCCCCGTAGTGAAATGCAGCAGCCGCCTGAACAGACGGAAGCGCTGCTGCAGCTGTTTCTTCGGTGATATTCAGCGTCCTGAGCGCGTTTTCAGTATCTCCCCGGGAAAACAGTACAGCAACAGCAAGATAGGTGATCATCGGAGGCAGAATGACTGCCAATATCTCTATTCCGCCGTGGCCGATCCCGTACAGAACCGCATTTTCCCGGGTACGGTTTTTCTTCAGAATATATTTCAGAATGATATGTTTTCCGCACTCCTCAAAAACGCCGGCCATGGTGATCCCGTAAAGGACAAAGGCTGCTGTGTTTCCGTTAATGAACCGGGAAACGGGATTATCCGCAATGATGCAGAAGTAATGAATGCCCAGTTCAAGCACACGGGCGGAAACAAGAAATCCGACAGCGCCGGCAATGAGCCAGCTCATTCTTGTCTGCTGTTTATGCCTTTTGCGCCAGTAAAGGAAAGAGATTACGGGAATCGCGATCATCAGAATGACCGTAATGATCAGCGACGGGATGCTGCTTTTGCCGATGACGATATTTTCAAATGCGCTCATTTATCGTTTCCTCCCCAGATCTCCACGCAGAAACCATTGTGACCGCAGGAAGTGCAGGTCAGCTTGCGGGCTGTCGGGGTATGATTCGCAAAGAACGCATCCTTCAGTGTAGGTTTGAATATATCGTGGCATTCCGGGCAGATGTATTTCACATGATTGAAGTAGTACCGGCTGATCAGTGTGCCCCAGACAGCAGCCGTCACCACCCAGACAACGAACGGCCACCAGATGCCCCTGACGCTCCAGAAAATGATGGAAAACCATTGCAGCGCCGTGACCGGGGTTCCGGTCAGAATCATCATCCAGCGCATGTGTTTCAGTTTTTTCTTGCCTTCCATGATTACCGCTATGTCACTGATGGTTTCAAGTGAAAATTCTGCTTTGCTACTCAGTCCGTTTTTCAGTTCGCGGAGCTTTTCCAGCTTTTCCTGTTTCTTGGAGATATCATCTGAAAGAGATTTTTCCTGCTGTTCGATCAGCAATGAGATTACTTTCTCTGGATGTTCTTCTTTCAGGATCTGAGAAATCGCGTCGATCGGAAGATCTAATTCACGCAGAAAGCAGATGATCTTCATGCGCTTCAGATCGTCTTCCGAATAGAGCCGTCTCCCACCTTCGGAAAGCTCACTGGGGATCAGGATGCCGCGGGTATCATAATACTGAACTGTTCGGACAGTGACGCCGCAAAGCTTTGCAAGCTCTCCCGTCGTATATTTTGGCATAGCGTTTTGCCTCCTTTCGTCATCTATTCTACAATATAACGCTGCGTAACAAGCAATACCTTGCGCAGGGGGATTTTTTCATTTTTGGCTGATAGTATCAGTTTCTCTAAGATCCAGGCATAAAAATGCCCCGGAAACCAATGGTTCCGGAGCATTTTGACTGTTTGAAGCTGCAATCAGCGCTTCGAGAACTGCGGGGCACGACGTGCAACCTTGAGGCCGTACTCGCGCGACTTGTTGCCGGAAGCCAAGGTGTTTACCTGCTTTTTCGGTGTCCTCCCGATCAGTTCCCTCAGTAATTAACTACTGTCTGAAACCGGCTTTTACTCTTCATGCCTTTTTTACCCGAACAGAATCGGCACAAGGAAAAATCCAATCATATTGTTGAGGAAATGCGGAATGAAGCTGATCAGGCAGTTGCCGGTCCTGCGATACAGGATCGCGAAAAGGATCGCGTCGATAAAGATTCCGGCAAGGTCCCACGCAACGATCCCGGCAGGGCCTGCGGCATAGTGCGCTGCGGCAAAGATTACAGCCCCGACAATAGCCACCGGCCAGAACGAAAAGCGCTTCATGCCCTTTCCCACAAAAAACGCGCGGAATTCGATCTCTTCTCCGAGAACAGAAACGATCTGATTGAACAGCAGCAGGAGAAGCTGATCAAGACCGGGCACATTTACCCGTCCCAGCACATGGTCTATATAGGCGCTGCCGAACACCGCCTTGCTCAGAAGGATTTCTGCGGGGGACAATACGAGCATGAAAAGGATCAGAGGGATGACCCACGGTTTCTTTATATCCGAAAAGAAACGTTTGAAGCTGAGCCCGGATTCGGCATCGGGCGTTTTCTCAATGCCCTCGATGATGAAGAAACCTGCCAGTCCCGCGATGTGGATCACTGCGGCGGCAATAACGGAGGATGTCGCGGCTTTGACCGCGACCGCGATGAGCATGACAGCCATGCCGATGAGTGTAATGATCTTGACCTTGTCATTTTTTATGGAATCAAACATAGATATGGCTCCTTATTCTTTCTTTGCCAGCCATCCGCGGAAGATGCCGCCCTGCAGCAGAGAAATGATGGTGAAAAAAATATCGGCAAACAGGATGAAAACAAAAGAAGGGATCAGGATACGGGTGTATTTCTTGCCGAAAGCCGTTCCCTTCCCTATTGCTCTGCCCATGCCAAAGAGGTAAAACAGTACGCCCAGGTTAAAATACAGCAACAACGCTGTACTCTCGGCGAAACTGAGCCAGGCTTCCTTCGGGAAGAAATTTCCGGTACTTACCGCACTCAGCACGGTATTGAGCGCCAGCAGCGCGATCTCCACGAAAAAGAGGATCCGGGTCACGTTCAGCATGACGCCGCCGCCGATCCCCACGCCGCCGCCCCAGGCAAGGCCTGCCCGCACACAGAAGTTTTCAAAGACCTGCATCAGCGGTTCGTTCTGCTTTCCTTCGATAAAGCCGTTGTTGGCGACGCAGTAAACGCGGAATTTCAAGCCGTTCTCGCGGCAGAAGACCTCCATCTCCTCCAGAAAGCGCAGTACGTGGGACGGAACGCCATCCACATAGAGCGGCAATCCGAATACCACCGCCTGCGCATCCCGGAGCTGCTCCAGAATGCGGGCGCAGTCGGCGGGCGTACGCAGCTTTTCATTCACTTTTTCCTCGCAGACGAAGAGACGCTGCAGAAAGAGGAAATATGCGGAAGCGCAGAAGCGTTTTTTGGGACTGCAGTTGATGAGTACCGTCTTCATAACGCCGCCTCCAGTTCCGCAAGATCTTTCAGGAAAATGACTTCGGACCGCGCATAGCCGTCGTTAACCGCGTTCCGCTCAGCCATACAGCGGAACGCGGCCTTCTCCGCCTCGCTCACTTCTCCGTAAACGACCACTTTCCAGAGATCGTGTTTTCCGTAACGGAGCGTATGGTGCATCTGCCGGCCGCGGTAGGTGCTGAAGGGCGTGGAGGTCCCGATGGAACGGTCCAGAACGTTCTTGACCGCGGCGCTGTACGCGCCATAGAGATTCTTCGTGACGATCACGAGTTCGTCCGCCTGGCCGATCACGCGGCAGATCTGCTGCAGTTTGTCCTTCATGAAGCACTCCGCCGGATGTTTGGTCCAGCAGCCGAAGCAGCCCTGGCAGGGCGCATATTTCCCGTCCGCCGCGACCGCGCGGCCGCATTTTTCTTTGATCAGGTCTTCGTACTCCGGACCCAGGTCGTAAAGGATGACCTTCATCTTATTCCTCCTGTGCCGCTGCGAACACTGCGCCGTTCCACGTCCGTTCAAGGTGTTGCGCAATCAGCTTTTCGTCGAATTCCAAATGATTGTTGGCGATGATGCTTGCATATCCGTGGGCAAATAGCGCGACAGTGATGAATACATTTCTGGTCTTCTGCATGGTCAGGCCGGCACCTTCCTGCATCGCCGTCAGCACCGGGATCAGCTCTTCGGAATCCCCTTTCCAGAAAATTGTTCTCCTCCGCATATCCGGATTGAAACAGGAAGCGGAACAGCTGCGGCTCCTCCACGGCAAAGCGGATATAGTTCAGGCCGATCCCAAGGATTGGATCCTGTCCGGGAAGCGTGTTCATCATGTATTCCGAATGCAGGTGATCAACCTGCCTGTAGGCGGCTTTCTTCAGGCTGTCGATCGTCGAGAAATGATACATCACCGGCTGAGTGGAGCAGTGCAGCTGTCCGGAAACCGTCCGGGCATTGATATTCTCAAAACCGCTTTGACGGGCTACTTCCACAGCAGCATCAAGGATCATCTCCGCAGTGACTCTTGTTTTTGGCGGCATGCGCGATCCTCCTTTGTTATATAATTATCGTTATGTAACAGCTATTATTATATGCTGTCCCCGCACTTTTGTCAACAGCAGAAGATATGAATGGAAAAACCCCGGAACCGTTGAGATTCCAGGGTTTTTGGTGTTCTTGACTTGAAATCAGCGCTTGCTGAACTGCGGAGCGCGGCGGGCGGCCTTGAGACCGTACTCTCCCGCCTTGTTGCCCGAAACCCTTGTATTTACTTAGTTTTCGAACTTAGACATCCTCAGTTCCCTCACTCATTAACTACTGACGAAATCTTGTTTTTACCCTTCATTT
>JAFWDU010000001.1 GCA_017516005.1 Oscillospiraceae bacterium | reverse complement strand
TACTGAATACAACGGCAGATAAGCTGCTCAACGGAGGAAGTCTCGCGGCAGTCGAGCGCAGACTTATGAGGCTTGAGGACGTTACAACCGGCTTTCAGTATATGGAAAGCATAGGAAAGCTTTTCGGCGAAGACTGTACTTTTTTCGTGGGAATGATCGAGGGGATCAACGAAAAAATGAATATTGACCTTTTGACGTATCTAAAGGATCCTATGACCCGGGAGGTAATGTATGCGGAGGTGCTGATCCAAGGGATCCTTTCCGGGCGTACCGTGGATATGGACGAAATTGAGGCGAACTTCCAAAACAAAAAGATGGTGAAAGAAATCCGGCGCTACCTTGCCAAAGCAAACGGGAATTCCGGGACAACAGCATAGACCACCCGAGATATCACCCCTCGTATGAATCCGGCGATTTGTGCGAGGGGTGCATTTCGCTCTCAATCGTCGAGGTATTCATTCTCTGTACAGGATGCGCAAAACGCTGCTTCCTCGTTTTGCCAACAAGGGAAAACGGAGGCGCTTTATGGTAGCAGACCTGCGAGAAATGCAGGAAAACAACGTGTTTCAGAAATTTGGATAGACAAATTGGAATTTGTCGAGGTCTTCGGCTCCCGACACGTACATAGTATAGCACATGTACTTGAATTATAGATGACAATTCCCAAATAAAGGCGCTGTGAATTCCGAAGAGAAATCTCCTTCCTTCACAGCGCTTTTGCTGTATGCTCCTGCAAGCTGGTCCGGCCTCTCAGGGAGCTTTTTCATGTCTCAGGAAAATGCTGTCCTTCCCTTTCCGGGATCAGACAATCACCATGTGATTTCTGGTATAGGTGCCGCCGTAGAACGTCGTGCGCTCACTGGAATCATCCATCTCTGACGACGGACTCAGGTAGGATGCGCTGGCAAAGAACCGGACCGTAACATCGTGGAATCCCTGTGCCAGGCCGCCAGGCTTCTTTACCTTCAGAATAGCCACGTCGCTGTTGCGCCAGAACTTGTCGCTGCAGACTGCAAGTTCATCTGTGGTATAGTCCACGCCGTTGATATTCCAGACAATGGTGTTCCAGGGGAATAGCTCTCCATCCACGATCACGCGGCCGGGACGGAGCTGGCTCAGCCAGACGCCCCGATAGTAATCGGAACGGACGCAGACCTGAAAGCCCACTGCATTGCCTTCTTCGTCAAAGAGGTTGTGGAATCCGCGGTACTGAATGACTTCCTGTTCAAGCATCTGTTGCAGCCTCCTTCTCAATAACCCAGAATGCGCTTCATCATGACGTGCTGCTTGCGCAGCTCCTGAGAAACGAATCCCGGAACGTCCTTCTTCTCGCCTTCATATTCGGAAACCATATATCCGTCCCACTGATGATCCACCAGGATCTTCAGAATTTCAGGATACGGAATGGTCAGTTCATTGAAATCATCGTCCATCTTGTTGAACTTGGCATGGATGCAGTAGACATACGGCAGCAGCGGAATAATTTCCTCGGGCTTGGAGTACTTGGGCGTTGCGCGTCCCGCCCAGGAAAGCACGCCGGGTACGTCAAAACGGTTCTGGAAGACGGACAGGTCAATATTCAGGCCGAAATTCTTGGTTCCGGTCTTGTCGACAAATTCCACAAAGTCCTGAACCATCTGGTCCGCCAGAACGGTGGATGCGTGGATTTCGGGGCACATGACCACGTCATACTTTTCCGCCAGGGGCAATGCTGCGGAAATCCAGTCTCTCCACTCCAGGAACGGCACAAGGCCTGGTCCGACGACGCCCATCTTGGTGCGCAGGATCCGGAATCCCAGGGCGTGGGCAATGCGGAAATCCCGCTCCAGCATGGTCAGAGCTTCTTCCTTGGTCATGGTTCTGTCCTTATACAGGCGGTAGTCAATCCAGTGACCGTATTCAGCCGGCTCCACATCATAGGTTGTGCACAGCCGCTGCCACTCCGCAAGATACTCGTCGGACAGTTCCGGATAGCTGTAGATATGTGCATTTGCAAGGATCTCAATTCCATGGGCTCCCATGTCGTACATGTCCTTGAAGCAGTCTTCCAGATTCATGGTCTTGCACCATTCACCGGAATAACTGTAAATAGAGACACCACGCTTGGGGCCGCGAATGACAGGAATGCTCATAGTAACCTCCTCTTTTCTGTTTCGATCTTTCCGCCGGACAGGCTAAGGGGTTGCGTCTGACTGCGGCATTCTCCCCCGCGCCGCTCCGGTCTGTTTCTGTAAGGAATCTTTTCTGCGGAACCAGATCCCCGCATCGGGAAACATCGATCTGTTCAGCCGCCGACGATTCTGCCGTCCTGGAAGATGGGATTCCGCGTCCCCATTCCCTGGAAGCGCTCAGCCGGGAACGCCGCCTCGACACGTGCGACCTCCTCGTCTGTCAGCGTCAGCTGCAGCGCCTGGATGGCCTCCTGCAGATGCGCCGTCCGGGTGGTTCCAACGATTGCTCGCATGTCGGGATTCTTCGCGTATACATAGGCCTGCATCAGATTGGAAAGGGTTGTCTGCTTCTCCGCCGCGATTTCCCGCACCTCGCGAAGCAGGCTCGTTTTCTCTTCCGGCGAAATGCCCCGGCGGGTCGACGCTCTGTCGCCGGCCTCCGTTTCCGTCAGAACTCCGTGGGAAAGGATGCCGAAAGCCAGAAGATCGATGCCGTTTCTGCGCGCTGTCTCCAGAACGCCGTCTGTCTCAATGACCCGGTTCGCGATGGAATAGTCCACCTCCAGCATACGGATCGGGTGAACTTTCGCCGCCCGGTCAATCCGCTCCGCCGTGACCTGCGTCAGGCCGATTTCGCGGATATAGCCCTCCTTGACCAGATCCGCCAGCTCCCCGATGACATCCTCCACCGGGATGTCCTCATCCAGCCGGGCTGGCTCATACAGGTCGATGTAATCCACACCCAGGCGGTGCAGGTCATAGGTCAGATGCGCTTTGATGTTGAAGGGCTTCACATCCAGTCCGTAGATTCCGCCGCCTGGACGCGTCAGAATGCCGAACTTCACGTTGAGCCAGTATTTGTCTCTCGCGACACCGCGAAACGCCTCCCGCAGAATCATCTCGCTGTCGCCGCCCCCGTAGAAATCTCCCGTGTTGAACAGGTTGATTCCCTGATCCAGGGCGTAGTGAATGGTCTCCAGGGACCGGTCCGCGTTGGACATGTTCATGCCCATGCAGCCGAGGCCCAGACGACTGAGCTGCGTCATGTTCTCGTCCTCCTTTTCCCTGCGTGCATCGGACCTTTCGGCCCGCCGCATCTGTTTCTCTCTGTTTTCTTCGTTGCCTGATACAACAATTATAGTTCCATCATAAAACAATATGTGAAAAAGCGCAAGTACTTCATTGCGCAGTTCTTTCCGCGTCTGACCTCACGGTGAAAATGTCGCTTCCCAAGCGACCTGTTTTTTCTCTGGCACGGATACAATACGGGTGAAAGAAAAAAACAGGAGTCCTGCAAACAAAAGTCAATAGCTGAAATGAAAAAAGTCCCGCAAAATTTGCGCGACTGAAAAAGGGCATAACAAAACAGACTGGAGAAAAAGCTTCGCCAGCCGGGATAAAGTATCAATCTGATTTATCCTTG